>JAPLON010000126.1 GCA_026400695.1 Pseudomonadota bacterium
CTGTAGATTCCCATACCTCAACACATTCATGTCGCCAACTTGTTGCATTAATTTTTTTAGCAAAATGTGGTGCTGCTTTCTTGGTAATGAAGATACAATAATCATCTTTAAAAGCAAATGAGGCATGTACGTATTCAAAAATTTGCACAAACGAGAATATCAGCCCCAATATCACCGTTAAGAGCAAAGCTTTGGTAACCTTTGAAAACTGCCCTATCAGTAATTCATGGTGTGCCCAGGTAAGGGTGGTGCCAGATAACAATAGAATAAGCGTATTTAAGTAAGGTAAATGTAAAGGATCAAGCGGAATAATCCCCTTTGGCGGCCATTGGAAATTCTCAAATCCCGGAAGATTCATAGAAACATAAAAGTAGCTGCCAAAAAAAGCCGCAAACAACATAACTTCAGAAGCAATAAATAGCACCATGCCAATCTTCAAACCATTTTGTACAGCCTTAGTGTGCACCCCCTTGGTATTAGCCTCTTTTAAAACATCTCTCCACCAACCGATAAAACAACCAGCAATTAATATGAATCCTAAAATGAACACCCAGTGGTCAATATTATGCATAAACAAAATTGCCCCTACCGCAAGCACAAGCACTGCCATGGATGATGCCAATGGCCATGGACTTGGATCCACCAAATGGTAAGGATGATTCTGCAAACTCGACTGGTTTTGGGTTAAATGATCACTCATAATTCTATGACTACCTAATAGCTTATTAAGATTTTATTCCAAATCTGCTAACGCTTCCTTAAGGATACTAAAGCTTAGTAATTCTGGCAAAACTTTATGGGTACCATCTGGAAATAACAAAACATACAGAGGAACACTGCTTCTGCCATATTGCTCTAGCGCTTTGGTAATGGCTGAATCATAATTGGTCCAATCAGCTTTAACCAGCTGTACGTTTTTAGACTCAAAAAGCTTATGAGCCTTTTTAGTATTTAAAACCAAGCGCTTATTAACCTGACATGTAATACACCACTTGGCAGTAAAATCAATCAATACAGGTGATGTTTTACGCAAATCTTCAACAAGCTTAGCGCTATATGGCTGCCATTTCTCGCTCTCAGCACTTTCAATTGGTTTAGTTGCGTATATATAAGCACCAACAACCAAACCCAAAGAAATGAATGCGGCAAAAATTCGCACAAAAATAGCGCGATTCATTGTGGAAAAGGCGCCATAAATCCAACAAGCAATACTAACAACGAATAACGCCACTAAGACATTCAAGAATTCCGCAACGGCAATTTGCTCAGCTAACACATGCATAAGCCAAACAACAGATGCAGCCATTCCAAATCCTAAAATGATCTTAAAATTATTCATCCAAGCCCCAGGCTTTGGTAAAAACTTAGCAATCTTAGGATTTAGGCACACCAATAAATACGGACCGGAAAGCCCTAATGCTAATCCTGTAAAAATTACAAAACCATGTAATGGACCTTGAGTTAAAGCAAAACCAACTGATGCCCCCATAAAAGGAGCCGAACATGGAGTAGCCACAATGCATGCCAAAACCCCATGAAAAAAACTACCAATAGGTGACATTGAATCGCCCGCCCTACCGCCCAATTTTGTAAAGGATGTACCTATTTCAAACACACCAAATAAATTAAGAGCAAACCCATAAAATATAAATATAAGCGCTGTAACCACAGTTGGTGATTGCAATTGGAACCCCCACCCCACCTGATGTCCAGCTGCACGAAATGCCAGCAATAGCCCAGCCAACACCCAAAAACTCAAAAGAGTACCAGCAGTAAAAAATAAAGCACTTGTTTTCAATTTTTTAGAATGAGCATGTTGAGCAATTGTCATAACCTTTAGTGACAAAATCGGCAAAACGCATGGCATTAGATTAAGCAAAGCCCCACCGATTAATGCAAAAACAAACATCAGTAAGGTGTTAAAGGTGAAAAAATTTAATGACTTACAAGGTTTTGGAAGATCATTCCAAGTGGTAAGGTCTACAAATTTTATATTTTGAACGGTTTTTTCCGGATTACAAAGTTTCTCACAAACGATATAACTTACTTCAACCTGAATATCTTGGCTCGAAAGTTTTTTTAAAGCATCATTTTCAATGGCTATAGAGCCACACACATAAATTTTTCCCTCGTAACCCTTATATACATGTCCTTGTAAATTTAAATTTTGTAACGGTGGCCATTTTAAAAACTCTATTTCCATACCCTTAGGGAGTTTCCAA
>JAPLON010000060.1:0-923 GCA_026400695.1 Pseudomonadota bacterium
TTGTACACCTTCCTATCCCTCCGATGCTTGAGCAGGCGGGATCATTTTAATGGTTGAACTACCAACAGTGGTGCACTTTTACTTTGAAATTTTTGGGGGTGCACCACTGTTAGCTGGTGCACTTTTGCATTTTTATTTACATGGTTGGGCTCGTACAGTTACTATCATGTATAACATTTACTCTGCTCAGCATAAAAATATACCCTTTGGCTCTTTTAAAACTGAGAGCAGCTATAGTACTTGCTGTATCGCTTTGTTTTCCTTGGGTAATAGGTTTAATTAGTAATTCCTGGCAGCTCTTTTTTATTCAAAGTTTATTCATCTTTTTTGCTCTCAGTTATATTCCTGCAGGTGGAATATTTTATGCTCATTTCCCCGTCTATAAACGGTTTAGAATGACAAGCATGACGTATGCAATTGCCCAAGCCCTTATGTATTGCATAGTTTCCTTTGGGCTCGTGTATTTCACAGAATGGTTTGGTCACTATGGATTGTGGATAATTACTCTTCCTGTAACCCTAGGTTTTTACTGGGGAACACTTCACTTTGAAAAAATAGAAAACCAAAAGCACCATCCAGTCCAAACACCACCTTCAACTAAACACGATGAACTTAAGCTGGTAGGATGATAATCCCTAAAAGAGATTAGAGATGTAATTTTAGAGTATACCCTAAGGCGAAGCGCCCTACCCTCCTAAATGTGTTGATTTAGAGTCCGTTTTTGGATTTCATGACATATTCTAGATAGACTCATAGACCCTTAGTTAACAACTGCTGAATCTTGGCAAAACTTTGTCAAACCACAAACTCTGACTTTTTCATGTATTAAGTACTCTTCGTTTCCAGGCACAATAATTGTCACTGTAGCAGGCGTTAAGTCTTCCAAAACATAATGTAATGATTTTGTTAGGCTAGGCTTTGAA
>JAPLON010000060.1:962-2539 GCA_026400695.1 Pseudomonadota bacterium
CTTGAATTCAAATCCGTGCATTTTGCCATTTTCTAGTATAATCAGATCAAGCTCAGCGCCATTTTGGGTGCGCCAATAAAAACAACTCTCTTTATCAGCCTTCAAGGTACGGATAATTTGCTCTAACGCAAAGCCTTCCCACGAAGCACCCAGTTTTGGGTTCCCAGTCAAATCATCATGATTTTGGATACCCAGCAGAGTATGCAGCAAGCCAGAATCATTAAAATAGATCTTTGGAGATTTTACCTGGCGTTTTTTGATATTTGCTATCCATGGTGTTAGGCGTCGGATCATGAAGGTTGATTCTAAAATGTCTAGATAATGTTGCGCTGTTTTATAATTGATACCAAGCGAAGTCCCTATTTCTGAAGCATTGAAAATCTGCCCATTATAGTGAGCAAGCATTGTCCAAAATCTTCTTAAATTTTGAGGAGAAAGTTGAAAGCCTAAACTTGGAATATCTCGCTCCAGAAATGTCTTGATATAACCCTTTCTCCAAGCCACGCTGATCTCTTCTGATTCAGCAAGGTAGGATAAGGGAAAACCACCACGTATGTGAAGTTGCTCGCTTGATTTTATTTCACTTAAGTGAAATGGGGTCATTTCAACGAAGGTAATCCGTCCTGCAAGACTTTCAGATGTCTGCTTCAAAAGTTCTTGAGAGGCACTACCTAAAACAAGGAATTTTCTATTTTTTTTCTGATCTACAAGAACCCGTAAAGATTTAAACAGATCTGGAACATGATGAATTTCATCAATGATAATTAAGCCTTCAAGATTTTCTAAAACCAACAACGGTTCGCGCATCTTATTCTGATCACGCTCATCTTCAAGATCAAAATGATGAACAGCACCAGGATAAAGATGCGCAATCTCTTTTGCAGTTGTAGTTTTTCCGCACTGACGCGGACCAATCAATCCACAAACCGGTGTTACTTTAAAGGCAAATTGGATTTCTTCAACAATTTGTTGACGTTTAACCTGGGTCATAAGGCACAGTTTTTCTGTTTATTATTCATTATACATGTAAATTAGTATACAAGGTACTAATTTGTTAAATTATGCTTGGACACCTAAAACCTTTGTGTGTTTATCACTGTCTGCTAATTTATAAATTAGTAGACAGCTGAAAATCCATCTGATACATTGTTTATTATATCGCAATACACCATATTAGTAGACACTAATTCTATTAATCGATTTAGGAGACATAATACCTCATGCGACTCTTTGGTTATGCCCGTGTTTCAACTAGTCAACAATCTCTTGATATTCAAGTTAAAGCTTTGAAAGAAGCTGGGGTAAAAGAAAGTCGCATTTTTACCGACATTGCCACCGGCAGTAACACGATAAGAGACGGACTCACCATCTTACGGCAAAAAGTTGAAGAGCATGACGTCATTTTAGTCAAAAAATTAGATAGGCTTGGGCGAGATACCGCAGATATGATTCAACTAATTAACGAATTTGATAAAATCGGCGTTGGTATTCGTTTCCTTGATGATGCCATTAGTACGGAAGGAACCATGGGGAAAATGGTGGTTACGATTTTATCCGCTGTCGCGACAGCGGAACGC
>JAPLON010000060.1:2578-3162 GCA_026400695.1 Pseudomonadota bacterium
GCATAAAGTTTGGTCGCAAGCGCAAAATTGACCGAGAAAAAATAGTCTCTCTTTACACCAGTGGAATGGGTGCGACCGCCTTAGCAAAACAAGCCAAGATTGGTAGGTCTACTATATATAAGCTGCTCAAAGAATTTAATCTTACAAGTGCTAACCTTAATTCCGAAGCTGCTAAATCAACCTCATAACAACAAAGAGGTAATATTGGAGCTTTCGGTCCGGCTCAAAAAAACTGTGGAGCAGCTGTGAAATCGATTTCTTCATAGTTAGTTTCATGATATATTTCTTCATCAAAAGATTTTGAAATTGCTGACCTTTTAACAACGCCAAAAATCTTCATAACAACCATCATCTAAACTTGCCCACAAAATAAATACCCAAAGCATAAAAACATACATTTTATAGATAGTAGTTGGCACCGTCAAGTTAAGTGCAACTGAATCACAGGGCCTACGCATGAAGAATTTTCTTGACAGATGAGGTGAGGTATTTGAAGGACATAGCATTTTTGCGCATGAGCGATTTAATTGACTGTTCTGGCTTTTCTTTCAGCTTCACCAGGACTGCAAGCGCCCATTTACGCA
>JAPLON010000118.1:0-16197 GCA_026400695.1 Pseudomonadota bacterium
AAATGGTTAGTCGGCTCATCAAGTAAAAGAATTGAGGGCTTTTTAACAATGCATTCTGCTAGATTAAAACGCCTGCGTTGCCCGCCTGAGGCGTTATTGAGAACACTATCAGGATCAACTCCTAGTTTATCTAAAATCGTGCGTGCTTCATAAGGTTCAGCTCCGTAACTTTCTAATAAATCAATTGCTGAAATATCTGGAGGATAGTCTTTGTCTTGCTCAAGGTAAACTAATTTTTGGTTTGAGAGCACAAAGTAATCACCATCATCTAGTTCGTAAATACCTGCTAGGGCTTTGAGTAAAGTTGATTTTCCGCAACCATTCCTACCAACTAAACAAATGCGGTCACCTTCCAGTATTTGTGCAGTCAGATTTTCAAAAACAGGCGTACCACTAAAACGAACGCATGCTTTATTTAGTCTAAGTAGAGCAACAGCCATAATACTTATTTTTTGCTATTGTTGTTATCTTGGCCAAAAATGTATTTGCTAAGTAGATTCTCGAAACTTATTGATGATTGAGTCAGCTTAATAACCCCACCGTTTTTCAGAACATCATCCTCTCCACCTGGAGAAATATTTATGTACTTACCGCCCATTAGGCTTTCACTTGAAATTTCTGCAGAGCTGTCTGCTGGGATTTTTAATGATGCATCTATATCAAAGCTAACTATAGCCTTAAAATTACTTTTGTCGATTGCCATGCTAGAAACGTGACCAACATTAACTCCTCCCATGCGAATATCGTTACCTACTGCAATACCATCAGCACGGTCAAACACTGCAGATATCTTTATAGTCTCTGTGCGGGAAGAATTTGAGAACTGGTAACCAAAGGCAAAGAAAATCCCTGCTACTAGTAAAACTACAGCTCCGGTAATGGTTTCTAAAAAATTATGTTTCATATCTAAAATATCTTAACGAGGTGCGTAACTATAACCTAACACAGGTGTTTTAAGGAAGTATTAACCGTTAAATTTTTAGATATTGATAGGTCTTAATGTGATTTTTTATCTATTTGTCTATCAGCGAGTTCAATTTTTAAAAATTCTGCGCCCTTCTTTGTTTTTTTCCAAGGCATTACCGGGTAATTTTTATGTAGTTCTGTACCATGAACATATTGCAGATTAGGGTGTTCATTGGGATTATGAATGTGGGCTCCAAATAAATTTGCAATTTGTTTACCTAAATCGTAATGGCTGCAAACTGGTTGCGATTTTAGATAATTATTCAAACAAAGATCTGCGTTAATTGCATAAGACCACACAGGCACATCAACGACTTCTGGTTGCATTAGGTTGTGGCCAAATAACCCTCTTTCTCCTACCAGTTCTCCATGATCACTGGTGAAAATAATGATAGTGTCATCAGGTAGAATTTTTTTAATACATGTTACACATTGCTTTACCCAATTATCATGGTAAGCAATGGCATTAGAATATTCATGTTGTGTTTTGCTTTCTCTTGACTCTTTTGAAATACTTTCTGCTAATTCTGGGTGATACTTTGCATATTCACCAAATGGTTCATGAATGTGGCGCAAGTGAATAACAATAAAGTTTTTATCGCTAAATTTCATTTCAGCTAATACATCAATCAACGCCTCGTCACCTTTTTCTTTTAAAGATTTTAGTATGTCTTTTTTAAAGCTGAAGTAATCCATAAATTGCGTGCCAGTTTCGTGGAAAAGACCTTCACCTTGCGCGGATATTAGAAAAGTCTTGTAACCTTGGTGGCGAGCTAAGCGAAATAAGTTAGCAGATTTATTTCTAATTAGGTCAATAAAACCTGGATTGTGAAAATTATTAAAAAACAGTTGCAATGCTTCTATTGTGGCAAGGCTAGTTGATATTCCTTTTGTATAGGCAAAATTATGGTCGCTCTTTAATTTTTCTAAAAATGGGGTGTTGGCTTGCTTATAGCCATACATCTGCATGTAACGGCTGCTCTGGCTTTCCCCCATAATCAGTACTACGTTTTTTATTTTTGGTTGTCCGTAAGTAATTTCATAAGGTTTATAACCAAAATTATGAACAGAGGTTTGTGAGTTGACCAACCAATCAGAAAAAGATCTTAGAGTATTATGAATTGTACTTGCAGTTGGTTTGTTATGAAAAAATTGAGGTCCTCTTATATACGATAGCACTGGGTTTATTGCTAACACTAATATCACTAGAATCCACATAAAAGGAAAATGGCGGCATTTTTTAATGCGGATAGTTCCATAAATCAACAGAGCTAATGATAACGCTTGTGCTAGCCATACCGGCCATAAGGTATTCGCAAGAGATGATCCTGTTTCAAAAATTTCATCAAATTCACTGAAAGCTTTATTGATATCCTGACTATGAATAGGCGCTCCAAAATAAGCCCAGTGATTAAGCTGAATTCCTTGGGTTATAGTAATAATGACAACAATTACCAATAAAAATCCTCGGCTTTTAACCATAGTCAGTACTGCTGAAATTCCCATTACACTAGCTAATGCTGCAAGCGGAACTGTGCAACTTAGCATTTTAAGGAAATAACCCAAATATAAATCAGGCAGAAAAATCCCAAAGCAAATTAGTGCAGCACAAATTAAATTTTGATTTAAAACCATATGCAACCAATCCAGATAAGAGCAACAAATATAATCCCCACCATTACTGCAGCAGAAGCCGCATCCTTTACAAATTGAATTATTAAGTCATGCTCTGTTGTTAAGCGGTCGGCAAGTTTTTCAATTGCGCTATTTATAAGTTCTATACAAGGAACCAGAAGGTATGTTGCAACCATTATTAGTTTACGAAAAGTGCTTATGTCTAAAAAGCTAAGAGCTGGTAATAAAAATGGTATTGCTATTATCTCTAGACGAAATGAGTACTCCTTTAAAAAGGTTGCTTTAATTCCTTGGCAAGAATACAAAAAACTCAACCAGATTTTCGTGATCATAAGCTCCACCATTCTTTCATCTCTACAATGCTAAAATTTTTATAAACTAGCAAGGATTTAGGTACAAGTTTAGCCGTTCGTTATTTTAATAAATTTCTTTTGGCTCAACTCATAAAAATCTGGGATAGAAGAAATGGTTGGTAGAAAATATTTTGTACAATTTGACTAAATATTTAATAAAACTTACGATTATACAGTAGTTTTATCTACTGATCGTAATTTTATGAAAGGAAGTTTATGAATAAATATATTGCCGAAAGCTTAGGCACTTGCCTGTTAGTTCTTATTGGATGTGGAAGTGCTGTGCTTGCTGGTTCACATATTGGTTTTGTCGGAGTATCTTTTGCATTTGGTTTTGCTTTATTGTTTTTGGCGTATTGGTTGGGACCAATTTCAGGGTGTCATCTTAATCCAGCTGTGACACTTGCTTTAGCTTTTTCAAAGAAAATTTCGTCCTGTAATGTTGTCCCATACATTGCAGCTCAGATAATTGGCGGAATAATTGATGGCTTTATTCTTTTACAAATTGCACAAGGAAATACTGAATTTAGTTTGGTTTCAGGCTTTGCATGTAACGGATTTGCTGAACACTCTCCTGGCAACTATTCAATGATTAGCTGCTTAATTACAGAAGTGGTTATGACAACTATTTTGCTATTAGTGGTGATAGGCACAACAAGTAAAGAATTTTCAGTAGATGCTATTGGACTTTGTGTTGGTGCTACCTTATTTACAATTCATTTAGTGAGTATTCCTGTTACAAATACATCGGTTAACTTGGCTCGTAGTATTGGTGTTGCAGTAGTGCACGGGGGTTGGGCGCTAGAGCAATTATGGTTGTTTGCAGCAGCCCAGTTAATTGCTGTATTATTAGCCGTTGTCTTATCTTGTCTTTTGAACTTGAAAAAGTGCTAGTCTAAAAAACTCACCCATTCGCACGAATTATCTTTTTAATCGGCTTTTGGGTGAGTATCTTTGCAAAAATTCAAAAGTACCCAGCTAATAATTAAGCAAGCAGGAACTGCAAATATTGCTTGCTGATAATCATCGGCTGAATAGATGCGTACACCTAAATTATCAAATGAGCCTGACCAGCTCTTATCTAGAATCCAGCCCATAAGAGGTAGAAAAATTACACCACTAAGCATAACCAGAGCATTAGTGTATCCCATCGCTGTTCCACTTATTTGGTTTGGTACTCGTTCTTTAACTATGCTAAAGCATAATACCTGGCCACCTAACCATAGTCCGCCTACAAAAAGTGTTGCCACACTTTGAAAATAACCAATAGATTTAGCATATGAGCTAATCAAAAAGAAAAGAGCACTTGAGATTGCTGATAGTTTCATCAATTTGATATAGCTTTTTTGCTTAAACGCTAACTTTGCAACCAGTGGACTGCCAACAGCCATACCAATGAATACCATAGTACTACCGAATGAAGCCCATTCGTTATTAAGGTTTAGAGAGCTCATTAAAAATGGTACCGCCCACAATTCAGCAAAGGATGAAATTGGTACATACATTAAGCCACCAATTGCTCCTGCTAAAATAATTTGCTTATCTAATAAAAGAACAGACAGTGCTTTTCGTATCCCTACAGTTTGTGTAGGTAAGTTTTGTTTTGAAGGGTGCTTTTCTGGTTTATCACGAATTAAAAGCCAAGAGATTAAAGTTATTCCCACGCCTGCGTAGGCTAGCCACAAGGTTGCTTGTTGCCAACTTGCATGGTTAACCAGTATGGATAAAGGTACTGCAGCAAAGGTTCCCCCTAGTGTTCCCAGCATATTTGTAAGGCCAGCAATAAATGCAAAACGAGTGGAACAGAACCATTCACTGGCTATTTTTAGGCAGCTTATAAAGGCACAGGCAGAACCGGCTCCTAAAATGAATCTTGCCATTTGTGCTACGTGAAGATTGTCCGTTGTAGCAAACAACCATGTTCCAACAGTGCACAATATACTTGAAATTGTAATAACAGCTCGTGGTCCAATTTTATCAAGTAACATACCGCTAGGAATCTGCAGAGGTACGTAGGCATAATAATAAAATGATGTTAATAAGCCTAATCCAGTAGCATCAATTGTGAATGTGTCTGATATTCCTTGGGTCATTACCCCTGGTCCAGCGCGTAAGATAACTTCATAGCAATAAAATAAACCCGCAGCTACCCATACGGCCCATGCACTAATTCTTGAGGGTTTGCGATTTGTATTTGTTGGCTGTTGAATTTTATGTTTTTTTGTATTTAGCATACTAGACAGATTCACTTATCTTCTCCTCAGATTTTGCATAAGTATCATCAATAAAAAATACCAGTATTCTACCAATAAGCAGGCCAATTAAAACAGCACCTAAAGCAAATTCGTAGTCTTTTGTAGTGTATGCTGGCGAACCGTTTAGGTCAAACGATCCATTCCAAGAGTAATCAATTAATCCACCTAGCAAAGGTTGGAAAATAATTGGACACGTCATGCAAAGAGCATTAATGAAACCTACAGTGGTCGCGGTGTATTTAATTGAATTGCTTTCTTTTGCTATAGCAAAATATATAATTGAAAATCCTGATAAAATTCCAGTTGCTAAAAGTAAGCAAACTACCGTGTTATAGGAAAGATTGGGTAGGTACAAAACTGCTAAAAATCCTAAAAATGTGGAAGTTGAAGAAAATGCCATTACCTTTTTACGACTACGTAATTTTTTTGAAATGTACGAAGTTGAAAAGCATCCCAAGGCTATACCAATGTAGACAACGATTGATCCATATGAAGCTTCCTCATTGCTTAGGGAAAAGCGCTGCATAAAATATGGCACTCCCCATAAATCAGCGAATGCTGCTAAAGGAATATAAACCATGCATCCATACAAACCTACTAGCCAATTTTGTGGTTTTTTTGCAATTGCATTAATGCCTTCAAGTAGCGAAGATTCATTGTGCTTTAGGTTTTCAACCTGAGTTTGTCTATCTTGCATAACAAACCAGCAAATAAAACAAACGGCTACTCCTATTGCTGCGGCTATTAACATTGCAGGACGCCATTTATACGCGTTAACTAGTATTGCAAATGGTTTACTGCCAAACACACCGCCTAAGGTTCCCACCATCATTGAGGCACCAACGATAAAGGCAAAATGTGATGGTTTAAACCAATCAGATGCTATTTTTAAGCAAGAAAGGTATGCGCATGCAGCGCCTGCGCCAACTGTAAATCTTCCTATGTAAGCTATTGCTAATGAATTGCTTTGAGAAAATAAAATGGTGCCCATTACGGAAAGTATAATTGAAAAACTTACGACTTTTCTTGGTCCTAATTTATCAACAATTACACCACAAGGTACTTGCAATGGTACGTATGACCAGTAATAAACTGAAGCAAGTGAACCAACAGAAAAAGCAGTAATATTAAACTGTGACATTAATTGATTAGTAATAACTGAGGGTGTTACACGTAAAACATATTCGTATAGGTAAAATGCCCAGGCGCAACTAAGAATGACCCAAGCTTTTATTGGTACAGAAGTGTTACATTTGTCTTGACTATAAACACATGTGTTTGTTTCTGTAGTCACTTATATACCCCCTCCATGATTAAAAGTTTTTGATGCCAAAATAAACATATAACACAGCTTTACCAGAGCAGCTAAAATTTTTCGTACCTGGTAAAGCTTATTTTTGGTTAGTCTTGGCGATAAGTTTCTTTGATAAAGAACATAAGCACTCTGCCAAGTAAGAATGCAAAAAGTACTGCAGACAGCGCAAATTGATAATCTTCAAGGGTATATAAAGGTGCACCATCAGCTCCAAAACTACCATTCCAAGAATAATCAAGTAACTTACCAAGCAATGGTTGAAATATGAAACCACTTGCCATGCACAAGGCATTGGTAAACCCTACAGATGTTGCACTGTATTTTGTTGGGTTATTTTCTTGAACCGTAGTGAAGTACAAAATTGAAAAACCAGAAGCAATTCCAGATAAAAACATAGCAGCGAGTACGCCATAAAAAGAAAGTCCTGGAGCGTATAAAACAATAGCAAAACCAATAAATGTCCAAGTAACTGATAAAGACATAACCTTTTTGCGGCTCTGCCAGTAATCTGATAATTTTGCACTTACAGAACATCCCATAGCATACCCGATTAGCACCATAATTCCTCCGTACGAAGCAATTTCATTGCTAATGCCAAAACGCTGCATTAAGTATGGTGTGCCCCACAATTCAGCAAAAACACACAAAGGTAGAAACATCATTAGACTATATAATCCAACTAACCAACTCTGTGGTTTAGCAGCAATAATTTTTAGTCCATCCAAAAGGTTTCCTTCTGAAACTTGTGCCACTTTGTGTGCTGGTCGATCTTTTACGACAATCCAAGCTATTAACATAACAATAAGACCAACTGCTGCTGCAATCAGCATGGCTGAGCGCCATCCTTGGACATTTGAAAGGCGTGCAAATGGTGCTCCACCAAACATACCGCCAAAGGTGCCCATCATCATGGAAATACCAGCAATAAAAGCAAATTTTGATTTATCAAACCACACAGAAGCAATTTTTAAACAACAAATATAGGCGCAAGCTGATCCAGCTCCAATTAAAAATCTTCCGAGCTGGGCAAGTGGTAGAGATGTGCTTTCTGCAAAAATAACTGTACCAAGGACACAAAGGAGAGCTGAAGTAGTTACAACTTTGCGGGGGCCAAATTTGTCGGTAATTACTCCGCATGGAATTTGTAGTGGTACATAAGCAAAATAATAAAAGGCAATCAAAAAACCAACTGATTCCCCGGAAATTGCAAAATCAGCCATTAATTTGTTAGCAATCACACCTGGAGAGGCGCGCAAAATATATTCATATAGATAGAATGACCAACAGCAAGCGAGAACAAACCATGCTTGTAGTTGTGATTTTGTTTGTACCACTGTTCTAACCTCTTGATAGTCGCTTGCCAATTGTTTTTCCGCTAATGACATAACTTCTTTAAATTCGTAGATTTATGTCAGTACGCTAGCACATAAAATCTAAGAGATCAAAATATATATAATTTTTTTGCATAAATTTCTCAAATTTAATAAATTTTGTAATTTAATTAACGAGTGGCAAATGTCATTTAATAAATTTGTGAAATTAGTTTATAGTCAAAGCCATGCATAAGGTCATAGAAATTTTATTTTTTTGTTCAGTTGGGGCCACAGTAATTGTTTTGGGGCTTGGTCTTGGCACTATGTTTTCGAAGTCATCAACACGATTAGCATCAAGTAACCGCCTTATGCGCTTGCGTGTAATGCTGCAAGGCCTTAGTATTATCTTGTTTTTATTATTAATATCATCAAAGTGAAAAATATTCGAAATTTCTCGATCGTTGCGCATATCGATCATGGAAAATCAACTTTAGCTGACCGCATTATCCAATATTGCGGTGGGGTTGAGCTGCGCGATTTAAAAGAACAAATGCTAGATTCTATGGATATAGAACGTGAACGTGGCATAACTATTAAGGCACAAACTGTGCGTTTGTTATATACGGCTAAGAATGGGGAAACCTATATTCTAAATCTTATGGATACCCCAGGGCATGTAGATTTTGCATACGAAGTCAGCCGTTCATTGGCTGCATGCGAAGGATCGTTACTTATTGTTGATGCAAGCCAAGGGGTTGAAGCGCAAACTCTGGCCAACGTTTATCAAGCGATTGATAATAATCATGAAATAGTTCCTGTTCTAAATAAAATTGATTTGCCAGCTGCTGAGCCTGAGCGGATTAAGCAACAAATAGAAGATGTTATTGGCTTAGATTCATCAGACGCTATCTTAATTTCTGCTAAAACTGGCCTTGGTATTCAAGATGTTTTAGAAGCAATTGTGCACCGCCTGCCTCCTCCGCGTAATTTTGAAGACGATGACGCGGCTAAAAAGCCATTAAAAGCTATGTTGGTTGATAGCTGGTATGATCCTTATCTTGGTGTAATGATTCTTGTCAGAATTATGGAAGGCATTTTAAAGCCAGGACAACGGATCAAAATGATGAATGCCAAGGCAGTTTACGATGTTGATCGGGTTGGTGTTTTCACTCCTAAAAAAGTGTTACTGACCGAGCTTAAACCAGGTGAGATTGGTTTTATTACGGCCAGCATTAAAAGTGTTTCTGACTGTAAGGTTGGCGATACTATTACAGATGAAAGAAAACCAACCCTAGAGCCATTAACTGGTTTCAAACCATCGGTTCCCGTGGTGTTTTGCGGACTTTTCCCATCCGATGCTGCAGAATTTGAACACTTGCGTGATAGCCTGGCTAAACTGCACCTTAATGATGCGAGTTTCCATTTTGAAGCCGAAACCTCTGCTGCTATTGGCTATGGATTTCGTTGTGGTTTTTTGGGGCTTTTACACCTTGAAATTATTCAAGAGCGCTTAGAACGTGAGTTTAACCTGGATCTAATCACGACTGCCCCCAGCGTCATTTATAGGGTGCACTTAAAAACAGGGCAAACGCTTGAACTACATAATCCAGCAGATATGCCGGATGTGGTGCGCATTGACCATATCGAAGAGCCTTGGATTCGTGCAACGATTATGGTCCCAGATGAATTCTTAGGGGCAATTCTAACTTTGTGCACTGACCGTAGAGGTGAGCAAATAGATTTAACTTATGCTGGAAATCGCGCCATGGTTATCTATCTTCTGCCATTAAACGAAATTGTGTTTGATTTTTATGATCGTTTAAAATCTCTCAGCCGTGGTTATGCTTCGTTTGATTATCAAATGGAGGAATATCGTGAAGGTGATTTAGCTAAAGTAAATATTTTGGTCAATGGTGAGCCAGTTGATGCGCTTTCCATGGTTGTGCATCAAGGACGTGCTGAAAGTCGTGGCCGTGGCCTTTGTTCTCGACTAAAAGACCTAATTCCTAAGCAGCTTTTCAAAATTGCTATTCAAGCTGCAATTGGGGGCAAAATTATTGCCCGCGAAACCGTTTCGGCCATGCGTAAAGACGTTACGGCAAAATGTTACGGTGGTGACATTAGTCGCAAACGCAAACTTTTAGACAAGCAAAAAGCTGGTAAAAAACGTATGCGTCAATTTGGTAATGTGGAAATTCCACAAAGTGCTTTTATTGCCGCTTTAAAAATGGATGATAACTAAAATTGGAGAATGATAAATGAAAAAAACGCTTACATTTTTGGCAATTCTTGTGATAGTTGGCTCAGGATACTGGTTCTTTAAAAATCAAAAAGAAGGAAAAACAATGAATACACTAATTCCAAGGTCTGTCCTATTTGGAAATCCTGAAAAAACTATGGTGCGATTAAGTCCTAATGGTGAGCATTTAGCACATCTTGCCAATCTGGATGGGGTTTTAAATATATTTGTAACTAAAGCAGATAAGCCACTGGGATCTAAACCTATTACTAAAGACAATGGACGTGGAATTCGCCAGTATTTTTGGCTATATGATAACCAGCACATTGCTTATGTTAAAGATGATGGCGGAGATGAAAACGAAAGAATTCATATCGTAAATATTACTACTGCAGAAGATAAAACATTTACGCCTGAAAAAGTTAAAGCTCTCATTTACTGTGTTTCAGATAAATTTCCTGATGAGATAATCATTGGTTTGAATGATAGGAATCAGTCTTACCACGATGTTTATCGCTTAAACATTAAGACAGGTGAAAAAACTTTAGTCTTACAAAATGATAGCGAATTTAGTGATTTTATATTTGATGATGATTACAATCTAAGATTTGCAGTAATTGCAACTAAAGATGGAGGTCATGAATATTTCAAAGTATCTATTAATGGCAAAAAAGAGTATGAGTGGGAAAGTTATTTAAAAATAGGCTCGGAAGATGTCTACACTACGCATTTATTGGGATTAACTCGTGAAGGCAATATTTTATACATGCTAGATAGCAGAGAAACTGATTTGAATGTTTTGAAGGAAATTAATCTAGAAACTAAAGAGGAAAAGATTCTTGCGAAAGCTGAAAAAGCTGAGATTAGTGGTACTCTGAATCATCCACAAACAGGTGTTGTGGAAGCTTTTTCAACCAATTACCTACGTAAAGAATGGACGTGTTTAGATAAGGAAATAGAATCTCACCTGAGTAATATTAGAAAAACATTAAAAGGTGAGCTTAATATTGTCAGTCGTACTTTAGACGATAGCCTGTGGATTATTGCTGACATGAGAGACGATGGCCCTATTGGTTTTTATATATACTGTAAGCCTGAGAAAAAACTAACCTTCCTATTCAACCATCGTGAAGATTTAAATAAATACAAACTTTCTAAAATGGAAGGTGTGGTTATAAAATCTCGTGACGGTTTAAGTTTGCCTTCATACATTACAAAGCCTGTAGATGCTAAAGGCCCTGTACCATTGGTTCTTGTTGTTCATGGTGGACCAGTTGCACGCGATGAATGGGGATATAAACCAGAAGTTCAGTGGCTTGCAAATAGAGGTTATGCAGTTCTTCAAGTAAATTACAGAGCTTCTACAGGCTTTGGCAAAGCCTTTATTAGTATGGGTAACTGTGAATGGGGTCGAAAAATGCATGAAGACCTGCTTGATGCAGTGAAATGGGCAATTAAAGAAGGCATTGCTGATGCAAGTAAAATTTCTATTTATGGAGGTAGTTACGGCGGATATGCAGCGCTTTGGGGAGCAACACATTCTGGCGATGTTTTTAAGTGCTCTGTAGATATTGTTGGGCCGTCAAACCTACAAACTCTTTTGGATACAGTTCCACCTTATTGGGCGTCATATCAAGAAATGCTTTATAGAAGGATCGGAGATCCAAGAACTAATGAAGGGAAAGAGTTGCTAATTGAGCGCTCTCCACTAAGCCATGTCGATAAAATTAAAATACCTGTTTTAATTGCGCATGGAGAAAAAGATCCTAGGGTTAAGCAGGCTGAATCTGAGCAAATTGTGGCTGCCATGAAAGCAAAAAATTTGCCTTACATTTATATGCTATTTATGGATGAAGGCCATGGCTTTGCCAGACCTGAAAACAAGTTTGCTTTTTATGGAGTAGCAGAACGATTCCTTGCTGATAATTTAGGTGGTCGTTTTGAAGAGTTGACCAATGAATTGGATAAAACAACATTATTTCCGGAACATAAAAATGATTTGGTGGAGCGTTTTGTAAAGTAAGATTGGATCCTTTGAAAACGTCTAAATTTTAGACTCGTCAGCATAGATGCCCCAAACATCTTTGCGAAAAACCCAGCCCTTAAAACGTCCCTGGTCATTGCGGATTTCCACTTTGCACCAGTTGGGCTGGACTTCAATAACACCAGCAATTACTCCTGGTTCCATGCGTGCTACGACTGATGATTGTGAGTCAGGCTTTTCGTATAAGTTCTGAATGCTTCCCATAACAATAATTGTGCGTTTTCCAGAAAGTAAGCTTTTGTGCACCCAAGCTTCTGTTCCTTGGTGGTCCCTAATTCGGCGCCAAGTATCAAAGTCTGCAATAATTTCCACTGGTAGGCCCTGGCGAATAAATTTCCATTCTATTGGGTAGTTGTTGCCTGGCCCTACGTGAGCATAAACAGAATTTGATCGTAAGGAAGCAAACCTAGAAATCGATTGGGTTTGTTTTCCATATAGTAAGCTACAGCATAAAATTACAAGAAATCGGATTAACATCCAGTTGATCCAAATCCACCTGTGCCTCTTGCTGTTTCCTCTAGACTTTCGACTTCATTCCAGCTTGCTCTGTTGTATGAAGCTATTACCATTTGCGCGATTCTCGTAGCTGGTTCTACAGTAAACGAGCTTTCTCCGTGGTTAATTAAAATTACAGAAATTTCTCCCCGATAATCTGCATCAATGGTTCCTGGGGAATTTACCAAGGTAATTCCATTTTTTATAGCTAGTCCTGAGCGTGGGCGAATTTGTGCTTCAAAACCCTTAGGTAGAGCAATGGCTATGCCGGTTGGAATTAATACCCTTTTACCAGGTTTGATCTCTATTGATTCATCTATAGCAGCAACAAGGTCCATGCCTGCACTGTCAACTGTAGCGTAAACCGGAAGATCTATTTTTTTAAGTCTCTTGATGTCGATTTTCATTTTCAAATGTTATTTAAATAAGTATTTAATTACTATAACACCGAAACAAATGCAAGATACACCTTCTTATTTTCTGTTCTTATTTTTGTTTTAGGTGTGTTAATTTATGAGTGCATTTACACTGTCCTATTTTTGGGGTGCATTACGCTTCTAAATTAATTGAAGACCCCTAATTTTTTGGAAATTACTTAGTAGTTGTCAGCTTGAAATAAACAAATAGTGTTTTGTAATATTAACACTCATGTATCCATAATTTAAAATAGTGGTTTCTAATTAATATAAATTACAAATAATTTCTTTAATTTGGACTATTGATTTAAAATTTAATTTTATTAACAAAAATTACAGCCACACTCTTGTATTTATCTGGCTTAATTTGGTAAAGTCCTATGTATAGGAGTACTTAAGTG
The DNA here is from genome assembly GCA_026400695.1 of Pseudomonadota bacterium. Taxonomy (GTDB): domain Bacteria; phylum Pseudomonadota; class Alphaproteobacteria; order Paracaedibacterales; family CAITNM01; genus CAITNM01. Next base: position 13,433 of record JAPLON010000118.1, read on the forward strand.
CACGATGAATACGGCATAACCAACATTGCGTTGGTAATTTTGGTCGCTTTGGTTTTTGGTTTAGGTATGACTCGCCTAAAGCAACCCCCTATATTGGGCTATATTATTGCCGGGTTAATACTTGGACCATCGGGAATAGCATGTGTTGAAAATCGAGATCAGGTCAGTATCCTCGCAGAAATGGGTGTACTGCTTTTACTTTTTGGTATTGGCATTGAGTTAAATTTACGTACTTTTAAAAAGGTGTGGTTGGTTACTTCGCTTGCTACTATTTTGCAAGTTGTCATCTGCACCCTAGTTACTTACACAATTTCTTACTTTATTGGGTGGGGCAACGGTTTACCTTTATTGCTAGGCTTTATTACGGCTATTTCTTCTACAGCTGTGGCAGTTAAAATGCTAGACACAATTGGCGAAACTAACACGGAAATAGGTCAGCTTAGCATTGGCGTTTTAATTGCCCAAGATTTTGCCATAGTGCCAATGATTTTAATTTTGCGTAATTACCACTCTGATATTTCAATAGTTGCTATTAGCGCCAAACTACTTGTGGCTGTAGGTATTATTGCTGGACTAATGTATTACCTTAGCCAAAAGCAAAGGGTGCGCTTTAATTTTTTGGCAAAAGTTGTGCACCAAAAAGATTTATTGCCTTTAGTTAGTTTGGCTGTTTGTTTTGCGGCAGCTTCCTTATCAGGTTTGATTGGTTTGTCGGCGGCCTATGGTGCTTTTTTGGCTGGTCTTACTATTGGTAACACTCATGAACGCAGCGCTATTCTTGAAAATATTAAGCCAATCCAAAGTACGTTAATTATGGTGTTTTTCCTTTCCATAGGGCTTTTGATGGATGTTGGTTTTATATATGCCCATATCTGGGAATTTATATCTTTATTGTTGATTGTTACATTTGGTAAAATGGCTATTAATATTTTAATTTTGCGGTTTTTACAAGTTTCTTGGTCAGAAGCATTTTTAGTTGGAGTGGTTCTTGCCCAGATAGGAGAGTTTGCATTTCTAATGGCGTCGGTTGCGTATGAATCTCAAATTATTGATGTAAATGGTGAGAAATTAATTTTATCATTAACGGCTTTATCTCTATTATTTAGCCCTTTCTGGATGACTCTTGCGCGTTACTTTAAGAATATGACAGATCAATCTTCAATTTCTATGCGAGACGTAGTAGCTTGGATTTGTATGCCGGGTAAGCATTTTGTAAAACGTTTGTGGAAACGCACAGCTAAAGAATGGTATATGGAAGAGAAAAAACTTTTGTCTCATAAAGATAGTGAAAAAATTGAGCATAAACCAGGTGATGGCGAGGACTAATGCCTGACTTTTCATTTGAACAGAATTGCCATTATGAAAGGGTTGCTGGAGTTGATGAAGCTGGGTGTGGTCCTTGGGCTGGTCCAGTTGTAGCTTCTGCTGTGACATTTTTTGAGTATGATGAAAAATTATGGATGAATTTAAACGATTCCAAGAAGCTTTCAAAGACTAGGCGAGAGCAATGCTATGACGACATTACCAACTCTAAAAAATTGAACTATAGTGTTGGCATGGCAAGTGTTCAGGAAATTGATCAACTAAATATTGCTAAGGCGACGTGTCTTGCCATGGAGCGTGCCATCTTGGCACTTTGCGAAAAGCCAGATTATGTTTTAATTGATGGTATTAGAAAGCCGCAAATTGATATCCCAGTGAAATTAATAATTAAGGGAGATAGTATTAGTCTTAGCATTGCAGCAGCGTCAATTGTTGCTAAAGTAACCAGAGATCGTATGATGACAGAGATTGGTGAGATGCATCCTGAATATGGCTGGGCAAAAAATGCTGGTTATGGCACTTCTTTTCATCAGCAAGCTTTGCAGTGCTATGGTGTAACGTCTCATCATAGGGCAAGTTTTGCGCCTATTCGTAAATTATTGGATGAAGCGGCATGACCTATTGGATGTATGGCTGGCACTCTTGTCTTGCTGCCTTAAATAACCCAGATCGCAAAATTGAAAAAATTTTGATCGATAAAAGACAAGACCCTAAGAAATTGCAGCTAAATCGCAAGATTCCTTTAGAAGCGGTGGATGCAAAGATTATTGATCAAAAAGTTGGTAAAGATGCTGTGCACCAAGGTATTGCTATGTGTGTACATGAACATGTTGCGGAAGATGTTTCTTTTTTGCAGCCTGATCAACCTATGCTAGTGGTGGTTCTTGATCAAATAACTGATCCCCATAACATGGGGGCGATTTGGCGTTCATGTGCGGTTTTTGGTGCTGTAGCGGTGGTTGTGCCAGAACGCAATAGTGCCCCAGAGTCTGCTGTGCTTGCAAAGGCAGCTTCAGGAGCTTTGGAAATTGTGCCAAGAATTGAAGTCAAAAATTTAGCATCTGCAATTTCTGAGCTTAAAGAGTTAGGTTTTTGGGTTTATGGCTTTTCAGAACATACTACTGAGTATTTGCAAGATCATTCATTTCCAAAAAAAACTGCTTTAATCTTCGGCAATGAGGGTGATGGCATGCGGGCACTAACTACAAAAAATTGTGATTTGATTTTACAGCTTCCTACCTCTAACGTTTTTCAAACTCTTAATGTTTCCAATGCCGCTGCTGTTGCATTGTATGAAGTTTTTCGCCAACAAAAATAAGTTGCAGAGGGGGATACATAATGACCAAGAATATGGCTAAAAATATTGTCGTAATTGGGGCTGGTCCCGGAGGTTATGTTTGTGCCATTCGCGCAGCTCAATTAGGGCACAATGTTATTGTAAT
>JAPLON010000118.1:16250-32994 GCA_026400695.1 Pseudomonadota bacterium
AAATGCCGCGCCCAGGCGGAACATGTTTGAATATGGGGTGTATTCCTTCAAAAAACTTATTGCATGCTACCCATGAGTACCAAAAAGTTCTGCATGATTTGCCGAAATTTGGCATAGAAGCAAAGCAAATAACAGTTGATATTAAAAAAATGCAAGCTCAAAAAAATCAGGTCATTAATGAACTCGGGCAAGGTATTCAGTTTTTATTTAAAAAAAATAACATTCGTTTTGTTAACGCAAAGGCTGAGTTACTAAATAAGAATCAGGTTAAAGTAGCTGATGAAATTCTTAATGCAGATGCAATTGTAATTGCAACAGGTTCATTGCCACGCACAATTGAAAATATTACGGTGAATGAAACAACAGTATTGTCTTCAAAGGGTTTGCTAGAGCTTGAGCAAGTTCCAAAGTCATTAGCAATCATAGGTGGTGGCTATATTGGTTTAGAGCTAGGTTCAGTTTGGGGGCGCTTAGGTACAGAAATTCACATTATAGAAACAATGGATCGTATTGCGCCTGGGCTTGATTCTGATTTAAGTCAGTCATTATACATGGCCTTAGAGAAGCAAGGTTTTAATTTCCATATGAAAGCTAAAATTCAAGAGATTAAATCCACCAAAAGTGGGACTGAAATTTTTTTAGAACAAAATGGTCAAAAACAAGTTTTGAATGTAGAAAAGATTTTGGTGTCTGTTGGTAGGGTGCCAAATACTAGTAGCCTTAATTTGGAAAAAATTGGTGTAGAAATAACTTCCCAAGGGTTTATTAAAGTGGATGAGCACTTGGAAACCACATGCAAAGGCATTTATGCGATTGGTGATGTAGTTGAAGGGCCAATGCTTGCACATAAAGCTGAAGAAGAAGGGGTGGCGGTTGCTGAGCATTTGTCAGGTATGCCATGCCATGTTGATTACAACGTAGTTCCGGCCGTAGTTTTCACTCAACCAGAAGTAGCAAGTGTTGGTTTTTCTGAATCACAACTACAATTATCTGATGTTCCTTATAAAGTTAGTAAATTCTCCTTCTCTGCTAACAGTAGGGCAAAGGCAGTGCATGAAACTTTTGGATTTGTGAAATTGTTGTGTCATCAGGAATCTGGTTTAGTTTTAGGTGCGCATATTATTGGCAGTTGCGCAGGTGCTATGATTGCGCAGGTAGCGCAAGCAATGAAAATGCGTGCTCGTGCTGAAGATATAGCTCGTACTTGTCATGCTCACCCAACCTATAGCGAGGCAATTAAAGAGGCCGCATTGGGTATATTTTCTAAAGTTATTCATAGCTGAAAGTATAAAAATAATCCCGGATCTAATCCGGGATTACTAAAATAAACTAAAGGCCGTTATAAACCACTAAAGCTCCGGGGCCATATCCCATAGCTGCTCTGGTTTCAAAACTAGCTGCTCCTGGAGTAGTTGCTATTGTAGCGTAACCACCTGATTCACACGGTGCACTGGTAATTCTACGTACAAATTCTTCTTGAACACGAAGCATCATTAGTAAATTTTCTGGCTTGGATGGGCTATGCCCTTCTTCAGCCATAGTAACTAATCGTGCGCTGTTACCAAGTTCTTTCATTCTATCAAAAAGAATTTGGCTTTGTTCTGGAAGACAGTTGTCATCTTTTAATCCTGCAAAAATTAGCATTTCACCATCACTAGGTGATAAATGAGTTGTTACTGAATTTGCCAAACGAATAGCTCCAGTATCACCAAATTGAACTCTAGGATCAGACAGATCATGTTGTGAATACTTTGTTCTCCCTGCTTTTATGCCGGCTAAATTACGTTCTAAATCATACAATCCATTAATAGCAATTGCATGCTTTGTGTAACCCTTGGCAAAAGCTGCAGCTGCTGCGTATCCACCAAAGCTAGCGCCAGTAACAATCGGATTCATAGCCAAACCTTTTTTACGAACCAGCTCTATTGCTGCTCCAATGTCATCAACAACATCCCACCATTTACCGTCTGATGCTTTAGCATAATCTGCGCCAAAGCCAGTAGACCCTCTAATATTTAGTCTAAAATGTGGTAAGCCTCGGCTTGTCCAAAATTGGGCCATCATATCTAATTCATTGAATTCACGTGCATGTGGTCCACCATGTACATCTATAACAAACCATCCATCTCTATTTGGTCTTTCTGGAAGAGATAAATACATAGGCATATCAAACTGATCATTAGCAGTTCGCAAAACAGCTGATTCAGTTGGCCTTATTCTTCTGGCCAACATATTAATTGGGCTTTTTTGTATTGAATAGATTGGGAATTTCGAATCAAAAAATCGTGCAATCATTTCTCGTTCGCGTGGTGAAAATGCATCAGGGAAACGCTGAATAATTTTACAAGCTTCTGGTAAAAGATCTTGATTGATTAACCCTAAAATTTCTTCAAATGTTCTTGTTCTTTGTAAATTAGAATATTTTGGATATAACGTACCATACAGCTCCATTAAAAGACGTCCTTTTGGACCAACTTCTTTGCCTGGTAATGGATGAAGAACAACTTCACGTCTATCAAAATGTTTAGTGTAATTCACGACTCCTTGGGTAACATTAACTTCGTAAGCATCTGAGCGAAGATCATCTATTTCTGCTTCGCTTAATAAACATACTTCAGTTGGACGTTTGCGTTTTAAGTCAACAATATACGGAATAACTAATCCATCAGGGCCAGGCTTATATAAAATTAAATGCCCTTCTTCAACATCAATTTCATATTGACCCAATCCTTGTGTGGAAAACAAAACATTTTGAAGAACAAGTCTACCCCCATGTTCAACAACAGTGCTGAATCTTTGTTCACCAGCGCTGTGCTGAACGGCATATTTGGGAATAGGATTACCATGCTCATCATTTACTGTGTAAAATGTCGTGGTAATTGGGCTAAACCCAAAAACAACTGGCTCTAGAAAAGAGCGGGTAAGAAGGTTATAAAAACGATGGCGCGCACTACCTTTGTCATCACCTTCAACAGTGTAGCCAATTTCATGGGCAAAAATGCGTTCTGGGTTATTTAAATCATTTAGAAGTAAATAGACAGATGTAAACTCAGGGCTCTCAACTTTAAAAGTCGCAGTAACTCCAGCTCCTGGAGTTAAATCCCATATTAAATATTCACGATCAGTATACCATTCTTCATGGTTTGTATCTTCGGTTTGGATTTTTTGAATACGTTCACAAGCTACTCCAAAAGTAAGACGTATAAAACGTTCTGAAATAACTTTTGAACCATACAAAGTTTTACCAGCAATTACAGGAGTTGCAATAGTTCCTAAAACATCTAGGTTAATGTCTTTGCATACTAAATTGCCGCCATCTTGTTCAACAAAGCGTCCGTGGTTTAGGCTTGTGCCTAAAATCTTTGACTGGCTTCTAAGAGTTCTAATATCAGCAATTTCACCGGCTCTTATAACTGAGCTTGGTGCCGGGGCTGGTTCTAGATCGTCTACTTCAGTAACGACAACATCTTGTGCGGCGATAATCACCGGAGAGCTAGAAAATATGCAACAAAAAAAACAAACTGTTAGATTTATAAATTTAAACATTATTAAAGAACTGATTTAAAATTTCTAATGAATCAGAGCAAAATTGAAAGGATAATGCAACCAAAAATATCGCGATCTGAATATAATTTTGTTGTGCCTAATATGGGTTTCATATTTAAATTTTAACCTTGAGCTTAATTATGCTCTAGCGTAGTCTTACGTTAGTTTTGATAATTGGTGTATTTAGTATGATAAAGTTAAATGATAATCTCCCAGAAATAGCCTTGTGCATTGTTGTAGATGGCAAAACACAAAAAATTAGTACTGCTGAGTTGTTTAAAGGAAAGGTGGCTTTATTTGGTTTGCCAGGGGCTTTTACGCCGGTTTGTTCTAAAACACAATTGCCAGATTTTGCAAAAAAAGAAACAGAGCTGAAAGCTAAGGGTTACCAAAAAATTATTTGTATGTCGGTAAATGATTCTTTTGTGATGCAAGCCTGGAAAGATCAAGTTGCTCCGGATTCTAGCATTGTCATGCTGGCAGATGGTAGTGGCTTATTTACTAAAGCTTTGGATTTAGGAATTGATCTAACTGACCATCATATGGGCATACGTTGTAAGCGCTTTTTAATGGTCGTAGATAACAGTAAAGTTTTGCAACTAAATGTTGAGGAAGATTCGTCAAACTGTACTATTAGCGGGGTAGATAGTCTGCTTTAAAATACCTAGATATTTGTTTTTAGAGATATGCAAATAGAGCTTTTCCTTGAGTCTTTAGTGGCTGATCGTAACGCCTCGACAAATACTTTAGAGGCGTATCAGCGTGATCTTGATCATTTTCAAAAATGGACTCAAAAGCCCTTACTTGATGTGGCTGCAGATGATGTTAAACAATACATTCGCTTTTTGTTTGAGCAAGAATTTAAAGTTAGCACTGTGAATCGCCGTATTTCTGCGCTTAAGCAGTTTTATGCATATCTTTTTAACGAACGTATTATTTTAAGTAATCCTTGTTTGCATACGAAAACAGCAAAAACGCCACGTTCTTTGCCAAAGGTGCTTGTTTCTTCGCAAATGGTAGAGTTTCTTGATTTTTTGAAAGAAGCCACAGATCCAGTTCACATAAGGGTTAGAACTATTTTAGAACTTTTGTATGCCTCTGGTTTGCGGGTTAGTGAGCTTATCAAGTTGCCCTTAAACTGTATTGTTAAAGCCGGTGCAAATCAGCAAATGATTCTGGTTAAGGGCAAGGGTAATAAAGAGCGATTGGTGCCTCTTAATGAAACCTGTATTGAATCATTGCAAGCCTATGTAAAGGTTCGTGAATTTTTTGTAAATGGAGTAAAGAGTGCTTCTTTTTTGTTTGCTTCGCGTAGTAAAGAAGGGTGTCTTACTCGACAGAGGGTAGGGCAACTAATCAAAAATACGGCTCTTGAATTTGGAATGGATCCTACTAAAATTTCTCCGCACGTATTTCGCCATAGTTTCGCTACTCATCTTTTGCAGGGAGGGTCAGATCTTTTGACTATACAAAAATTATTAGGGCATAGTGATATTGCTACAACCCAGATTTATACACACGTTCTGCCTGAGTCAGTGTATCAACTTGTACAACAACACCATCCAATCTCCAAAAAAACAAATAAAAAACTTGAAATCCTCCTATAAAGTACCTACCTTACCGTTAAAGCAAGGATGATTTTATGCAATTAACAGATTCTCTTCATACTAAGTTTGATACCATTGTTAATCCAATGGGATATGGTATTGTGCGTGTGCAAATTAATGGTATGGTGCGCAAGACTTTGCAAGTTATGATCGAAAGATTGGATGAACAGCCAATTAATGTGGAAGACTGTGCGATAGTTAGTCGCACCCTTTCGGTGCATTTGAATGTAGAGGATCCTATTTCAGGTCAGTATGTTTTGGAAATATCATCGCCAGGGCTCGAAAGGCCTTTAATTCAACCCAAAGATTATAAACGTTTCCTTGGTGCTGAAATTGTGGTAAAAACAATATTGCCTGTTGGGAATCGTAAGATATTCAGCGGAACATTAGAGGCAGCTTCAGATGATAGTGTCTCACTGAGCCTCAAGCACCCTCTTGATAGTGGATTAGATAGTATCGACATTCGCTATGGCGATATTCGCCAGGCGCATTTGGTGAGTTCAATCTAAGGAAGAATTGATAAAAGGAACGTCATGGCAAGTAAAAAATTAAAGCCTGTAGAAAATTTAATTCAACACCCGAGGCATGAGCTTATCCAGGTTGCCGATGTGGTTGCGCGTGAAAAAGGCATAGATCCAGAAGAAGTTATTGAAGCTATGGAGCATGCAATGCAGCGTAGTGCCAAGCAGAAGTATGGTATGGATTACGATATTCGCGTTACAATTGATAGGCAAAGTGGTCATGTGCAAACGGTTCGTTGTCTAACTGTGGTTGAAACTGTTGAGGACGACAATAACCATGTTGCTCTTGAAGTTGCACGTGTAGATTATCCTGATGCTAACGTTGATGACGTTTTAGAAGAAAATTTGCCTCCTTTGGAATTTGGCAGAATTGCGGCACAGAGTGCGCGACAGATTATTTTCCAACAAGTTCGTGATGCAGAGCGTTCTCGACAATATGAAGAGTTTAAGAATCGTATTGGCGATGTGGTGAATGCCCTTGTTAAGCGCGTTGAATTTGGCAACGTAATTGTTGATTTGGGGAAGACCGAAGGAATTTTGCGAAAAGAAGATTTAATTTTGCGATGGTGATTTTGTCTAGAACTCACAATAAGTTTATGGCTAGTTTGTTTGCCCAAGAAGTTCCTGAAATTTATGATGGTATTATTGAAATTAAAGCTATAGCTCGCGATTCCGGAAGTAGAGCTAAAATGGCAGTTTATACAGCAGATCCAAACATTGATCCGGTTGGTTCATGTGTGGGTATGCGTGGTAGCCGTGTTCAAGTTGTAGTTAATGAATTGCAAGGTGAAAAAGTTGACATTATCAATTGGACAAATAATCCTGCAACATTTGTGGTTAACGCTTTAGCTCCTGCTGAAGTTTCTAGGGTTGTGATTGATGAAGATAATCACCGTATAGATGTTGTTGTGGCAGAAGACCAATTGAGTCTTGCTATTGGCCGTCGTGGTCAAAATGTACGCTTAGCTTCTCAATTAACTGGTTGGAAAATTGATATTATTACTGAGAATGATGACGTTTCTCGCAGAGCTCAAGAAAATGAAAGCCGCACGGCTTTATTTACAGAGGCTTTAGATATTGATGAAATGTTTGCTCAACTTCTAATTGCTGAAGGATTCGCAAGTATCGAAGAATTGGCATTTATAGATGTTGATGAATTTTTAAGAATAGAAGGTATCGATGAGGATACTGCTAACGAGTTGCAATTGCGTGCAAGAAATTATTTGGATAGCCTTGAGGAAAGACATAAGCAAAAATGTGTTGATCTTGGTGTAGCAGATGATATGCATGGAATTGGCTTAACTTCTTCAATGCTTGTGAAGGTTGCCGAGAAATCTATCAAAACACGAGATGAACTTGGTGACTTAGCTGGAGATGAATTACAAGAAATTGTTGGTGCAGGAGTTCTTGATATTGATACGGCAAATGCTGTGATTATGAAAGCTCGTGAACATTGGTTTAACCAAGAATAGGGAAATTTATAGTGCAAGGGTCGCAAACTGGAAATACGGAAAATGCGGAAAATACCGAAGCTCAAGCTGTAGAGCAAGAAGGTAAAAAGAAAACGCTTACGTTGGGTCTGGGAAAACGCCTAGAGCTAAAACGACCTGGTGAAGGGCAAGTTCAGCAGAGTTTTACGCATGGCCGCTCCAAAACTGTTGAGGTTGAGGTAAAACGCAGAAAACTTGGTGGCACAGTTGAAAGAGCAGAAACTCCGGTAAATGATGCTGATTTGCCTGAAAATTTGCGCGGCCTTACTCACGGAGAATTAGATGCGCGTTTAAAAGCAGTCAGATCTGCTATGGAAGCTCAGGCCAGATTACAGGAAAGACGTTCGCATGAGGTTTTGGAGACTCAAGAAGCTGAGGATTCAAAATTGTATGAGCCGGTTAAGGTTGAACAAACTCAAGTTGAATCGATTGTTCCAGATTTAGTTTTGCCACCTGCACCAGGTGATTTGGTAAAAACACCTAACTCTCATCATAAAAATGACTTAAAGCATCCTTCGAAAGCAAAGGAAGGATTTGTCGAGGAAGATGATGAGGCTGCTGTTAAGCGTAAATCCGTGGTTTATAGAGCTGAGATTCCTAAAAAACCATCTGTTCCAGTTAAGAAAACTGGTGGTGAAGCGCCTCGTAGATTAGACAGAAATGCACTTGCACGTGTTTTGGCGGATGAAACAGAGCAGCGTGCACGTTCATTTGCGGCAATGAAGCGCATGAATCAGAAAAAAATGCGTCAATTAAATGGCCAGCAAAACCAAGATACTAAAGTTGTTAGAGAAGTAATTATTCCTGAAACGATAACTGTTGGTGAGCTTGCTAACCGTATGGCAATTCGTTCTGGTGATGTTGTTAAATCACTAATGAAATTAGGAATGATGGTTACTATAAACCAAATCATTGATGCTGATACGGCTGAGCTCCTTTGTGGTGAATTTGGCCATACAGCTAAACGTGTTTCTGATGCGGATATTGAAATTGGTTTAAGAGGACCAGAAGACACAGCTGAAAATCTAGTCGCCCGTGCACCAATCGTGACAGTGATGGGACACGTTGATCATGGTAAAACATCTTTACTTGATGCTCTGCGTAAGACAGACGTTGTTTCAGGTGAAGCAGGTGGTATTACTCAACATATTGGTGCCTATCAGGTGACTATGGCATCTGGTAAAAAAATTACGTTTATTGATACACCAGGCCACGCGGCATTTAGTGAGATGCGTGCTCGAGGAGCAAATGTTACTGACGTAGTTGTGCTTGTAGTTGCAGCTGATGACGGAATTATGGAGCAAACTATAGAAGCAATTAACCACGCTAAAGCAGCTGGAGTTTCAATTGTTGTTGCAATTAACAAAATTGATAAACCAGGAGCTAATCCTGAGCGTGTGCGTAGCGAATTACTTAACCACGATATAGTTTTAGAAGAATTTGGTGGTGATGTGTTGAGTGTTGAGGTTTCTGCAAAACAGCAGCTTAATCTTGAAAAATTAGAAGAAATTATTCTGTTACAAGCTGAGGTGACTGAGCCAAAAGCCAACCCAAATCGTAGTGCAATAGGTGCTGTAGTTGAAGCTAAAATTGATCGTGGTCGTGGTACGGTTGTAACTTTGTTGGTGCAAAATGGAACATTGAGAGTTGGTGATATTGTTGTCGCTGGTTCTGAATGGGGTAAAGTACGTGCTATGGTTGATGACCACGGCAAAAATATTCAAGAAGCAGGTCCGTCTACTCCTGTTGAAGTTTTAGGTATTAACGGCGTTCCTATGGCAGGGCTTGAATTTTTAGTGGTTGAAAGCGAAGCTAAAGCTCGTGAAATTACAGAGTCTCGTGTACACAGAAAACGTGACTTGATGGCTAAATCTAGCGTTAAAACCTCAATGGAATCAATTATGAGTCAAATTGCGGCTGGAGATATTAAAGAATTCCCAGTGGTGATTAAGACTGACGTTCAAGGTTCACTAGAAGCTATAAGCGCTAGTCTATTGAAGTTAAGTGGTTCTGAGGTAGCTCCACGTATTCTGCATGGAGGAGTTGGTGGAATTAATGAGAGTGACGTTACTCTTGCTAGCGCCTCTAGAGGTATCGTTATTGGGTTTAACGTTCGTGCAAATCCTCAAGCACGTGATTTGGCCAGAAGAGATGGTTTAGATATTCGTTATTATTCTATTATTTACGATGTAATTGATGATATCAAAACTATGATGAGTGGATTGTTAGCCCCTACTCTTAAAGAGAAATATCTTGGAAACTCTGAAATTCGTAGCGTGTTTAACATTACTGGTATTGGTAAAGTTGCCGGTTGCTATATTACAGAGGGTGTTGTTAAGCGTGGTGCCAAAGTACGCTTATTACGTGAAAATGTAGTGATCCATGAAGGCACTTTGAAAACTTTAAAACGCTTTAAAGATGAAGTTAAAGAAGTTAAAGAGTCTTTTGAGTGTGGTATGGCCTTTGAAAACTACAATGACATTCGTGAAGGCGATATTATTGAGTGTTTTGAAATTGAATCGATTGCACGTAAATTATAGTCCCAGTTTATACTAGGATAAGTTAAATATTTCTTGCAAAAGCTTTTTTATACTTGTGATACTAATCTCGGCTGGGAATTTTTCCCAGCTAATTTTTTCAGAATTAATTTTAATGCCCCAGTATCCTAAAATACTCTGTTCATTCACACCAAAACGAATATCACGTAGTATTACTGAACCATCATCATGAATTGGTAAAACCCAATTATCTGCAAACCAGCAAAAAATTCTTACTTCACGTTTTAAAAAGATTTCTTCTGAAATTTTTTCCTTATCAAAGCTGTGCCATTTAATGGGTTTTGGGCTTAGGGTGTTCAAAAATCCTATGTGAAATTGTTTCTCTTCTTCAACTACAATTCTTCGGTGAAATATAGTGAACATAGTTGTAAAAGCTTCTGAACGTTGGTCTTTGAAGTTTTCATGCTTTCTTACATGCAATAGCGCTTTATCGTGCATTGCTATTCCCAAAAATAGATAGCTTGTTGTTACTAATAACATTAGGGCTGCTATGATTTGTGAGATTCTGGGATTTTTTTTGATAAAGTATCCAATAATTACGCTCAAAAGTAATGGTAAAGAGTAAGCTGGGTCAATGATAGGTACAGCACAAAAACTAAAGCGATGATTCGAAATTGGTGCAAGTAGTTGCGTACCATACACAGTAAAAACATCCAGAAGTGGATGGGTAATTAATGCCCAAAACCAAAGTCCTACCCAGGTTGCAAGTAGTTGCTGTTTGTAGAGTTTATTACAAATCCATCCCATAATTGGAGCAACTGCTGGGGCAAAAAATAAAGAGTGGGTAATTCCGCGGTGGTGTAGCATTTCAGCGCACATATCACTAGAAAAACGTGCTAAAACGTCAGCATCAGGAAGCATGCCTATAAGTGCTCCATAAATTAAAGCTTTACGCCCTAATTTGCGTTGAAAGCCAACCTGTCCAACGGCTGCTCCTAGTATTCCTTGTGTGATTAAGTCCATGGGTTTAAAGCTATTTTTAGATGCTATACAACATAGCGTACGACTTTATATAGTGATTTACTATTCTAGAACTAAACAGTTTTTATATTAGATTGTAAAAATATTAAAATTGCCTTGAAAAAATTGTCAAAAACCGTTAGTTATAGAGGAATACATTCAGAATTTATAAATTTTAGGAGTTGTCATGACACAGGCTGTTGCATTAAAAGCGGAAAAGCGTGAAGGTACTGGAACTGGTGTTGCGCGAGCTTTGCGTCGTGTTGGGAAAGTTCCCGGTGTTGTTTACGGTGGAGAAATCGAACCACAGTCAATAGTTATTGATTTAAAAACTGTAAATGGTGAAATAAGTAAGGCTGGTTTTTTTAGCCGCGTTTATACATTGGAAGTTGGTAAAGAGAATATTCAAGTGATTGCGCGTGATGTTCAGTTTCACCCAGTTACAGATGTCGCTTTGCATATTGATTTTCAAAGAGTAAGTAAAGATTCAAAAATTAACGTTTCTGTTCCTGTGGAATATGTTAACGAAGACAAATGTCCAGGATTAAAACTTGGGGGCATGTTGAACGTGATTATTCATAACCTAGAAGTGGTTTGTCCAGCGAACGAGATTCCAACTAAAATTATGGTTGATTTAGCAGGTGTTAATATTAACCAAAGCATTCACTTAAACACAATTGAATTACCAAAAGGTGTTAAGGCAGCAAATGCGGCTCGTGACTATACTTTGGTAACAGTAGTGGCTCCGTCAGCAGATAAATCAGAAGAAAAACCTTCTACTTAATTAAATGTCCATTATGTTATTGTGTGTTGGCCTGGGAAATCCGGGCCAACAGTATTTAATGACCAGGCATAATATTGGGTTTATGGCACTAGATGCTGTTGCTCAGTCCTACGATTTCCCTGATTTTAAAAAAAAATTTCAAGGTGAATATACAGAACGCAAGTTTGGTGATGTTTCATTAGGTTTATTGAAGCCACAGACATATATGAATTTGTCGGGTGCTTCTGTTCAATCAGCCATGGCTTTTTATAAATTAAAGCCAGAAAATTTGTTGGTTATCCATGATGATCTTGATCTAGTTCCTGGGCAAATTAAGGTTAAGCTTGGCGGTGGTGCAGGCGGACACAATGGTCTTAAAAGTATTGATCAAACAATTGGTAATAATTATTGGAGGCTAAGGCTTGGTATTGGCCATCCTGGGGATAGGCATCTAGTTACTAACCATGTGCTTTCAGCTTTCCAAAGTACGGATTATGATTGGTTGGCAAGTCTTTTGCAAAAAATAGCTCAAGAATTTGTGCACTTGAAAAGCGATAAAACAGAAGTTTGGCTTAAGCGTTTAACAGTATGAAAGAAATTCACTTTATTATTAACAGTCTTGAAGTTGGTGGTGCGGAGCGGCATTTAAGCCAAGTATTGCCAGCCCTTAAATCTATGGGATTTTCTATAAAAGTAATTGTGCTCTCAAATAAAGCTGCTTTAAAACCAATTTTTGACAAAGCAGGAATCCCTGTGGCGTTAGGGCCGAACTTTGATTGTTTACCGAATATTATCAGAAAACCAATATATCTGCTTACATCAGTATTTAGGTTGATGTTTAATTTTTTAAGAAATCCAGAAGTAATTCACCATCCCTTTTTGCCTGAAGCTTATATGCTGACAGCCTTAGCAGCGCGCTTAACCTTTTTTAAAGGGATATTGGTGATGAGCCGCCGCACTGTAGATGATTACCAACAACGGCGACCAATGTGGAGAAGGTTAGAGCAATATTTTCATCGTTTCACAAAGAAAGCGCTGGGGAATAGCCAGACAATAGTGCAGCAGCTTTGCCAAGAAGGATTTACCACTGACCAAGTTGGACTAATTTATAATGGCATTGAGATTGAGCCATTTCAAAATTTGCCAGCAAAATCAGAACTTAGAAATAGCCTAGGGTTTCGTACAGATGCTTTGGTTTTTATTGTCGTTGCTAATTTATATCCATATAAAGGCCATATGGATTTATTAAATGCCTTTGCTTTAATTGCTGATAAATTACCAAAAAACTGGCAATTGTTTTGTGCCGGAAGAAGTGTTAATACATTAGAGTATTTAGAAAATCATGCTAGCATCCTAGGGCTTTCGAACCATGTAAAGTTTTTGGGTTCGCGTACCGATACAACAAAGCTTTTTGCTGCATCTGATATTGCTATTTCATCTTCCCATGAAGAGGGATTGTCTAATTCAGTTTTAGAGGCGATGGCTACAGGGCTTCCCTTGGTGGTTACCAATGTTGGAGGCAATGCTGAGGCAGTGCAAAATATGGTAACCGGTCTAGTTGTGCCTCCTAAAAACCCAGCAATATTAGCCAATGCTTTGTTATATGTGGCTTTAGACCCCCAGCTGCGCCAAACTTATGGTAGTGCCGGCAAAGAACGAGTTCTCCAATACTTTACGTTGCAACAATGTGTGCAACAATATGCCGATTTTTATAAATCCTTAACTACAGTTACCGAATACTCTGATGCATGAAATTCACTTTATTGTTGGTAGCCTTGATATCGGCGGTGCGGAACGGCATTTAAGCCAAGTGTTACCTGCCCTTAAGGCAAGAGGATTATCCATTAAGGTAATTCTACTTTCTAATAAAGCTGCTTTAAAGCCCGTATTTGAAAAAGCTGGGATTACTATAGATTTGGCACCAAACTTTGATTTCCTGCCAACTATTATACGCAGGCCAGTATTACTCATCACGTCAATCACTAGGTTGAGCCTTAATTTTTTAGCTAATAGAAATGCAATCCATCACCCATTTTTGCCTGAAGCATATCTGCTTACAACTGTAGCAGCGCGCTTAACCTTTTTTAAAGGGATATTGGTGATGAGTCGTCGTAGCTTAAATAACTACCTACAACGAAGGCCTGCGCTTCGATTAGAAAAACTATTTTATGGCTTCACCACAGCAGCGCTCGGTAATAGTAAAGCAGTCGTACAGCAACTTTACGAGGAAGGTTTTTCAAAAGAAAAAGTAAAACTAATTTATAATGGCATTGCAACAGAACCTTTTGATAATTTACCATCTAAAACTGAACTTAGAAATTCTCTGTGCCTAGCTCCTGATGCTCTAATTTTTATAATTGTCGCTAATCTTATTCCGTACAAAGGTCATGAAGATTTATTAAATGCTTTCGCAAAAGTTGCAGATAAACTACCAAAAAATTGGCGCCTTTTGTGTGTTGGGAAAGATTCTGGAATTCTTGATAGCTTAAAAAAGCAAGCTGATAATTTAAAGATAGCTAATCATGTAGAATTTTTAGGATCACGTACTGACACAGTAGAGTTACTATCTGCATCTGACATTGGAATCTTGTGTTCCCATGAAGAAGGATTTTCCAATGCAATTTTAGAAGCCATGGCTGCAAGCTTACCTATGGTGGTAACTAATGTTGGTGGCAATGCTGAAGCTGTACAGGATAAGGTAACAGGCTTAGTCGTTGAGTCTAAAAACCCTGAGAGTTTGTCTGAAGCATTATTGGCGCTTGCTCTATCTCCAGAGCAACGTATGCTATACGGTACTGCTGGTAAAAAGAGAGTTTATGAAAATTTTACTTTGAGCCAATGTGTAGAGCAGTATGAAAATTTTTATAAACAATTAAAAAAATAAAACCACAATTTATGTAGTGGTTTTATTTTTGTGTCGGCTGTTAGTAGAATTATGATGCTTCAGGCAATGCAATCTTCATTTCATCTGCAACTTTTTTATTAGTTTCTTCGCGAATAACCTTAGCGTATTCCATGGTTCTTAAAAGCTCTACATTTTTCTGCTTTAAGATATCAGCTACTATTTTTCCAACCTGTCGTCCAAGTTCATACTGATCTGCTCCAAGTGCAGCAAGTGCTCCGCTTTGTATGCAGTCAATGTCACTTACAAATACAGGAATGTTTTGTAATTTTGCTGAAGCTACAATGCTATCGAAACTTGCCAAAGCTATATTGTCATTGTTAACAAATATTGCGTCTACTTTATCAAGCAAGGATTGCGTTGCAGCGCTAACGTCACTAGTTTTGTTGGCTGCTGCGAAAACTATTTCTAAATCCATATTTTCTGCAGCTTTTAACATTTCTTCATTAAGGACTATAGAGTTTGCTTCGCCTGGGCTATAGACAACACCAATGCGTTTCATGTTAGGTAATAGTTTTTTAAAATACTCAAATTGCCTAGAGGCCGATACATAATTTGAAACTCCACAAACACCCTTTTCAGGTTTTTTGTCTGATGTTATAAGCTTTGCTGATACAGGGCTGGTTACAGATGCAAACACTAACGGAATGCCGCTACCAGATTGTTGAATTGCCTGCAATGCTGATTGAGAAACAGTGGTACCTATAGTTACAATTGTTTTGGCTTTTTGCCCAATAAATTTTTGGGCAATTTGTGTTGCTAAGGATGGATTGCCCTGGGCTGATTCATATCGCCAGTCAATTTTTACTTTGTCAGAAAAACCTTGTGCTTGTAACTCATCAAAAATTCCTTTGCGAGTTTGATCTAGGGCAGGGTGTTCAATCGCTTGAATAACCCCAATAACAGGGAGTTCTTTTTTGTTTGAAGGTTTGCTTTGCCACCAAAGGCCAATACCTATAAGTATTGCGGCAATTAAAATAATATTTTTTTTCATGGTTTTTGCCTAAAAATTAAAATGGTTATAATTTACGAAGAGAATCGGGATGTGGGTGCATGTAGCACCGGAATATGGTGTCCCTTTTCGCCTTTTAGGATTCTTACAACCATTTTGCCGGCTTCAATTCCCATTTCATATTGATCAGGTGCAATTGCCTCCTTTGCTCCGCGTTTTACTGATTCTGGATCAGAACAAAAGACTGGTATATTATGTTGGCGCGCTGTTTGAATCACGGCATCGATAGCTGATATTACTGTGTTATCATTTGTTAACATTATTGCATTAACATTTGGAACTGTGCCTTGTGATGCCTGTAAGACATCACCGGTCGAATAGGCAGGGGTTTTAATAACAATGAAACCTGCGTTTTGTAACTTTTCTTCCAAACGTTCAACGTGAACGCGTGAATTTGTTTCGCCTGGGTTATAAATTATGCCTATTGCAGAATTTTTTGGTAGAAATTCCTGAATTAAAGAGACTTGCTTATCAATGTCTGGTGTATCGCATACTCCTGTAATATTATCTTTATTAGCACCAGATTCTTCTACAAGTTTTGCTGCAATTGGATCTGTTACTCCTGCAAAAACCATAGGTATATTTAGGGAATTTGCGGCATGCATTGCTTGTGCTGATGGTGTAGTAATGGCAACAAGTACATCAACATTTTTACCAATGAAATTATGAGCAATTTGCGTTGCTAATGATGGGTTACCTTGGGCAGATTGAAATTCAATTTTAATCTTATCGCCAAAGGCTGATTTTATTTCGTCTTCTATTCCTTGACGAATACGATCAAGCGACGGGTGTGGGGCAATTTGCGTAATTGCTACAACTTTATTCTGTAAAGTTTTGTCTTTGGTAAAATAACTAAGGTAAATAAATACGGATAAAACGGCTGCTATTAATAACGTGATTTTAGTATACATAAAAACTCCAACATAAAATGGCTAAAAAAATTGATACGGGGTAATCAGAGATTATCCCTGTCGCCATCGAGCAATATGTTGGTGCATCATAGTCATAGGTTTAACTGTGCACTATTTTTTATAAATATTCAATAGTTTTTTGATGAGTGTCTTCCAACTTAACTGTACTAGTTTTTCATGCATTATAGCGTTTGTTAAAACTATAAGTATTAACAACTTTCTGCTCAAAAATTTAGAAATTTGCGACATATTGTTATGATTTGATTAGACAAGTGTATACTAAGTAAGTAACATGTTTTGTCTTCCACAAAAAAGGAAAAATATGAGAAAAACTTTTGGGGCTGTACCAGATAACTAAAAAAGAACAGCCTTAATCCATTGCTTTAACTGGCTTAATTGAGCTTTTGGATTAGGGTTATTAAATCGCCACTCAGATTCCTTTAGAAATAGAGGAAAATTTTCTTTTGGTACACC
>JAPLON010000086.1 GCA_026400695.1 Pseudomonadota bacterium
AATACAATGGTGTGCCTAAAAACAACTTCAATCTCTTCTTGAAAGAGTGTGAGTGGCGCTTTAATATGGGATCACCTAGAGAGCTCCTTAAGGACCTTAAGTTGGTCCTTAAAGAATATTATTAGGTGTCAGCCCCAAAATAAATCAAAAAGCACAAGTAAAAATCCGAATATAAAATTAACTATTTATTAACTTTTGTGTTGCAACCTACAAAAGTAAATAAATTTTTTTTGAAGGATATATGAAAATACAATTAAAATTGATGGTTTTAACGCTTGCGTTATTTAATTTTGCAAACGCTTCTGATGAGGTAACTGATGACGTAGATGCACTACTAGGAGCAACTGAATCGAAGAAAATGGCTGTGAAGTTAGATAGCAAACCATATATGACTGTAGACGATTCTGAAGTCGAACAATTACTTCAGAGTAGTAAAAAAGACGCCCCAACTGATAGTGCTAAATTAGCTAATATTAAAAAAGGTTTCGCTACTCTAGGTACAGATCTACATAGATTAGGAGTTCGCGGTGCAGCAAGGGAACTTAAGTGTGCTGTTGACTGGGTATTAAGTCCTGAGAATTTTGAGAAGGCAGCCAGCCTCTATACTGCAGGTAAAAATAAAGCTTGGAGCTTCTTGGATAGTGTACGCAGAAATGTTCCTGGGGCTGCATTAGCAACAACTGGGGTAATTTTACTAGATTCGGTGTCTACAGAGATTGTTTGTGAGTCAAGTATCTATGCATTAATGCTTGGTGGTGGTTTGTGTTATGTGGCATCCAGTTGTGAATCACAAAGGCCAGCTAGGAACTTAGAATCTGATGATGATTCAGAAGATGAAGATGATGCTAAAAAAGGTGAGAAGATTGCTGCTGCAAAGAAAGACAAAATAGAAGCTCTTACAGCTCATTTAGTTGAAATGCTCACAGTAAAAGAGAAAGAAGACAAGTATGAGCAACACGCTGAATCTACTGCAGAGAAATTAAAAGAAAGCGATGCAAAGCCAGTTGTTGATGAACTCCTTGAAGAAAAAGCGAAGGATCATCATGCTGCATCTGATGCTTCAGCTGGTGGTGGTTCTTTACAAAAAGAGTTAAAAAAGCATGAGCCAGCTCACGTATCTCAACAAGGTGGAGCTGTTTCTAAAGATATGGAAGCTCAACCGAAAGTTCTTTTTAACGAACTATTGGCAGAACATCTTGAGATAGCTAGTGGTGTTACTTTACAAGAAGAAATACAAAAGAAAGCTCAAGAAGGAGTTCTTCTTACTCAAGTAACAAAAGTACAGAATGATACAGCACTAGCAATTGTAAGCAATTTAAAATAAGTAAAAATAACTATAGATAGTCTATAAAACAAGTATATTTTGTGGATCCCCGCCTACGCGGGGATCTATTTCCATACTAAATGCACCCAAGTGCAAATAAATAAATCAAAAATAACAAACAAAAATACAAAATTAATAATTTATTAATCAATTTTTTGTATTCTGTATCATGAATGTATTTTTAAAAGGGATTTTCATGATATTAATTCGTTTATCGCTAATGTTAATAACACTTAATTTAATTAATGCTTCCATGCCCAACAATGCTGAAAAATTGTTAGAGCAAGAAAATTACAATCGAGTGGTTTCTTATAATTCAAAAATTAGTAATTTTGCTGCGGTTAGAGACTTTCTTGAAGTTAGTGGTAACGTGCTGCAACAAACTGGCTTAGCTTGCTTTGCGGTTGGAAATGCTGATTGGTGTAAGCCTTCTCCAGTGTGTAGTTCAATAAATTTGCTGTTTGTAGGTTCTGTTGCAACAATTGCTCAGGCTTTTTGTTTTGGCATAGCAAAATTTTGTAACCGAGAAGTTAAAAAATGTGAAGATATAGTAAAAGAGCTGTTGGGGGGTAAAAAGATTCCTTCACAGGCTTTTGATGTTTTAGGCTTAGCTAAACCAAAATTTGTTTAGAATACATAAAATTTTATGTATATTTAATAAATTGTAAAATTTTTTTATGTACTATTAAATATATATGATTTTATGAAGAATATTTTATGAGGTTTCAATTTAAATATTTAATATTACTATTTGCAATGTTTGCTGTGGTAAAAGCCGCAGCTGATAAGCCAATAGATTGCGACGAGATTGCCGTAAAAATTATTGGGAAAAACGTAATGGATGCGAAAGACACAAATTCGCATCCCCTTAATGATGATTCTAGAGATTCTCAAAAGCTTATGGTTTCTAGGTTTTATAAATCTCTTGCTATGGATGTATCATCCAAACTTAGTACAGGTTTATTTTATGCAGGTACAGCATTTATGGCTGGTTCGGCCATTGATTATCTTTATACAAATGCAGATTTGCTTGCTGATGTGTTTTCAATTGGGACCTCCATAATGGTTAATTCCCTGATTATGGCAAATTATCTTATTTCTTCAAGTTCCATCCCGGAATATGCAAAACTAATGATACCGGCTGGGTTATCATGCTTTGCGTTTAAGTACCTTATTGATACGAAAGTTTTGAGGTATTTTGGTGAATCAGGTGTTGAACCAGGAAATGAAAAAGAAGAGTAATTAAAAGTTTTTGAGGTATTGAAAGAGGTTTAAATAATACCAAATCCCTAAAATATGATTGCTAAAATGGTTCTACGTATCAGGACTTACAGTCCTCGGCAGCCTGCGCCTGGCAAGGCGCGGTACGCGCCACAGTCCGGGATCCACAATGAAAGATGATTAATTCTGTAATTAGCATAACAGCTAGAAATTAACAAAGGTGCTTCTAGCTGTTCAATTAAGTAATATCAATAAACAACATATGTTGAATAAAAAATTCAGCTTCTATATTTTTCATGAAATATAGTTTGAATATTAAAAATTCATATGGTAGGCTTTTTAAAAAAATTGACTGAGGGGTTATGTGGTTTTTTATTTACTTTTTAATTTTTGCACAGTGTTGCTTTGCTTCGCTTCCTAGGGCTCCTCTGGGCGAGGATCTTCCAGATCATGTGATTTTAAAGAGGGTTACTAGTTACGGTTGCGCGAGTACTTTAAGTGCCTGCGTTGAAGCGGTTGTTAGTCGTGGCCAAACAGTGGGCGTACTTGATTTTGACGAACTTTTAGTTAAGTGGAGCATAACTAACCCAACAACTCGTGCAGGAAGAACAGTTGCTACAGAGCTTGGTAAACGACTTGACGGATTATTTGAAGATCCTGGATTTCGTGAGAATTTGCATGGCTTGCTAATAGTAACTGCACGTCTTGCTAGGCCGCTTGATGACTACGATATTACAAGAAGATTTTCTGATGAAGATGTCGGTAAGTACAGAAAATCAGTTATGGAAACTACAAATGCAGAATTGGCAATATGTTTACCAAACATTGCCAAATTTTTACGTTCTGAGGCTAATTTTGGTGGTGTATTACCTGATCGATTAAGCTATGAAAAGGACAGACGGTATAGAAGAAACGGGTATACTGTGCATCCCAATGGGTTTATATGGAATTGTGGAGTTGTAGTTATGGGAGGGGCAATGGATGACGGTGGAGAAATACGCCATTGTAAGCACGCTACTCTAATGGAGGTTTTAGAAAGTCTTCCTAGACCCAAAGATTATACTTTTTTTTACCTTGATGATTCACCGAAGTGGTTTGGTGCATTCTTGGAAAAAGGATTTTATAAAGGTGTAACATTGCACCTTTTACACTACAATTTTAAAAAAGCGGAAGAAGAAGCAGAAGCAGAAGCAGAAGCAGAAGCAGGAGCAGGAGCAGGAGGAAGGGTAGTATTACCAGCTGCGTCATCCTTATACGCACCTGTAGAGCAAGAAATTGTTGTTGGCAGAAGTTACGTTTATTCTGCGGTAAAGTTTTGTTGTGCTGTAATTACTGCAGTTTGCATTGTGAGACGTTATTGTGCAACAAGGGGACTGAATCCATTTAATTATATAAGGGATATGATTAACCTTATGAGGCACATTGCAATTAAAATATTATTGTATCAATATGAATATTAATATAATTTTAAAACACACTTTCTTAACTATTTATTAACCTTTTTTATGCATTGTTAGTGTATTAGTGCGTAAAAAGGTTATTTTATGAAGCTAGGTTTTATTTTTGCAATATTCCCACTTTTGTTAAATGTTGCTATGGCAACGGATTTGGTGGAAGAAATTGTAGCTACCATTGAATCTACTAAGGTATCTGTAGAAACTGCGCCACCTGCGTTTACCTACAATTTTAAAAGTTATGATTGTCCAAAAAAATTAAGTGAAGTGGTTTTGCACGCTGTTAATAGTTCAGCTAGTGAAGGTAGATTGCCAATTTTAGTGTGTGATCTTGATGAAACCCTAGTTAAAGGATCAGGATCTGGACATGCGTTGCCGACAGATTTTTACAAACATCTTAATGAGTCTGGTGCTATTGGAAAATCCCATGGAGTTCTTGCATTAACGGCAAGGTCTGTAACTGTTGATAACATACTTGGAATTACGCATTCCCAGCTTTCCATCTGTACCCCTGAGTTTGCTGAGCGCATACGTTCTGATACAAATCTTGGAGGTCTAACTTCGTTAGACTTGTCTTCTGTAGAAAAAAGTTTTTTGTACAATGCGGGGGTAATTGTTATGGGGGAAAACAAAGGTAACTTTACCAAACGCCAAATTTTAGATGCGTACTTAAAATGGATTTTAGTGAGTAGCACTAACAAGTACGACCTAATTTTTGTTGATAATTGTTTTGATTGGTTTAATGATTTTTGCAATGGTGCTGCCTTTGATTCAAAAATTATTAAAGGACATTTTTTTCATTATGCTTGGGATAAGGCTGAAGGAGGTGT
>JAPLON010000093.1 GCA_026400695.1 Pseudomonadota bacterium
TGCTCCACGCATTACTAAAGACGGCGTTTCAGTTGCAAAAGAAATTGAATTAGCTGATCGTTTTGAAAATATGGGCGCGCAGATGCTACGTGAAGTAGCAACTAAAACTAGCGACCTTGCTGGCGATGGTACTACAACTGCAACAGTTCTTGCCCAAGCAATTGTGCGCGAAGGTGTTAAAGCAGTTGCTGCTGGTATGAACCCAATGGATCTCAAGCGCGGTATTGATATGGCGGTTGAGGCTGTAATTGCTAACATTAAAAAAAGCAGCAAGACTGTTTCAACTAATGAAGAAATTGCTCAAGTTGGTACAATTTCAGCAAACGGTGAACGTGAAATTGGCGAAATGCTAGCTACTGCTGTGCAAAAAGTTGGTAAAGAAGGCGTTATCACTATTGAAGAAGCTAAATCATTGCAAACTGAATTGGATGTTGTTGAAGGCATGCAGTTTGACCGTGGTTACATTTCTCCGTACTTTGTAACAAATTCTGAAAAAATGGTTTGTGAATTAGAGAATCCGTTTATTCTAATCCACGAAAAGAAACTTTCAGGTTTGCAAGCTATGCTTCCACTATTAGAATCTGTAGTGCAATCAGGCAGGCCATTGTTGATTGTTGCTGAAGATGTTGAAGGCGAAGCTCTTGCAACTTTGGTTGTAAACAAACTACGTGGTGGTTTGAAAGTAGCTGCGGTTAAAGCACCTGGTTTTGGTGACCGTCGTAAATCAATGCTTGAAGATATCGCGATTCTAACTGGTGGTACAGTTGTTTCTGAAGATATGGGCATTAAGCTTGAAAACGTTAACATTTCTATGTTGGGTACGGCTAAAAAAGTTGTTATCAGCAAAGATGACACTGTTGTTGTTGATGGCGCTGGTAGCAAAGATCAAATTGCTGCTCGTTGTAACCAAATCCGCGCACAAGTTGGCGAAACTACTTCAGACTACGATCGTGAAAAATTGCAAGAACGCCTTGCTAAATTAAGCGGTGGAGTTGCTGTAATTCGTGTTGGTGGAGCAACTGAAACAGAAGTTAAAGAGCGTAAAGATCGCGTTGAAGATGCTATGCATGCAACAAGAGCGGCTATCGAAGAAGGTATCGTTCCTGGTGGTGGTGTGGCTTTGTTACGCAGCTTGAAAGTTCTTGAGGGAATGAAGACTGCTAACTCTGATCAAGAAGTTGGTGTTCGTATTGTTCGCCAAGCCTTGACTGTGCCTTGCCGTCAGATTGCAATCAACGCTGGTGCGGATGGTTCAATTGTTGTGGGTAAAATCCTTGACAATAGCAACTTCTCATATGGCTACGATGCGCAAACAGGCGAATATGGCGATATGCTAAAAGCTGGAATCATTGATCCAACAAAGGTTGTACGCACAGCATTACAAGATGCAGCATCAATCGCTAGCCTATTAATTACAACTGAAGCAATGATTGCAGAAAAGCCTGAAGCAAAATCAGCTCCTGCAGGCATGCCAGGTGGTATGGGCGGCATGGGTGGAATGGGCGGCATGGGAATGGATTATTAATCCTCCCAATCGTTTGACTACTTAAGTACTTTAAAAAGCTACTCCCGCATAATGCTAGGGTAGCTTTTTTTCATGTATAGTTTTCTGTTTACGTTAATTTTTATGTTTTTTTATCTTAATGGTTGAAAAATGTATTTTCATATAACATAGACTATTGTGAAAAAATTAAGACATAATTACAAAGATTAATTTGTAATGGTGGTTTTCTTAATGAAAAAAAGTCTAAAATTTTTTTTTGTGTTCTTGCTTCTAGTTTCTGGAGGGGGTGTATTTTCTGCAGACGATCCACATCTGAACCAAGATGATTTGGATCGACACAACGCAGTTCTTAGGGATAGGTTAGCAAGTCTTCGTGCAGATTCTCCATGTGCAATGCAGGAGATAAAGGAACTTGAGATGCAATTGAAAGTCGGAGGTTTATGGCCTGAAAGCAAGAGCTTAGTGGGGACTGTATTAAAGCGACGTAGCAGCCTTATAGTTGCAATTGATAGGGAGAAAGCTAAATTAATGCCAGCTTGCCGGAGAGTTGAGGAGTTTTATGCACAACTTATTAGTCAATTTGAGATGCGCATAATAGCACAGAATAAATTAGAGGAAATGACTAAAGGTCTAGCAATTGGTCATGAAGCAGGTGCTTCTGGAACTTGTTTCGGAGTTCTTAGGGGGCACCTTTGCGGACAGATGTTCTGAGTGGTTTTGATTTTTCTGCAATAATGCCATGAACTAAAATCATAAAGAACTATATTTTAGTAAAAATTAAACTTTTCTTATAAAAATCTCTAGACCAGTGCAAAAAAATAAGAATATACTGGCAAAAATTTAAACTTAATGGAGATTGGTTATATGAAAAAATCACTAAAATATTTTTTTGTAGTGGTAGTTTTAGTGTTGGGGTATTCGTTGTTTTCTGCAGGAATTGAAGAATCTACAGGATTGGATAGAAAAAGTATCAAGCAAGATCCGTCATGGGATAAGGTCTTGGGTAACCTTGATCTATTGGTTAAAGGTGATGTTCCAGAAGGACTTAACACGTGTTTGCAAAAGCGTTACTTGCTGTTGCAGGAAAAGATTATGTCTGCAAAGTCTGGAATTACATGGGAGGTTTTAAGCGAACTTTATTTAAGCCTCCCAGAAGAGCTTCGGATATCGTTAGTGAATCTAAGTAGGCAGATGTATTTAGGCGTGCTGAGAATTAGCCTTGATGGTTGTCGAAGTGTATTTACATGTAGGAGTTTTACAGGAGGAGTCGGTATTCAAGATGATGGTTAAAGTCAATAGTTTTTAAATTTAAAATAGCCGCCAAGTTTTGCTTGAGCGGGTTTTTTGTGCTTATCCATTGCAAAAATTGACAGAATATTCTGGATGAGTCGAAATTACCTTAGATGATTTACGTATCCTTGGTATTTTGTAGCTCAAAAGTTGAGGAACTTTGATTTATTAGCTATACAACCATAAATGTGATCACCTGGTAAAAAACAGGCTCTAAAGGATTTGCATATTGCAAGTACTTGAGAATCAGTTAGTCGTATTCCTTTCATGACTTGGAAATTTCTTCGAAATACTTTTTCAAAAGTTGATAATTAAGGGTGTGCCCTGGGTTAAGGGCTTCATAGTGGCCGATTAGTAGGTATTCGGCCAGGGCAAGATCGCCAATCGCATCAAGCAATTTATGGCGAACGAGCTCGTTACTAAAGCGTAATCCGCTTTCATTCATGATGGCACCTTTGTGGATAACGACTGTGTTATCGAGGGATGCTCCTTTGGCAAGGCCGGCGGCCCAAAGTTTTTGTGCATCTTCATAAAATCCAAATGTACGGGCGCTGGAAACTATTTCAGCAAAGCTGTCTTCAACTAGTGAAAATTCTTGGTGTTGCTCTCCGGTTAGTCCTTCGTAGCGCTGCGATGGGGTAAAGTGCACACTAAATAGGTTAGTATCTCTGGGGCTGAGTTGGGCCCATCCGTTTTCATTTTCAACCCTTACGGTGTGGGTAATTTTTAGTTGGTGACGTTTTTTTGATTGACGCATGGTTCCTGCCTCTAAAATTCCATCACAAAAGGCTTTGGAGCAGCCATCCATTATTGGTACCTCGGGCCCATCAATCGTAATGTGGGCGTTGGTCACCCCAAGGCCGGTTAAAGCTGCTAGAATGTGTTCAACGGTAGCAACTGAAACATTTGATTGGTTGGCAATAGTCGTAGACATGTTAGTTGATTGTACCATGGTCCATGAGGCGCGAATGCGGTTTGGGCGGTCTTCAATATCGGTACGTTCAAAAACGATGCCGTGGTCAATTGTGGTTGGGTGCACGATCATACAAACGGCTTTGCCTGAGTGCACGCCGACCCCTTCAAAAACAACAGAGCAAGCAACGGTGTGCTGGTCAAGCAAAAGATTACTTTTTAATGTATTTTTAATTGGCAAATCAGTTTTGCGAATTTCTTTTAAAATATTTGGCACCCGATTAATTGCTGAATACATTAAGTTTAACTTATCATTCTTCTACATCTTCAATCATGCCTTAAAGGGTATGTCTATTTCAAATACAGATATATTACGAAATTTTACGCTGTCAATAATTTAGCGCGCTTTTTTTGGTAAAGTTTGCTAAATATTTAAGCATGTTCGATATTACTTTTAATCTAAATACTATTGCTACAGTAGCGGGGCGGATGTCTAGCATGCTTGATGTGAGGATGCCGCTCTTGCTTTATGGTGAAATGGGGGCAGGTAAGACTACTTTAACCAAACACATTATTAAGGCTCTTGGGTGTGCTGATGAGGTCACTAGCCCGACCTTTAATATTATGCAGTCTTATAATGTGGGGAAGGGAGTATTGTGGCATGTCGATTTGTATCGCTTGGATGATCCTAATAGTATTGAAGAGCTCGGTCTTGATGAGCTTAATACTCAAAATTTATTGATTATAGAATGGCCTGAGCGTTTAGGGCGAGAATTTAATCCGCACATTAAATGTGTGTTAGAGGTATTGGCTAATGATCAGCGCCGCTTAGTTTGGGAGAAAATATATGAATGAAAGAATTCCAAGTTTTTGGGGTAGTTATGATCATTATCAAAAACAGTATCTAACTGCCGATTTATCAACTCGTAAATATTTTCGTTGGCAAAATGGTCAAAATTCTTTGGTATTGATGGATAGTCCTGATTTGGAGTCTTTAAAATCATTTATGACAATTGGTCAGTATTTGTGTGACCAAGATTTAAGTGCTCCTGAAATTATCGAAGCGGATCCAGAAAACGGTTTTTTATTACTCGAAGATTTTGGGGATGCAACTTTTACCAAAGTATTACAAAGTGATCCAAAGAGAGAGTGGGAAATTTACAATGATGCCGTCGGAGTTTTGGTGCATTTGCAAGAGCGTACCCAAGACCAACAACCTTTTTTAAAAGTATATGACGTTGATTTTGGCTTGAATAAGGTACGCCAGTTTTTAGCATCTTATTACACTGAAGTGGTCGATGAACATGTTGAAAGTAATGTTGAAAATGATTTTCTAAAAGCGTGGAAGGATGCTTTAAATATTGGGTTAGATTCTAAAAAGACTATATTTTTGCGTGATTACCATGTGGATAATTTAATGGATTTACCCCAAAGGGGAACTCTTAAAAATGTTGGATTACTTGATTTTCAAGATGCTGTTTGGGCGCCAGTTGCTAGTGATTTAGTTTCTTTACTCCATGATGCGCGAAGATATGTTTCTTATGATTTACAAAAAATGCTTTGGAAGAAATATCTAGATGCGTTTCCCAAAGGGGATCACCAAGAAATTTTTATAGCAGGCTCTATTGTAAGTGCCGTTAGGCAGGCGCGCATTATTGGTTTGTTTACCAGGAAAGCGAAAGAAGCTGGGGATACTCGCTTTTTAGGACAAATTCCGCACTTGTGGAGTTTACTAAAAGAGTGTTGTCAAATAGAGGAATTAAAAGCAGTTTGGCAATGGTTTGATGAAAACGTGCCAGAAGTTAAACGAGTGGTGCCATCCTTATGATTGATATTTCAAAAACGGCAATGGTACTTGCTGCTGGTTTGGGAAAGCGCTTAGGGGAAATCACAAAAGATGTTCCAAAACCACTTGTTCCAATAGGTGACACTTGTTGTTTAGAAATTACGATTAATGCATTAAAGGCATTTGGTTTTAGACGGATTGTTATCAATACCCACTATCGTGCAGATCAAATAGCAAATTACGTGAAGCGGTTTAGTGATTTGGAGATTGTCATCAGCCATGAACCTGAGTTGTTAGAAACAGCTGGTGGCGTGCGTAATGCCTTAGGTGAATTTGAAAATAAGCCATTTGTTGTGGCAAATGCAGATGTGTATTGGGTTGATGTGACCCCATCTATCATTCAAAAAATGATTAATGCAATGCAGGAATCAGATGATTTTTGTTTAAGTGTCACGCCTTTAAACAATGCGAAAGGGCACACTGGCTTGGGTGATTTTGTTTTAGAAAATGGTCTATTAAAAAGACCAACCGAGCACCAGCATGAGCGTTATGTTTATATTGGCGTTCAACTAATAAATCCACGTGTAGTTGCAAACTTGCCAATTAAACCCCATTCATTTTCTGGCATGTATACTGAGTCTGGGGAAAATAAAAAACTACGAGGAGTGGTTTTTGATGGATTGTGCGTTGATGTTGGCAATGTTGATGGGCTAAATTTGGCCAGAAAAATTAGTAACCTTTAAAAAATTATAGATTTCATAAAATTGCAGCGCCAAAACTAAAGGAAGTAACATTGCCTTGGCAATTTCCGGGAGGATAGTACCTATAATTTGATTTATGCAACACAGCAACAACTTCAATTTTAACTATCCATTAACCAACCACAGGTACATTAAACATAGATGGTAAGAAAATACCCAACTGTAACCTGGGTTTATAGGAAACATAATGAAATGTCATAATTTAGACTATCTTAAAAAAACAGTTTTTATATTTTTGTGCGTAATCAGCTTAAATTTTGAAGCTATGTGCTGTTGTGCTGATTTGAATCTTGATGGCGATAACGTGAAAAGTAAGATTGCATCGCTAGCTTTAAATACTGGTTCTGCCTTTTTAGGTGCAGTGGCAAACTGGGAAGCGCTTAATGGAGAATCAACTCGAGGAGTTAAAATTGCAAATGCGAGCACTAGCCTCGTGGCAGCAGTTTTTAAGGGGTACAATGGCTACTGGGACTGGAAAAATGGAAAGATGAAGGGGGCAGCCCACTTGGCTTTGAATGGATTGATTGTTGGTTGTAATATTGCCTCTGTAGTATTGAGTATACAGTCAGCAGCTACAGATGATCATAATCAAGCAAATATCTACAATTTTGCTTCTTCACTTACTAACATTTTAGGTTTGGGTCTCAAAGCAGTGGATTTATTTATAACTACATCACCTTATAAGTCAAATAGAGTGAGTGAGGAGGTTGAGCCCCTCTATCCCGCTTCCACATATGGTAGCTCAAACTTGTGAACTATTACTCATCTTCTTTGCATTATCTTTGCAAATAAGCTACCTAGTTTCTTGAAATTTCATTTCCAATTCTGCAACCGCCACTAGTTTGGTGATGTTATTTTGCAGATTTAAAAAACTGATATTTAGGACTTTTCAAGGAGAACTGCCTAACGATTGGTAAAACATTGTATAAATTGGAGATACTTAACTAAAGAACGATAGAGTGATATGGTTTTGTCATGGAGGAAGTTATGACAGAATTAAATTGTAAAAAGTGTTCATCAACCAGTTACGTAAAATCAGGCTATGTTCGTGGTCTTCAACGCTATAAATGCAAGGCATGCGGCTGCCAATTTACAGCAACAAAGGCAAGAGGTGTGCATCCTGCCCTTAAATCTTTTGCGATAGTGCTCTATGGATTTTGCGGTGTTTCTATGGGCAACATAGGACGTCTTTTTAAGGTCAGCACCGTTGCTGTTTTAAAATGGGTCAAAGCTGCAGCTGCCCAAATAGATCCCCCAGATCAAAGAGGAGAACCAGAGGTTGTCATGATTGACGAGTTCTGGCATTTTGTGAATGGAAAAAAAACCCTATTTGGTTGTGGCGAGCCATTGATGGGGTATCGCGTGCACCTCTTGGACGACAGCTGGGCACTCGTTCTGATGCCTGCCTTAAAAAACTCGTGCAAAAAGTTGATACAGGAAAATGTACCTTTGTAACTGATGCGTGGGAGGGCTTTTATAGGGTGCTACCTGAAGAGAGGCACTTTGTTGGCAAGGATCTCACCTTTCCTATTGAGGCTAGCAATTCTGATATAAGGCATAGGGCCGCACGATTTCACCGTCGATCAAAAGTCACCTCTAGAAGTGTCACTATGGTAGATGCTTCTCTTGATATTTTTCATCACCTTCAATCCGAGAGCAATCTTCAGAAACTGCTTCAACCCTTTCTATCATTCTTTAGTTAAGTGTCTCGGAATTTAAGAGGGGTAGCTAGCAAAGATTCTGATTTAGAACCTTTGCTATTTAGTTTTTAGGTTAGTCTAGTTTTTCAAACATTACATAGAGTGTATTTTCTTTTAGCCATTGGTAGGCACTGACTATTGTGTTGTAGTTCTTTGATTGTACATATGATACTGCTTGCTTTTCATATCCTGAAATCACACCTTTTGTAGTGGTTATTCTGCCGCTAAGCAAGACATCCACTCTGTCCAATAAACCTAAGGCTACAGTGGTTGTTCCTCTTGTAAAAGTAAGTAGACCACGGCCGCATCCTTGGCAAGCTGCAGATCCTTTAACAACAGCTTCATCTAGATTGACACGCTTGTTTAAGCGTTCAAAGCCGCTTTCTACAAGCTTTCCTGCTGCTTTTGCAATTCTACTTCCTTCTTTTCCATCTTCTACTCCGTCCATAGCAAAAACAAACTGTGCAAATGCAAAATGAGCAATAGCTAATGCTAGTAATTTTTTATTAAAAGTCATATTAGAAAAATCCTTTAGTGTTGTTACATTGAAAATTTATAGAGTCTTTATTTCTGCTCGTCAAGTCTAGGGCTTGTGCGATACTTTCACTTAAAGCAACATAATTAATCTGTATTGATTTTTATTTATGCAATAAGGTTTTGTTTTTTATCAAATAGATTTCATTTAAATACAATTTTTCCAAGAAGGCATTGTCGTGGCAGACAATAATATACCCACCAGGATAGGTGTTTAGGAACTCCATAATATGATTCTTCGTTGGTAAATCGACATTGTTGGTAATTTCATCTAAAATTAAAAAATTTTGGGTTTTAGCTGCAATCTGTGCAAGACTTAATCTTAATTTTTCTCCACCGGAAAGTTGACTAACTTTTGCATTAACTTCTTCATTTTTACGGAACAAAAAATCATTAAGGTGTTTGCGAATTTCTGCGTGATTCCAAGTGGGGGCGAGTTCAGCAATGGTTTCAAGCGCTGATCTTTCAAGTGAAAGTGTGCTGTAATGTTGATCAAGATAACCTATGTCTCGTGGCGTGTACCAGTTGCCAGATTTGATTACGCTTTTATCCCCCAAAATAGCCTTAAGGAGGGTTGATTTTCCACTACCATTATCCCCTTGAAGTGCAATGCGGCTTTTAGAACTAAGTGAAAGATTAATGTTTTGAAGAATAATCTCACCACCTTTATAACTAACCGAGCCATCAGTTATAGAAACTAAAATACAGTCTTTTAAATCGGCGGATTTTAAAGAAAATTTGGGAGTAAGTACCTCTGGTAAGCGTAAGCTTGATAATTTTTCAAGAAGATCATCTTTTGCATTAGAAATATTTTTTTTGTTTTTGTTGTGTGTATTTTCACCTTTACCTTGAGCAGCTCTTAACGCCAACTTATCATCAGCATATTTTTTTTCTCCGTAAGCTTTGCGTTTGCTTGCGCGCTCCTGTTCTTTCATCAGAGCTTGGTGGGCATCTTTTTTCTGGCGATCAAGCATTGATAAATCTTGCTCAATTGATGTGCGTTTAATTTTAACTTCACGCATGTAATCGTCATAATTTCCTGAGAAAATATGAATCTTGCTATTATCGATATGCCATAAGGTATCAACACAATTTTGTAAAAACTCTACATCATGTGACACTGCAATTAGTGTTCCGGGATAGTTATTGAGCATTCGCATTAGTGATTTTCTGTTACTGTAATCAAGATGATTGGTTGGTTCATCAAGAAGCAGAATATTCGGATTAACACTAAGCGCTTTTGTTAATGCTTGGTTTAAACGTTGTCCACCGCTTAAAGATTCAAATTCGTAGATTACTTGGGGGACATATCCAAAGATAACATCTTTAGAAATTTGGATTTTTCCGCTACTAGGTTCTAATTGATTTTGTAAAATCTTAATCAGCGTGGATTTCCCACTACCATTTTGCCCTATAATCGCAATGCGGTCCCCGTAATTAACCTGTGTTGAAAAATTCTCAAAACAAGTTTTGTGGGCAAAAGAAATGCCAAGTTCGTGGATTTGTATAGAAATTGTCATAAAGATCTCGCTTCAATAGTGAAGGGCACCCGTTTAAAGGTTGGGTGCGGCTAGCTAAATTTGAAACGAACGATCCACAGCACATGTTGTTTAAGAGATTATGGTTATAATTTGGTAATTAAAAGTGATTTTGTCAATGGTTTGATTTATGTGTTAAACATTAACAATTGAAAATAAAAAAAAACGAATTTACACAGCATGGTTAAACTTATATTTATGGGAACTCCGGAATTTGCCTTGGCGCCTTTAAAGGCTCTGGTTGATTCAGGTTACCATGTTGTTGCTGTTTACACGCAGCCGCCACGTCCTAAAGGTAGGGGGCATTCTGAAACAAAGTCACCAGTTCATGAATTTGCTGAAACACAAGATATTCCAGTATTTACACCATCAAGTTTGAAGTCGGCAGAAGAATTAGAACAAATAAAGAGTTTAGACGCTGATTTAGCGATTGTTGCGGCGTATGGTTTGCTGCTACCACAAGCAATTTTAGATGCCTCTAAATTGGGTTGTATAAATATTCATGCGTCGTTATTGCCACGGTGGCGTGGGGCTGCACCTATTCATAGGGCTGTTGAGGCTGGTGATTTAGAAACAGGTATTACGATTATGCAAATGGATGCAGGGCTTGATACTGGCGCTATGCT
Source organism: Pseudomonadota bacterium (assembly GCA_026400695.1). Classification (GTDB taxonomy): domain Bacteria; phylum Pseudomonadota; class Alphaproteobacteria; order Paracaedibacterales; family CAITNM01; genus CAITNM01. The sequence continues at coordinate 10,652 of JAPLON010000093.1, forward strand.
TTATACTAAGAAAATACTGATTGTGAATAATGAAACCAGTAAAGATTTACATGATAAAATGCTTAATTTAGGTGCAGAAGCTCTGTTGGAGTGTTTGCCAGATATTTTGAATGGTAAGCTTTTGGCAGTTGCCCAACCAGAGGATGGGGTAACTTATGCGCACAAACTTAAAAAAACGGAAAGCACTTTAGATTTTAACCAAGAAGCTTCAATTGTTGTTCGTAAGATTAGGGCTTTATTACCTTGGCCTGGCACGGTGTGCGAACTAAGTGGAGAGACAATTAAAATTATTGAAGCCGAATTATTTAATGAAACTCTACCGTATCAGCCTGGCACTTGGGTTGCTAAAGATAACTTTCAGGTGTTAATTTCTTGTAAAGTAGGAGCAATTAGCCTTAAAATGCTACAAAGGCCTGGTTCAAAACCCATTTCAAATGTTGATTTTTTAAATGGGTACAGGGGCACAGATATAATTTTTAAAATATAAACTTAAGGAATTTTTAGTGTTAGCTCTTCCAAAAAAGAAGAATTTTTGGTTTCTGCCTCTTGGCGGAGCCGGTGAGATTGGAATGAATCTCAATTTGTTTGGTCACAACAACGAGTGGATAATGGTTGATTGTGGTATTACCTTTGGTGATCGCCTAGGGGTAGATATTATTATGCCAGATCCCTCGTCAATATTAGATTATGTAGACAATATTAAAGCTTTAGTATTGACCCATGCTCATGAAGACCATATTGGCGCTGTGCCATATTTGTGGCCGTATTTAAAGTGTCCAGTTTATGCTACTCCTTTTACGGCTCAAGTTTTGCGCCAAAAGCTTGAGGAGAAATCCTGGGCAAAACAGGTAAAAATAATTGAGGTTCCGCTTTCTGGCAGGGTGCAAATAGGTTCGTTTGATGTGGAATATATTACTTTAACTCACTCAATTCCTGAACCTAATGCTTTGGCAATTCGTACAGAACATGGTTGTGTTCTTCACACAGGTGATTGGAAAATTGATACAGATCCTTTATTAGGAGAGGTTACAAATGAAAATCGTCTTAAAGAAATTGGTGACGAAGGGGTTTTGGCTTTAGTTTGTGATTCAACTAATGTCTTTGAAAAAAATACTGCTGGCTCAGAAAATGACGTGAGCGTTGAGTTAGAAAAATTACTACCTCAAATCACAGATGGGTGTGTTGTTGTTTGTTGTTTTTCTTCAAATCTGGCGCGTATTCAGTCTATTGCATTTGCTGCCCATAAGGTAGGGCGAAAGGTTGCGCTTGTTGGTAGATCGTTAGATCGTATGGTAAATGCTGCCGTTCATTCGGGTTATTTAAAGGGGCTTCCTGCTTTTATAACTGTTGATCAGGCGATGGATATGCCTAGTGAAAAAGTTCTGTTAATTAGTACTGGTTCACAAGGTGAGTATAGATCTGCCTTAGCTAGAATTTCACAAAAAGAACATCCGCTGGTTTCTCTTGATTCTGGCGATACAATAATATTTTCATCGCGCGTAATTCCTGGCAATGAACGTAGCATTTCTGCAATGCAAAACCGCTTAATTCATCAGGGTATTCGCTTGATTACCTCTCATGATGAAGACGTGCATGTTTCTGGGCATCCTGGTCAGCAAGATCTTATTGCTATGTACGGTTGGATTCGTCCACGCTCGTTAATTCCGGTTCACGGGGAAGCACGTCATATGCACGCGCAAGCGGAGCTTGGTTTAGCTAATGGTGTGCCGCACTCATTACTGATAAAGAATGGTTCTTTGGTCGAGCTTGCTGGTGATAAGCCAAAAATTATTGATACTATAGAATCTGGACGTTGGGGGATTGATGGCAAGTGTTTAGTTAATATGCAAAGCTCAATCTTAAAAGAACGTAATAAAGTTTCTGTTCAAGGTGTTATTTTTATAAGTGTCCCTGTGGATGATATTCATCAACTTCAAGGAATACCCGTGGTAAGTTTTTGTGGGGTTGTTGAACAGGGTGAAGAGTCTGAAAATTTGATGGAATCTTTGCAAAATATTGTTAGGCGTACTATGCGTCAAGAGATGGGTAAGGAAAAAAATTACCTCGAAGCTTTGCAAAGATCTATAAAACAAGAATGTAATCAACGCTTTGGGAAAAAACCAATTATCAATGTTCATTTTGTTAGAAGTGATTCTTAAAGTTGCTTGTCTGCTGGTATAATGACGTAGCGTATAAGTTTTTTCATGAAAATTAACGAATAATTAATCTCTTGATGGTATACGGTTCCATCCCCCACCCCCGCCCAAATGAAGGGTGGGCCACCCGCCTTGGCACCATCCTAGAAGACAGACATAGCTTCGCCATTGGCATCCTTAAGGGTTTTAGAATGATGCCTTGAAGTAATATCTGAAGAACTGTTCTTAAATACAATATATCCCAATATAGATTAAAAAATGGTTAAACGTGTATGTTAAAACTTGTAAATCGGTGTAGAGCTTAAAACCTATTAAAATTTAATGAAATAGGATTTTCACAAGCATTTTCCATGGTATACTCCACTTAAGTTGGCACAGATTTATTTTAAATTGCAAGAATCTTTAGAAACATTACTTACGGCTATAGGCCCTGATCTTCAAAGGGTTGATGTGTCAACGTCACCGATTAGTGTTTTCGTCTTTCCTGCAAATATTGTGCGTGTGCTTATGTTTATGCGTGATCACCCAAAAATGCGTTTTTCCCAGTTGGTTGATTTAGCAGGTGTTGACTATCCTCAAAATCCGATTCGTTACCAGCTAGTCTATCACTTGTTAAGCCATACTACTAACCAGCGGTTAATGGTTAAAATATCTTGTGATACTTCGGTTCCAATATCTTCCGTAATTAATGTGTATCCAAATGCCAATTGGTACGAACGTGAAGTTTGGGATATGTTTGGTATTCCTTTTGATAATCATCCTGATTTGCGTCGTATTTTGTGTGATTACAATTTTTCTGGTCATCCATTGCGGAAGGATTTTCCTGTTTCGGGTTATAACGAAGTTTATTTTAATAAAAATTCTGGCCAAGTTGAATATAAGGAATTAGACCTAGGTCAGCCTTTTCGTAAATTTGATTTCCTAAGCCCTTGGGAAGGTCAATGGGATGAACTTTTGAAAAAGGAAACAGAGGTTCATCAATGAATGATAAATATACTATCAATTTTGGACCGCAGCACCCTGCTGCTCATGGGGTGTTGCGCTTGGTTCTTGATCTTGATGGTGAGGTTGTTGAAAGGGCAGATCCACACATTGGATTTTTGCACCGTGGTACAGAAAAATTAATTGAGCAAAAAACTTATCTACAGGCTATTCCCTATTTTGATAGGCTTGATTATGTTGCGCCCATGAACCAAGAGCATGCTTTTGTCATGGCAGTTGAAAAATTACTTTCTATTAGTGCTCCAGCGCGTGCTCAATGTATTCGAATTTTGTTTAGTGAGCTGTCTAGAATTGGCAATCACTTGCTAAATATTGCGGCTTTTGTTCTTGATGTCGGTGGAATGACTCCATTTTTGTGGGCATTTGAAGAACGCGAAGTAATTATGGGGTTTTATGAAAAGGCGAGTGGAGCTAGGTTACACGCTGCTTATTTTCGTCCTGGTGGTGTTGCCAATGATGTTACTAAATCTTTGCTTGAAGAAATTTATAGTTTTACTGAACGGTTTCCAAAGGTTGTTGATGATATTGAAAATCTCGTTACCAATAACCGCATTTTTAAGCAACGTACTGTTGATATAGGAATTATTGATAGCAAGGATGCAATTGCCTGGGGACTTTCGGGTCCTATGTTAAGGGCATCTGGTGTACCATGGGATTTGCGTAAATCTCAGCCTTATGAAATTTATGAAAAGCTTGATTTTGATATTCCCATAGGTAAACATGGGGATTGTTATGATCGTTACTTGGTAAGAGTTGCTGAGATGCGAGAGTCGGTTAAGCTGGTTCGGCAATGCTTAGAAATAATGCCAAAGGGGCCGGTGCATCATCACAGTTATAAAATTTCTCCTCCAAGTCGGTCGGAAATGAAAACCTCAATGGAGGCTTTGATTCATCATTTTAAGCTATTTACTGAAGGATTTCATGTGCCTGAAGGGGAAGTTTATGTAGCTGTTGAGGCTCCAAAAGGTGAATTTGGTGTGCATTTAATTTCAGATGGCTCTAACAAACCGTATCGTTGTAAAATCAGAGCACCTGGTTTTGCTTTTTTACAAGCGCTTGATTTTATGGGTCGTGGTTATTTGCTTTCGGATATAGTGGCAGTTTTGGGGTCAATGGATATTGTATTTGGAGAGGTTGACCGTTAATGACTTTTTCCTTTAACCAAGAAAATCTAACTAAAATAGCAGAGATTTTAAAGAAATATCCAGATGATCGTAAATCTAGTGCCGTACTGCCTTTACTTGATTTAGCGCAGCGTCAAAATTCTGGTTGGCTTAATCATGGAGCGATTGCTGAAGTTGCAAATTTACTAGGTATGCCTGAAATTCGCGTTTATGAGGTGGCGAGCTTTTACACGATGTTTAATTTAAAACCTGTTGGTAAATACCATGTACAAGTATGTGGAACCATTCCATGTGCTTTGCGTGGTGCTGAAGAAATTATAAAAACCTGCCAGGATAAGTTGAATATTTCATTAGGGCAAACGACTGAAAATGGAACGTTTAGTTTGTCAGAAGTTGAATGTTTAGGGGCTTGTGTTAATGCTCCTATGATGCAAATTAATGATGATTTTTTTGAAGATTTAACTCCGGAATCTGTTGAACAAATACTTGATGATTTAAAGTCCGGCAAATTGCCTAAATATGGTTCGCAAACGGGGCGGCAATGTTCAAAGGGTAAGCCATGTTGAAACCTCAAGATCGAATTTTTACTAATCTTTTTGGAGAGGGAGCAAGTGATTTAAAAGGAGCACAATCACGTGGTGATTGGCACGGAGTTAAGGAATTTATCCAAAAAGGTTCTGACTGGATAATAGGAGAAGTTAAGGCCAGCGGATTACGTGGCAGGGGTGGTGCAGGGTTTTCAACTGGCACGAAATGGTCATTTATGCCAAAGAAAAGTGAAAAGCCACATTATTTGTTGGTGAATGCAGATGAAAGTGAACCAGGCACTTGCAAAGATCGTGATATTTTAAGGAATGAACCGCATAAATTGTTAGAAGGTATTGCCTACGCTAGTTGTGCAATTGGTGCTAACACAGTTTATATTTACGTGCGTGGGGAATATTTTCGTGAAGCTGAGGTTTTGCAGGCAGCAATAGATGAAGCGTATGCATCAGGTTTTTTTGGAAAAAATTCGGAGAAAACCATAGGTTGGCACTTAAATGTTTATTTGCACCGTGGTGCTGGAGCTTATATTTGTGGTGAAGAATCTGCATTGATGGAAAGTCTTGAGGGCAAAAAAGGCTTTCCTCGTTTAAAGCCACCCTTTCCGGCTCAATCAGGACTATACGGTTGTCCGACTACGATTAACAATGTTGAGTCAATCGCTGTGGTTCCCAGTATTTTAAAAAGGGGAGCATCTTGGTTTTCTGGTATTGGCAGGCCTAATAATACTGGTACAAAGATATTTTGCATTTCAGGCCATGTTAATAAACCATGTAACGTCGAAGAATCAATGGGTATTCCATTAAAAGAACTAATTGAAAAACATGCTGGTGGAGTACGTGGTGGTTGGGAAAATTTAAAAGCAGTAATTCCTGGTGGTTCTTCTGTTTCTTTATTGCCAAAATCAATTTGTGATGATGTTTTAATGGACTTTGATTATCTTCATGAGGTAGGAAGTGGTTTGGGTACAGCTGCAGTAATTGTGATGGATAAATCAACGGATGTGATTAAAGCAATTGCTAGGTTGTCCAAATTTTACATGCATGAAAGTTGTGGGCAGTGTTCCCCGTGTCGTGAGGGGACTGGGTGGATGTGGAGGATGATGGAAAGATTGGTTAAAGGTCAGGCTGAAATTAGTGATATTGAGCTTTTACAAAATATTTCTAAGCAAATAGAAGGTCATACTATTTGTGCATTTGGAGATGCTGCTGCATGGCCAGTTCAAGGTTTGATCAGGCACTTTAGGCCAGAGATAGAAGAGCGTATTAAGAAGGTGGTTTCCTAAGGTGGTTAATTCAAATGGTTAAGCTAATTATTGATGACGTAGAGGTTGAAGTAGAGCCAGGTACCAGTATTTTAAATGCTTGTGGTGAATTGGATAAAGAAATTCCTGTGTTTTGTTATCATCCACGTTTAAAAGTGGCTGGCAATTGCCGTATGTGTTTGGTTGAGGTTGAAAAATCTTCTAAGCCAGTGGCGAGTTGTGCTACTGCAGTTTATGAAGGAATGGTTGTTCGAACTAAAACTCCTATGGTTGAGAAGGCTCGCAAGGGTGTTTTGGAGTTGTTACTTATCAATCATCCATTAGATTGTCCAATTTGTGATCAGGGTGGCGAATGTGATTTGCAGGATATAACCTTGAATTATGGCTCTGATAATAGTCGCTATGATTTTTCTAAGCGTGCGGTTCATGATAAATATATGGGGCCATTTATTAAAACAGTGATGAATAGGTGTATTCATTGTACACGTTGTGTGCGCTTTGCTACCGATGTTGCAGGTGTTCAGGAAATTGGAACCAGTGGTAGAGGCGAAAATACAGAAATTATTAGTTATTTGGGTAAAGCTATAAGTTCAGAACTTTCAGGCAATATGATAGATATTTGTCCTGTAGGAGCTCTTACTAATAAGCCATACGCTTTTCATGGACGACCTTGGGAATTGCGAGGCATAGATTCCATAGATGTTCTAGATGCGGTAGGTAGTAATATTCGTATAGATGTGCGTGATCAGCAAGTGATGAGGATTATGCCTCGCCTAAACGAAACAATTAATGAAGAATGGATTAGTGATAAAACGCGTTTTTCATATGATGGCCTGGCTTGTCAGCGCCTTGATAAGCCTTACATTAGAAAAGATGGCAAACTGACTGCTTGTTCTTGGGAAGAAGCAATTACTACGGTTTGTCAAAAAATTGTTGAGACTAAACCTCATGAAATGGCTGCTTTAGCTGGAGATTTGGCTGATCAAGAAAGTATGCTGGCTTTACGTATGTTACTTGATTCTGTGGGGGTTAATAATCGTGACTGTCGTGTAGATGGTGCGATGTTGCCATATGAGCATCGGAGTCATTATTTGTTCAATTCAACAATTAAAAATATTGAAGAAGCTGACGCAGTTTTATTAATTGGTTGTAATCCGCGCTACGAGGCAACAATGGTTAATGCACGCTTGCATAAAGCTGCTATAAATAACCACTGCAAAATTGCTTTAATTGGTAAGCCGGCTGATTTGACATATCCCTATATGCATTTAGGTGACACGCCTAGCGCTCTGGATGAGTTAATTAGAGGTTCACATCCGTTTTTAGATATTTTGAGAAATGCTAAAAAGCCAATAGTAATTTTGGGCACAAGCTGTTTTATGCCAAATCAACTGGGTATGTTGAATTTGGTAAATAGGCTTTTTAAGGAATATGCATGCCAGGTTAATATTTTACATACTGCAGCAGCGCGGGTTAGTGGGTTGGATGTTGGATTTGTGCCAAAGGAAACTGGTAAAAATTTCAATCAAATTATAGATAACGCGAGGAACGGTAGCTTGAAATTACTGTATTTATTGAATGCAGATATTGATGAAAGCTATGGCGATGCATTTGTTATTTACCAAGGTCACCATGGTGATATAGGAGCAAGCAGTGCTGATGTTATTTTACCAGGATCTGCATTTAGTGAAAAAAACTCTACATACGTAAATATGGAAGGTGTTGCACAGCAAACTAAGCAAGCGCTTATGCCTCCTGGTGAGGCAAAGGAAGATTGGAAAATTATTCGTGCACTTTCAGAAAAATTGGGCAAATCTTTACCGTTTAATACCCTGGCGCAGTTGCAAAATTTGTTACCGCAATTAGCTAAACCAGATTTTGAACCATTCAATGTGGTGGATGCTAAATTAAGCCATGAACCGTTTAAAACTGCTGTGGTAAATTACTATATGCACGATGTAATTAGCCGTCATTCCGTTAATATGGCTAATGCGATTAGTGAAATTGTTGGTGGAAATTGTGGGGTTGTTTGATGACATCATTCAATTTTAGTTTTGCTGATTTATTTATATATGCTTGGTCGGTGATACCCGCAGTTTTATGGATTGTTGTTAAGTGTGTAGCAATCATATTGCCTCTAGTTTTAACTGTGGCCTACATAACCTATGCGGAACGTAAAATTATTGGAGCAATGCAATTACGTATTGGTCCTAATATGGTTGGGTTTTTTGGTTTGCTACAGCCGATTGCGGATGCAATTAAGCTTTTGCATAAAGAAACAATTATTCCTATTGCATCAAATAAGATTTTATTTTTTATGGCTCCAATGATTACGTTTTGCTTTAGCTTAGCAGCGTGGGCTGTAATCCCATTTGATGAAGGTGTAGTTGTTGCAAATATTAACGTTGGGGTTTTGTACCTTTTTGCTACCTCTTCTTTGGCAGTGTATGGTGTTATTTTGGCTGGATGGGCAAGTAATTCAAAATATGCTTTCTTAGGATCGTTACGTTCGGCTGCACAAATGATTTCATATGAAGTTTCTATAGGTTTAATTATTATTACCGTCCTTATTAATGTTGGGTCTTTGAATTTATCTGCAATTGTTCTTGCTCAAAGTGATACATGGTTTGTGGTTTACCTATTACCAATGTGGGTGATTTTTTTCATATCGTCTTTGGCGGAAGCGAATCGTACTCCGTTTGATTTGCCAGAGGCTGAGGCCGAACTGGTAGCAGGTTACCATGTTGAATATTCATCATTTGCGTTTGCATTATTTTTCTTAGGTGAATATGCAAACATGATTTTGTTAAGTGCTTTGAATGTGATTTTATTTTTTGGCGGTTGGCTTCCCCCATTTAATTTGCCGATTTTTCAGATAATTCCTGGCTATGTATGGTTTGCGTTGAAAATTTCTGCTTTCTTATTTTTATTTATTTGGGTTAGGGCCAGTTTACCTCGCTATCGCTATGATCAATTGATGCGTTTAGGGTGGAAAATATTTTTACCAATTTCTTTAATAGCTGTAGTTTTAGTTGCCGTTTTGAAACTTTTTCGACTAGGAAGTATTTAATGTTGCAAAAAATCGAAAAGCTAAAAAAATCACTTAAACGTTTAGTGCTATTTGATATAGCTGTGGGTTTGTTTACAACGCTACGCTATATGTTTAAACGCAAAGTTACTATCCAATATCCCTTTGAAAAAGGTGAGCTTAGTCCAAGGTTTCGTGGAGAGCATGCACTTCGACGTTATCCTAATGGAGAAGAACGTTGTATTGCATGTAAATTGTGTGAGGCTGTATGTCCTGCCCAAGCAATTACTATTGAGGCAGAGGCGCGAGATGATGGGAGCCGAAGGACTACTACCTACGATATAGATATGACCAAATGTATTTATTGTGGGTTGTGTGAAGAAGCGTGCCCGGTTGATGCTATAGTAGAGGGGCCAAATTTTGAATTTTCCACCCTAACTCATGAAGAGTTACTTTTTGATAAGGAGCGTTTGCTTGCTAATGGTGATCGTTGGGAGCAAGCTATTTCTGAAAATATTGCTAAAAAAGCTGAGAATAACTGATGGGTTATACAATTCTTTACATAATGTTTGTGGTTGGATTAATGGGATCTGCAACAGGTGTCGTATTAATGCGCACACCAGTTCATAGTTTATTGCTATTAGTTATGACTTTTTTCAATGCAGCTGGGTTGTTTCTAGTTTGGGGTGCTGAATTTTTGGCAATGATGCTAGTAGTGGTTTATGTGGGTGCTGTTGCTGTGCTTTTTTTGTTTGCCGTGATGATGCTTGATATTGATCAGGAACTTTTAAAATTTAAATACAGTTCGTATACAGGATTTAGCGCTATTGTAGCTTTTGCATTGTTTATTGAGTTGATTATCGCAATTTTACCCTGGAAAACCTGGGAAAAAGCAGGTGATATTATTGCTCTACCCATTCCAGCAATGATTACGAATACTCATTTGATTGGTAGTTACTTATACACTCAATATTTCTATATTTTTCAAATTTCTGGGTTACTACTTTTGTTGGCGATGATTGGGGCAATACTATTAACTCTGCGTGATCGTCGGGATGTTAATCATCAAAAAATTAGTGATCAAGTAAACCGCGAGCCTTCTGATACTTTGAGGCTTGTCAAAGTCCCATTTAAAAAAGGGGTTGATATATGAGCCAACTTTTAGTTTTAGTACCATCCATTTATCTGTTTTGCTTGGGGTTGTTTGGTATTTATTATCGTCGTCACAATATGATTTCAGTATTATTTTCGATAGAGATAATGCTTCTTAGTGCTAGCATAAATTTTGTTGGTTTTTCAGCTATTTTGAAGGACTTAGATGGTCAAATATTTTCACTTTTTGTTCTTGCTACTTCTGCGGCTGAAGCTGCTATTGGATTAGCTATAATAGTGCTCTACTATAGAAACCGTGGTAGCGTATTTTTAAGTGATATGAATCAACTGAAGGGTTAAATTAATGAGAATTTTAAATTTATTGATGATTGCTTTAATGTTTGTAGGGTGCGAAAAAAAGGATAATAAAGCGCCTGAAACTAATAGTGATAATGTTTTGAATATAGCTGTTTCAAGTGATTATCCTCCATTTATTTATAATGAAAATGGTAAATTGGGAGGTTTTGAAGTTGAGCTAATTAATGCTATTGCTAAAAAGCTAGGTAAAACGGTTCATTTTCATGATGTTGATTTTAAAGACATTATTAAAACGGTTGTTAAAAAGCAGGTGGATTTTGCAATAGCTGCAATTGGAAAAACGGAAGATCGTGCTAAGGAAGTTGATTTTTCTATGCCTTATCATCGTTCAATGTCTGTGATTGTTACATCAATAGCCTCGACTGTTAATAAGGTTGAAGATTTAAATGGCAAAACGCTAGGTTTTGAAACAGGTACAACTTATGAGAAGTACTTTGGTGATAAGAAAGATAGCGAATTTAATGGCGTAAATAAATTGGAGAGGCATAAGTTTGCTGACTTAGTTAAGGCTATGGATGAAGGCAAATGCCATGCAATTTTAACCGGGTATTCAGAAGCGTATGAAATGCAAAATTCTAATCCAGATTTGAAGGTTATTCCGATTAATGAAACTATTATGACATTTTCAATAGCTGTGCCTAAGGGTGCGCCTTTGCTTAAGCAGATCAATGAAATGTTGGATGCTATGATTAAGAATGGAGAAATTGCAAAGCTTGAAAAGCAATATTTCAAAAAAGTCGTAGAAGAAGACTAGGTATGTATGTTGGTGCTTTGTTAATCAACTCTTTGCTTATGTAGCAAGAGCTTGGTTACAAAGCGCTTACATCGACCAAGCGGTTAGTTGTTGGTAGATATGCGTGTTGATTGCTTTTTTCCCTAAGCTAATTGTAGTGATTGCGCCTAAAATTTCTTTGGAAATTTCTAAATAAACTTCGCATTTTCCAGCAGGCAGAGATTTAATTTCATCTAGTAATCCCTTTACGATAGTATTTTGGCTAATTTTTAAAGTGATTTTTGTGAATGGCTGTAAGTCATCAAGTTTGTAGATATTGTTGGCTGTTAGTCTAATTTGTTCTTCCTCTTTCTTTACTGTTACATCAACAGCTAGTAATTCTCCTTCTTTAAGCAGATCAATTGATTTTGTATAAATTTCACTAAACAAAGTTATTTCAAAATTACCTTGTTGATCAGATAGTCCTAAAAATGCGTATTTCTGCCCCTTTTTCCCTGTGCGAACTGTAATGTTAAGCACTACCCCAGCAGTGCGAATAGTATTTGTCGTTGAGCTGGCAAACATAGTTGAAGGTATAACCTGTAGCTGTTGTAATTGTTCTTTATATGCATTTAGCGGATGATCAGATAGGAAAAATCCTAAAGCATCAAATTCTTTTTGTAAGCTAGTTAGATTGTGCCACCTTGGTACTACTGGTAGTTTAAAGTTAACAGCTGTACTTTGGGATTCACCAAACATTGTGCGTTGGAGACTTTGACCTTTATTTTTTTTAGAGGCGATGTAACTTATGTGTTCTATTGCCTCAAAAAGAGCCCTGCGATTAGATTCTAGGCAGTCGAATGCTCCAGATCCGATAAGATTTTCCAATAAGCGTTTATTAAGGTGTTTTGCATCTACTCGTTCAATAAAATCGGCCATGCTGGAAAAAGGTTTGCTTCCTCTAACTTCAGTTATAGCTTCAATGACTTGTACACCAGCATTTTTAATGGCACCTAAGCCAAAACGTACAGCATTGCCTTCTGCTGTAAAGTTTGCAAATGAGTGGTTAATGTCAGGTGGTAGTAAAGTATGGCCCATACGGGAAATATCTTGAATATAGCCGTTTATTTTATCTGTATTTTGCATATCCGCTGTCATTGATGCGGCGAAAAATGCAACAGGATGATTTGCCTTTAAATATGCTGTTTGATACGCAAGCAAGGCGTAGGGAGCGGCATGAGATTTGTTAAATCCATAACCAGAAAATTTAGCCATTTGGTCAAAAATTATGTTGGCAATTTTTTCATTAACTTTTTTGGCAATGGCTCCACTTACAAATTTTTCACGTTGATCATCCATTTCAGATTTGATTTTTTTACCCATGGCTCTGCGTAGCATATCTGCTGCACCTAGGGTATAGCCGCCAAGTATTTGGGCAATTTGCATGACTTGTTCTTGGTAAACCATTACCCCGTATGTTGGTGCCAAAACAGGTTCCAAAGTTGGGTCGGCAAAAATTACTTTTTCTAACCCGTGTTTACAAGCTAAATAGCGTGGGATATCGTCCATTGGACCTGGGCGGTATAACGATACAAGGGCAATTAGATCTTCAAAACGATCTGGGCGCAATTTGCGCAATACATCACGCATACCTGCACTTTCCAACTGGAATACACCAACTACATTAACATTACATAATAGCTCTAGGGTTTTAACATCATCTAGAGCAATATTTTGAATCTTAAAATCTGGTAGTTCTTTGCGTATAATTTGGCAGCAGTGTTCAATAATACTGAGCGTCTTTAAACCTAAAAAATCAAATTTTACAAGTCCCGCTAATTCAACATATTTCATATTGAATTGGGTGGCTGGTAAGCTTGAACTTTCATCTTTAAATAAGGGTACTAAATTTGTAAGTGGTCGATCACTTATTACTACTCCAGCAGCGTGAGTAGAGGCGTGTCGATAAAGTCCTTCTAGCTTTTTTCCAAACTCTATCATTTTGGCTATAGCTTCGTCTTCTTCCGCAGCCTGACGCATTGCAGGCTCCATTTCTAAAGCTTGTTCTAAGGTTACCGGACTAGCTGGATTATTAGGCACCATTTTACAGATTCTATCGACTACCGGGTACGGTATTTGTAGTACTCGTCCAACATCTCGTAAAACTGCGCGGGCTTGCAGTTTTCCAAAGGTAATGATGTGAGCTACTCGATCTTGGCCATATTTTCGTTGCACATATTTAATAACTTCATCACGTCGATCTTGGCAAAAGTCTACGTCAAAGTCTGGCATAGAGACTCGTTCAGGGTTTAAGAAGCGTTCAAAAATCAAGCCAAAACGAAGGGGGTCCATATCTGTGATGTGGCCCACTTAATAAAATCTGAAACTATTAAGAAATAACCGCAAAACCCTTTTTGTTTTAGAATGTCTATTTCATAATCTAGACGATCTTGGTATTGCTTACGGATTTGTTCTTGTTGATCATTTGGAAATCTAGCGAATACTTCTTGTTGTAAGCGTTTTTCTAAACCTTCTTGGGCTTGAAAAATAAGTTCTTGTTCTTCTGTGCGTCCAGTACTGCTTTCAAAGCGTGGTAAAATAGGATCGTGTAACTTGGGCATAAACCGGCAGCGTTTGGCTATTTGAATAGTATTTTGAATAGCTTCCGGAATATCCTTAAATAGCTCGGCCATTTCTTCCGTGCTTTTAAAATAGTGGTGTGGTGTTACTTTACGACGATCATCTTGTACAACGTACGAGCTGCTGGCAATACACAGTAGTGCATCATGCGCTTCAAAATAGCTCTGGTCTGGAAAATAGACGTTATTGGTGGCAACCAAAGGCAACTCAAGTTCATAGGCTTTTTCTAAAAAAATATCTTCTTGCTCTTGTTCTGCTAATTCGCCGTGCCGTTGAATTTCTACATACACTGAATTTGGAAATAAGCTTTTTAGTTGCTTTAAAAAGTTATCTGTAAGTTCTGGGTTGTGATTTAGCAGGCGACTCCATAGTCCATCAAAACCACCGGTTAGTACTATTAACCCATCAGTTTTTTCATTTAAATATTCAAATGGCAGATAAGGTTTGCCGTGGTCGTTTGGCGCGCCTAAGTACAAATAGCTAACGATATCTAGAAGGTTAGCATAGCCTGTAGATGATGCTACAAGCAGCACTATGGCACCGGTAATTTCTTCAAATTGCACAGTTATTTCACAGCCGATAATCGGTTGTATTCCTGATTTTGCACACAACATGGCGCTTTCTAAGGCGCCAAACAAATTATTAGTATCAGTTATTGCAATTGCAGGTTGGTTGAATTTATGACACAGCTTAGGTATCAGCTCAAGTTTAATCGCCCCTTCCGCAAGAGAATAGGCGCTATGAACGCGAAGATGAACAAAACCAACCATGGCCTAACAACAAAAAATCTTTATCCATAATGTGGCGCACTCACTAAAGCTTTTCAAGCTTTCGTTATACAAAAATGTACTGGCAGCTAAAATGACCGAAAATTAACGGCTATCGCTGATAACTGTATCACTCCAAAAATTTTCAAGTTTTTGTAAAGAGCTGGACAATTGAGTTAAAGTTTCTTTTCCACCTTTATTGTTGAGTATTTCGCTGTGCTTTTGAAATACTTGATCCAATTTTTTATATAATTCTAGACCTTTAGGAGAAAGTTTAACCAAACTTGACCTACGATCATGCGGTGTTTGCACTTGTATTATGTATTCGTTTTTAACCATTTTTCGTAAGTTATAAGATACATTAGAGCCTAAATAATAACCCCGGTTGGTTAATTCCCCTACGGTTAATTGATTAGTACCAATATTGTAAATTATTATTGCTTGTACATTATTAATGTCAAACATTTTAATGTTATCCAGTTCAGTCTTGACTACATCAAGGAAAAGACGATGTAATCTTTCAAGAGATTGTACTGATTGAAAATATTCTTCCTTCATTAGCACTACCTGTACGTTTCTTTGTTAACTAAACTATATAAGTTAATTATTAAAATTTGTTTAATATAATATAAAAAAAATAATCAATTATTATTAGATTTTTATTATTGTGCAAAAATAATAGTTTTTTATGAAAACTGTAGAATGCTTTTTTGTAAGTGATTCATCATACTTTTGAAGTCGAAGAAAATTATTCATATTTGCATTTGGAAAAAACCATGGTAGTTTCTTCATGAAGGTTGCCTGGACGAACATCGCGGTAATCCGGTCAGGTTCGGAAGAAAGCAGCCGTAACGATTGGTGATCGGGTCGGTGCAGCCTTCTATAAATGGAAAAGATTATGTCATATCGTGTTTTAGCCCGTAAATATCGTCCACAAAATCTAGAGCAATTGGTTGGCCAGGAAACTTTGGTGCAGAGCCTTAAGAATGCTTTCGAATCAGGGCGTGTACCTCATGCGATTTTGCTACATGGAATTCGTGGAGTGGGAAAAACTACCACAGCTAGAATTATTGCAAAAAGTTTGAATTGTTCGGGAATTGATGGCAGCTTAACAACGCCACAAATAACGCCGTGTGATGTGTGTTCTTCTTGTCGTGGTGTGTTGGCTGATCGCCATATGGATGTAGTTGAAATCGACGCTGCAAGCCACACAGGTGTAGATGATATGCGTGAGCTCACAGAATCATCTCGCTACAAGGCTGTGCAGGGACGTTTTAAAATTTTTATTATTGATGAAGTTCACATGCTTTCAAAATCAGCGTTTAATGCGCTTTTGAAAACTTTGGAGGAACCTCCAGCACATGTGAAATTTATTTTTGCAACAACCGAAATCAAGAAAATTCCGGACACGATACTATCAAGATGCATGCGTTTTGATTTGTCAGTGATGCAACCAGCAAAGATTGTTGCGCACTTACAAAGCATTTTGCAACTTGAAAATCTTAGTGCAGAGATGGATGCTTTGGCAATGATTGCAAGAGCTGCTGATGGTTCAATGCGTGATGCTTTGAGTTTGCTTGATCAGGCAATTATGCTCAGTGGTGCATCAAATGTGAGTGCAACAACTGTTGAATCTATGCTTGGACTTAGTAATCGCGATGCCCTGTTTGATATTTTTGAACTTATTTTTCAAGGTAAAGTAGAGCAATCTATCGCTAAGTTGCATACCATTTACGAAAATGGTGGAGATCCTTTACTAATTACTCAAGATTTAATTCACATATTGTATTGGGTAATTTGTTTGAAAAACGTACCTTCACTGGCAAAAGATGTTTCCTGGCCAGAGGCTGATCGTTTAAAAGGTCAGCAGCTTGCAGATTTGTTACCAACAAGTGTATTGTTGCAAAGTTGGGATTTAATGCAAAAAGCTTACGATGATGTGCGCAGTAGTTATCAGCCATCTCAAGCGCTAGATGTTGCTTTGATGCGTCTGGCATTTGTGAAAGATGTTTTGACTGGGCCAGTTAATGCTGGAGGACAGCAAAAATCACAAACAACAAGCTCAGTAGTAAATTTTGCTCATTCCGCTATGCCGCAAACTTTTGAAGCGATGTCTGATCTGTTACTTTATGCTAAAGAAGGATTACTGCATGGTCATATTTTGCATGATGTACATTTAATTTCCTATTCACCTGGGCGAATTATTTGTGGTTTGGGTGATAGGGCCCCAAAGAATTTTGCTAAATTGTTAAAAGATGCTTGCGAACGCATTACTCAACAATCTTGGGAAATTGAAGTGCGCGCAGAGCATTCCAATCCTACAATAGTTCAAGCACAAGCAATTGAGCGAGAAAATCTTAGGCAGTCTGCCTTGGAGCATCCTTTAATCAAAGAAATTTTGCATTCTTTTCCTGATGCAAAAGTAACCATTAACTAGGAGTATTTATGAAAAATATGAATTTAATGATAAAACAAGCGCAGCAGATGCAAAAGAAAATGCAAGAAATGCAGCAAAAAAGTGAGTCCCTTGAAATTGAAGGTTCTTCTGGTGGTGGTATGGTTAAAGCAACAGTTAATGGTAAAGGTCAGCTGGTAGCAATTAAAATTGACCAATCAATTGTTAGTAAAGACGATATTGAGATGTTGGAAGATTTAATAGTTGCTGCATTTAATGATGCTAAAAATAAAGTTGATGCACAAGTTAATCAAGAGATGGCAAGCATAACTGGTGGTATGAATATTCCTGGCCTCAAGTTACCTTTTTGATGTTGTAAATTTTTATTTATGCGCAATCAATTACCCCCTATTGTTTCAGTTGAAACAGGTCGTGTTTTACGGCTTAATCAAAAATGCTTTTCTGAGGTTTTGAGCGACAGTGGTGATGTTGAATTACCTTTTTGTTTGCCAGGAGAAGAAGTTGAGTTTGAAAAGGTACAATACCCTAAGAAGGTTAATAATTATTTTAAAAAGGTTATAAAACCTTCTTTAGAGCGCCAAGATGCTCTATGTAAGCATTTTACAACATGTGGAGGTTGTCTGTTGCAGCACGTTAATGAAAATTTTTATAAAGAATTTAAATCATCATTATTAAATCAAGCATTTATTAATAACAATCTTAATCCATATATAATTCAACCGATAAAAGTTGTTCCGGTGGCTCAAAGGCGGCGAGCTAATTTAGAAGCTGTTAAAAAAGGTGACAAGCTATTTATGGGGTTCCATCGTTTGCAAAGTCACCAAGTGGTTGATATGGAAGAATGTCCAGTGCTTACTAAGCCATTACAAGATTCCATTCCATATTTGCGCCAGGCTATGGACAACTTATTAGAACCATTTCAAAAATCTAACATCTTTGTTTTAGAAATAGATGGCCTTGTTGATATTGGCATTGAGATTCAAGGTGTTAACAAAATAAGCGAACCGCAGCGCGCAATGCTTAAAGATATTGCAATTCAGGCAAATTGGACACGTTTGCAATTTCGACACCGCAAATTTTATGATCTTATTTTACAAAAAGAACCAATAAATGCACAATTTGGCAAATTGGCTATACCTGTAGATCCATGGGCATTTTTGCAAGCAAGTAGTATTGCTGAATCTTGGATGAATGATGTTATAAAGCAAACTCTAGATGAATCTGGTCCGCAAACATCTTTACTAGACTTATTTTCTGGGCGTGGAACTTTTTCTGGAACCCTTTTAAATTACGGACATGTTGATGCTTTTGAAGGTAATAGTAAGGCTATTGCGTTATTAAGCAGTGCTGGAAAAGGACTTTCATTAAACGCTCAAGTGCGTGATTTATTTGAAAAGCCTTTATCTGTGAAAGCACTAAATAATTATAGTGCTGCAGTGATAGATCCTCCTCGGGCAGGTGCTGATTCTCAAGTTCAACAATTGGCTGAAAGCCTGGTTCCGACAGTTATCTATATTTCATGTAATCCAGAAACCTTTGCACGTGATGCAAAAACTCTAGAAGATGGCGGATATTCTTTACAAGCAGCTTATCCTATTGATCAATTTCTTTGGTCTGCTCATTTGGAAGTGGTTGGTGTGTTTAAGAAGTCTTAATTTAGTGAAAATCTTTTGTAGATATCGAGCTGTATTAAGAGTTCTTTAAGCCTCTGCCTTCACAATTAGACTACAGCAATCTGTATTCATAATATAATGTTTTTTAAACGTATAAAATTCATACGAAGAGTTAAGACAGACATCTTATTCCAAAATTTATCTGCAATAATTTTAATTGTTGTTTTAATTATTACTTACACTTATTTAAGCAATTCTAGATCAACAATTGAGCAAGCAGAAGATTACATTCGAACTTCTACTAATTTTATTGGTCAAAAAATTGTCAAGTCTTTAGACAAATCAGAAGATTTTGTAAACTCTTATACTGCATTACTGCAGAATATGGATTTAAAAAATTATGAAAACAACGTTATGCTTTACAAGTCACTTCAGGTCATTCTTGAATCAAACCCGTACTTAACACATTTTTTGTATGCAACACCAGATGGGCTTTTTGTTAGTTCTTGCAATCTACGCTATTTTGGCAAATTTTTAAAATCATCGGCTATTTTAATACCAGAAGGAGCAAATGGGGTTATTATGGTTATCCCTAGAGATAAAACAGAAAATAAAATTGAAGTACCTGAGTTGTGGTATTTTTTAAAAGAAGACGATCAATTATCAGAATCAATTAGCACCCAACTTACGAAATATGACTCTCGTAATCGTCCTTGGTATAAAGAATCGGCAAAAACCCAAAGCCTAGTTTGGAGTGATATTTATAAGTTTTCAGGTACACTAAGTGGTGAAGTTGGCATGACCGTATCAAAATCTATAATGGCTGCTGATGGTGTTATGAAAGGTGTATTTGCCGCTACTATAACTCTTAGAAGTTTTTCAGATTTTTTAGCTGAATTTAAACCTAGTACTAATGGAAATATTTACATTGTTGATCAAGAAGATAGAATTGTTGCTTCGTCTAATAACTATAAAATACACTCTAGTGAAAATCACCTGGGTATTGTAAAAATTGATGAATCACGTTTCGATGAACTTAAAGCGGCTTTTG
>JAPLON010000075.1:0-8721 GCA_026400695.1 Pseudomonadota bacterium
GTCTGTATAAATATCGCACAATCTTGTATCCATAAATACTCAACTCATGTGAATACGTTAGATAACTTCTATCTACTGCATTTCCTCAAATATCGCAACTCACTGCTTAAGGTGAGATAATAATAAGGAACAGAAATATTGTTTTCTTTTAAAATATCCACCAATTCTTTTTGCCACCTTTCTATTACCTCTATGGGGTAATCGGTAATGCTCATTACCTCTTGGTTTTTAGGAACAAACCAACCTTTTGATTTGGCAATCAATTCACCAGCACGCAAAGTGGCACCCCACTTCTCACAAGCTTTTGCTTGAACAAAGACATCGTTCAATTCTTGAATATACTTATCCTTTTCCATTTATGTTCCTTTAGCTAAATTCGTTATAAAATTATGCTAACCGCAAACACTAAAATGCCCATAGAAACTAGCTAAAAAAAAATTCTTATCTTATCAATTTTGACAATCGTCTTTGCAACCATGGTCATGCCCTACAGAACAATCAGCTTTAGGAATAATAAAATAAAAGGTCGAGCCATTACCCCCACCTGATTTAACCCACATCTTACCACCATGGTCATTAATAATTTTGTTACATTGGTAAAGCCCTAGACCGGAACCATCATACTCATAGTCAGCATTCAAACGCACAGACTCTTCAAATTTTTTCAATACCAATACCATTATCTGAAAACGAAAACTGCCAAAACAATCCGGTATCCTGCGCTATGATGTTGATCACTGGTTTTGACTTATTATATTTTAAGGCATTCGAAATTAAATTTTGAATAACTTCTTTAAGTAAAGTTTTATCTGCAACAATCAATGGCATTTTTCCACAATTTATCTCAGCATCTTTATGTTTTTCAATAGTTTTCAGGGCGCTACTAATATCTTCAATAATTAAGCCAATATCAATAGGTTCCAAATTAAGTTTATTTTCACCATGATCACAATATTTTAACAAACTTGAAATTAAGTCACTCATATAAGTAGTGCTACTCTTCATTATATTAAAGTATTTACTTAGTTTATCATCAAATGTTTTTGAATATTCCCTATCAATAATTTGCAAGCAATTAGCAACTGCGCGCAATGGCTCGTTTAAGTCATGAGCACAAATATGGGCATATGTTGAAAGCTCTTTGTTAGACCGTACCAGTGAAGTTACAGTTTGCTGTAAATCATTCTCTTTTATTTTTGTTGCTGTTATGTTTTCAACATAAAGAATCAGTCCAAAAATTTCTCCCTCTTCCGAACGCCAAGGAATTTGCTCTGAATTCCACCACTCAACGCTACCATCAGCCCGATAAAACATATCGTCATACCATTTTAAATGTGCACCTTTTAAAACTTCTTGGTGGGCCTTTTTCCACCTTTCCGGCATATCCGGCACAAGTTCATACCAATGCGCATTCTCAAAGGTTTCTTCCTTCTTAATTACGGATTCTTCAAAAAAACGATCACTTGCGGCAACAAAAAGTAAATCCTTGTCAAAAACAATCACAGGAAGGGGAAGATTTTTTACAAAATTCTCAAGAATATGGCGATCCGCTTTATTTCCGACCAACCATTTTGCAATACTTTCAAGGTACATAAATATATTCTACTAACCTTAAGCCATAAGGCATATTGAACCACGCAACGCCAGACAGGATAGTAAGAAGTTACTGCATTCTACAATTTATGCCAAGTACTAATATCAGCTCATGGCATTTTTAGGAAGTAGCTATCACTCTCAACCTGTAAAGCAGCGTATCTAATATTGCATATAAATGACTCAGTGAACTCTTTTTGAATATCTTTTTGTTTATCTAAATATACAGATGGAACAAGACCCAGCTTGCTTTTATCAAATATTTTAGAAACTGTGCTTATAGGTGTTTTACCACCAGCTCTTATAGAAGATGCTGACCCTCTAGATCCAAATTTTTTCTGCTTCTTTGCCGCTTTTTCTTCTTCAAAATCGTCAAAAATATTTGCTGATCTGGCCGAACGAATACGTTTTTTACCGCCATCAGAATCAACATCTGTAGCAAACAAAGAACCGCAAAAAACCATTAATGCTAATAACAAATTGATCATAATTCTTAAAAGTACTGTCCCAGTACCATCAGAATCGCATACAAGTAGTTAACAACTAGTTAACTTGTGAAAATTATTATTTCAAATATTTAAACCTAAGCTTTTTATAGTACTTAAAATATTCTGTAAATCGATAGCTGTATCAGCTTCAGCGCGCACTACTAAAACGCTTTGTGTATTAGAAGCACGCACTAACCACCACCCCTTAGCTTCGTCAATCCTAACCCCGTCTATATCGATAAAAGGTTTACTAGCATCCAACAACTTTTGCTTTATTTCATTAACAATTGCAAACTTACGTTCTTCACAGCATTCAACACGTATTTCTGGTGTGCTATGCAGTTTTGGCAGAAGTTCTACAATGCTTGAAAAGCTACAATCTAGATTTTGCAAATAATCAACTAAAAATGTAGCTGTATATAATCCATCATCAAAACCGTAGTAATTATGTTTAAAAAACATATGACCGCTCATTTCACCAGCAAAAGCAGCGTCATTTTCACGCATCGTTTGCTTTATCCACGAGTGTCCAGTTTTTCCCATAATTGCTTTACCACCAGCATCTTCAATAGCTTTAAATGTATTACGGCCGCATTTAACATCAGCTACAATCGTAACACCTGGTACTTGTTTCAAAATTGCTGCACTAATAATTGTCACTAATTCATCGCCAGCAATAATTCTGCCAGTAGAATCAACTACACCAATGCGATCACCATCACCATCAAAAGCAAAACCTATATCGCAATTATGCTGCTTCACAACATCAATTAAGTGCTGCATGTTCTTGGCCACACTAGGATCAGGGTGATGATTTGGAAAATTGCAATCAATTTCAGTAAATAGCAATTCATGGGTATGCTGGGACAATAAAGATGCCAACATTTCAACCAAAGGACCAGCTGCACCATTGCCGGCATCCCAAGCGATTTTTAATGGTTTTTTAAAACCAACTCCTTGGGTAAGCCTTGCAGCATAAGCTTTTACAACCTCATCAGCAAAATTAATATACCCGCCACCCAAATTCAAATTAACCGGTTGCTCCAATAAATCTTTAATTTGATTACCAAAAAATGATTTATTATCTAAGGTAATTTTTATACCATTGTCATCTTTTGGATTATGGGAACCGGTAATCATTAATGTTGCATCTGCCTGCAAATGATACCCTGCAAAATAGCTCATAGGCGTGGGGCCAATACCAACATCCAAAACCTGCAATCCGCAAGCAATTAAAGCTTCACATAAGTGTTTATGAAGAATTGGTGAACTAGCGCGACCGTCACGACACGCCACAACCTTGCGGCCACCTTTTTGAAACACCAAACTACCAAAATGTTTGCCAAGCCAAACGGCATCTTCTACAAATAAATTTATGTTAAACGTGCCACGGATGTCGTACTCACGCAAAATTACCTGGTTTGGCCTGTACATATTACGATGCTTTATTAAGAGCAACCATTACAGACTGCAAATAAGGACGTAACTCTGGATCAGATGCTGCCAAAGCTAAATTTGCCTGCAGCCATCCAACTTTTGTGCCACAATCATAGCGATCCCCCTTAAAACGAAAACCAGTTAGTGGAACATCAGATGCTAACAAAACCTGAAGCGAATCGGTCAGTTGAATTTCACCACCAGCACCTTGTTTTTTAAGCCCAAGAGGACCGAAAATTGATTTACGTAGTATATAGCGCCCTATAATAGCCGTAGAAGAAGGAGAGTTTGCAGGACTCGGTTTTTCAATCACCCCTTTTGCAACAACTTTTGCACCAGACTGCCTAGCAATATCTAGCACACCATAACGATTAACCTCAGATTCTGGAACATCAATTACCGCAACCATATTACCATCATCACTGCTGTATGATTCGACCATCTGCTTTAAACACGGTTTTGGCGCTTGAATAAGATCATCCGCTAACAACAATGCAAAGGATTCCTCTTGAATATAATGGCGCGCACACCAAACTGCATGTCCCAGCCCCAGTGGTTCATGCTGCCTAATGAATAGGGCTTGCCCCTCTGGAATGCGGATTGAGCAAATTTTTTCTAAATCTTCCGTTTTTCCCCGCGCTTGCAACACTGCCTCTAAAACACTATGGCTATCAAAATGATCTTCAATTGCTTCTTTACCTTGAGAAGTTATAAAAATGAACTTTTCAATACCTGCTGCTTTGGCCTCTTCAACGGCATACTGAATTAATGGCTTGTCGATTACCACCAACATCTCTTTAGGAATTGCCTTAGTGGCCGGCAAGAAACGACTACCCAGTCCCGCAACCGGAAAAACTGCGGTTTTAATCATTTTAACTTGCCTTTTTTTGTTTTGGAATTTGAATCATCTCTAGAAGCTGGTTTAGTTCTTGCCGCGCTGCCACATGTGATAAGCTCATCGCTATTCTAGATTCACGCAAATCAAGCAATGTGATGCCACTTAAAAACAGTTCACGAAAAATCACCCGCTCACCAAACCCAGGCACCAGACGAAACCCTATACGTTTAGAAAGGCTTTCAAGAACTTTTCTCATATCTTCCTTGTTACGAGAATTAACAGCAGTTAAGCGGTTGCGCAGCACAATCCAGTCAATGGTTCTACGATCACGTATAGCACGCTCTTTTTTTTGTTCCCACACCATTTCAGAATAAGTACTAGGTTTTACAACTTCTAAAGTTTCAGGGTTAACCCTTGCCAACATATCTAAATCTATAAAGCTATCATTCAAAGGAGTAATCAAAGTATCAGCATAACTGTGGGCCAACCGCGATAAATACATATCGCTTCCAGGTGTATCAATAACAATGTAGTCATGGGTACTAAGCTTACCAATTGTATGCTTTAAATTTTGGAAATCTTCTGCTTGGCTTTCTTCAAGAATAGACTTTTCTGAACGAAAAACAGGATAGTGATCCGGTAAAGGCAAATGTTCCTCAGGATTAGCTTCAGAGCGTGCACGACGATTTTCTACGTATCGAGACAAAGTACCCTGCCTTGCGTCGATATCGAGACTGCCAACCTTGTATCCTTGGCGCAAAAGAGAAGTAATAACATGCATAGCCACTGTTGACTTGCCTGTTCCGCCCTTTTCGTTGCCTAAAACTATTATATACGGACTATGATTAGACGACATTATTAACCACTTTAACTACCCTCTCATGCATCATAGAAAAAAGAACGATAAAAGCCAAGATTATAAGATTTGAATGAACTACCAATGTATTTTTCTAGGTTATAGGTATGCCTTCTTAGATTTTACAAAACTTATTTCGCATTAACCTGCACAACAACCTCATCTGGGTGCGCAAAATTAAGAACTTGCCGTGCTTTTTCTGCTAAAAGATCTATATCCAAACTATCAGGTCTTAACAGATAAGCCTCTTTTTCCAGGTATTCTTTTTCTTTAGTCAAAGAGTTAAGTATGATTTCTTGTTCCTTTAATTTTTTATCCAAACGAATCCAAGCCAACACGCCACGTTGACCTTGAAAAATATGATAAGTAAAGTACACAGTCAAAGCTACAATCACAGCTGGAAATATTATATGGCGTAATTTTTGGTTCATTAATAAGCCTTACAAAATTAAGGTATGTGCAAATTTAAAAATGCGCAATTTAACCATTTTTTAACCTACATTGAGGTATATTTATATTTAAGAACAGTTCTTCAGATATTACTTCAAGGCATCTACTTAAAGCCCAAAAGGATGCCAATGGCGAAGCTTTATCTGCTACAAGGTTGGAGCCAAGGCGGGTGGCCCACCCTTTATTTGGGCGGGGGTGGGGGGTGGAACCGTGTACCATAAAAAAGTTAATCATTCGTTAATTTCCATGAAAAAATCTATATCTGCGTTACAAAAGAAAATGAGCTCTACCCAGTTCTTCTTCTATACGCAACAATTGATTATACTTAGCCAACCTATCACTTCGTGACAGTGACCCAACTTTAATTTGCCCAGCACCACAAGCCACCGCTATATCAGCAACGACACTATCTTCGGTTTCACCCGATCTATGAGACAAAATCACCCCATAAGATGCCATTTGTGCCAAACTGATTGTACCAAGAGTTTCCGTTAATGTACCGATTTGGTTAGGCTTGATCAGTATAGCGTTTGCAGCTCTTCGTTTAATTCCCTCTGCCAACCTCAATGCATTAGTTACAAATAAGTCATCACCAACCAACTGCAAACCTGAACCTGAAAAAGTACTTGTGGCTTCTTCCCATGCATCCCAATCATTCTCTGCAAAACCATCTTCTATTGAAAAAATAGGATAGTCTGCACAAAGCTTTTCATAGAATTTGATCAACTCACTATGACTAAAGCGCTTACCTTCCCCTTTAAATACGTATTCACCGTTTTTAAACAGTTCATTGGCAGCCACATCAAGCGCTATAAGTACTTGTTCTCCTGGTTCATAACCTGCCGATTCAATAGCTTGAATGACCAAGTCAAGAGCAGCCCTAGTATCGGTAATATTTGGGGCAAAACCACCCTCATCACCAACGGCTGTTACCAATCCTGCCTTCTTTAAAATCATCTTTAAGTGGTGAAAAATCTCAGCGCCCATGCGCAAAGATTCACTAAAAGTATCAGCACCAAAAGGCACGATCATAAATTCTTGAATGTCTAAATTATTGTCAGCATGTGCACCACCGTTAATAATATTCATTAACGGCACAGGCATACGTGAACATCTTACACCACCTAAATAACGATATAATGGCAGCTTGTAATGAGCTGCGGCAGCTCTTGCACAAGCAAGGCTTACTCCTAGTGTAGCATTAGCACCAAGACGGCTCTTATTTTCTGTGCCATCAAGCTCTACCAAGGCATCATCTATTGATGATTGGTCTGTAGCATCATAGCCCATCAAATTATCTGCGATTTCATTATTAACTGCCTCTACTGCCTTCAAAACGCCTTTACCCAAATAACGAGCAGGATCGTTATCACGCAATTCAACGGCTTCAAAGGTACCTGTAGAAGCACCACTAGGCACAGACGCACGACCAAAAGCACCACCTTCTAGTACAACATCAACCTCAATAGTCGGATTACCACGAGAATCTAAAATCTCACGTGCTTTAATATCTGCAATTAGAGGCATCTGAAACCTTACTATTTAAGAATTTTGACCAGTATGCCAATTTTAAATAGCGTTAACAATGGCCTTAACCCAAACTTTGCACATAATTAAAACAATTTCATAATCAAACCCCCCATCAAAGTATTAATTGATGGGGCGAATTAGTCTTGTTATTACTTTATTGTATCCTTTAGGATTTATATCCCAGAAAGTAGTATAAATTACTTAATACACTTGATTCTCGCGTCAATTTCAGCATTATCAGAAGAGACATCAAAAGCTCCTGTTGACAATCCATTAACATCTAGACTTTGCTTCACTTTTAGTTGACTTTTTTGTTCAAAGAGATAGCATCTTGTTCTGCCATACTCATCTGTAACTCTTAACAATCCACCTGCTGAAGGATCTTTGCTAACAGTTACAATCACTCCACTTTTATTGTAAGCATAGTCCGCACCCTCTGTTCCATGGGCTTTGTAATCTTTGATGATATCCCATTGATGTGCCTTAGGAACCCAAAAACTGCCAGCACCCCCTTGCACCCATAGGGCATAAGATCCATCATTCGTCCCAGAGAGTAATTCTAGTGCCGTTTGCATCATGTCACGATAATCTCTATAAGCACCACAGTAACGCCCTCCTCCATTCTCAGATTTAAATAGAGTCAGAGCTTTTAAATATGCGTCATTGCACTGTGCTCCAGAGTAAGAATGGTGCCCCCCTGATACATGGGAAAAATGAGAAAAACGTGTTTTACTCAGCATCAGCCTGCCTTCATCACTTACGCCTAGCACTATTCCCGGTTGAGATTCTGATACTATGCTACCAGCACCGATGGTTAAGACGTCTAATCGACGATTTTTAGCAGAAAAACCTGCAGCTAATTCAGAAAGAAGTCTCCCGGCTTGCTCAGCATCACTCGTCTGACCATCTGTCACAATAACAAGCAGTGTATCACCTAGTGCACTCTTTCCTAGCTCACCCATCAAAAGAGAAAGAGCAGGAGCTAGCGAAGTACCACCACCGGAGTAAGGTAAAATATTATCCAGATTTGCAGCAAATCTATCGTATTCTTTTGGATCACTCACAGGTTGAGGAAAGCTTATTCCAATAGGCATCTGAGGAGATGAATCAAACGGAAGGAGGTAAAAATTGGATTCTACTTTTTTTGTATAGGCTAGAGCCTTCAAAAGAAGAGATAAACTTTCTGCTTCCGCCAAGAAAATAGGCTTTGTTTTTGCACCTACAGGTTCAACTACTTTAGCATCAGGAACAAGACTAGCACTTAAATCTTCTGCATCAGCACCTGCAAATCTGCCGCCTCCACAACCTCTGGAAAAGCGACCACCTCCGCCGAATCGGCTTCCACCAGCGCCTCCACCTAGCTCATAAGTGCTTCCTGAAACATCATATAGAACACAAACATTTTGAACTGTATAATTTTTAAGAGCCGCTTTTAATGTGTCACCTTCTGCTCCATCTGGTATTGAAAATTGAAGGTTAGGGTCAAAAGTGCGTTGCTGCGCAGGTAAACCACTTTCTCCAAGGGAAGC
>JAPLON010000075.1:8747-10038 GCA_026400695.1 Pseudomonadota bacterium
AGCACAATGATCTTTCAATGACATAGGTTTCTTCATAGCAGAAAAAGAAAAAACGTCTACCTGTGCTGTTGTTGGTGGCGCTCCTCTTTTCGCCCCCAAAACTGCGGAAGTGACTGGCGCTGATTGATCAAGCAAAGGATCCGCTGCTCCAATTACGTTTGAGGTGTAAATTGATAATCCTAATGCCATAAGCATTGTAGTTTTAATGCGTATCATACTGTCCTCTCAAAAATATTTAACTTTTTACAATTTGAGAGTAGTAATTTTCTAGTTAACAAATAGTTAACACAAGAAAAACCCAATAACTCAACCAGGTAAGCTAGCACCAATAAAGTATTTATTACTTTATATATTTCAAATTGGCTAATTGACTTGCATTATTAATGTTTTATAGTACACTCCCTTCTCTTATCCACAGCTGTAGCACCACACAACCAAAACAAATAAAAGTCAGCAGAAGGCATAGTACCTATAGGGACGATATCCCCTTATAGGGAAGGCCTGAATTAGATTTATTGGTCTTTAAAACCAAACAAATCTCATGAATAAGGCGCAATATTCCAAAAAATTGGAATTTCTCGCCATTTAAGTGGTTCGTTATTCATAAATCTAAAACCGCCGTATGCGACAACGCATGTACGGTGGTAACAGGGAGGAGTCGTAAGGCTCCCCCTACTTGATTGCTATCAAGGGTTTGCCGATTATTTCAAGTGAATCAATTCCCAGTGGGATGCTTAAATTTGTCATTTTTTGAAAGGATTTTCTGTAACTTTTCATTTTGTTGCAGTCATCCGAACCCTTATTTGCTCTCATTTCCATACCACAGCAAATCCGAAAGATCCCCCCATGGTAGGGGTGAGATCGTCCCATCTCCCCCTCCATCACGATTAGTTTTACAACTGTTATTTGATCAACACTTTCTCCTTTTTTTTGTCACCCCCTTCACTGAGGAGGTCCGAGACAATTCCCAACTTCGTAACTATTATGGCCCCGCCATCCCCGAGACCATCTGTCTCAAGGCCCCCCGACCAGACGGTCTCAGACCCTCCTGGTCCCACGGCTTCAACAGCCACAGCACCCAGACGCGGAACCTCACCTTCACCCCAATTTAGAGTGAGAAAGAAGCTTCGCCCTACGACCATTGAAGTCACTTCCACCCCTAAACCATCGCCCACCAGAGCTAGATTCGAGTCACACCCCACTCTAATGACACCGTTTATTCCAAGATTCCCGCATGGATAGACCCGAGAGGCAACTCCTACAACCTGGCGTATGGGGGTAACCCCCGGCG
>JAPLON010000036.1 GCA_026400695.1 Pseudomonadota bacterium
GTAATTCAAAAACTACATCTGTTTGCAATCATCATCATCTTTATCATCTTTCGGTAATTCAGCGTCTTCCTCGAAACGGAAGACTTGGGGAGTATCGATCTCAGTAGGGACTTGAGAAATAACAATCTCAGAACATTCAGCGACCTCTTGCTGTTTACTCTCTACATGCGTTATCGATGAGCGGCTAAATGTTCTTGGTAGTGAACTAACAGTAGAGGATCGAGAAATAACAATCTCAGAACATTCAGCGCCCTCTTGCGGTTTATTCTCCACATGCATTACAGGCGAGTTATTTAATATTTTTGGTACAACAATTTGCGGTAGAACTATAGCTGGCGCTTTGGGAGGAATGGCCCCTTCGT
Source organism: Pseudomonadota bacterium (assembly GCA_026400695.1). Lineage (GTDB taxonomy): Bacteria > Pseudomonadota > Alphaproteobacteria > Paracaedibacterales > CAITNM01 > CAITNM01. Next base: position 363 of record JAPLON010000036.1, read on the forward strand.
CCTTTTCAACACCTTCCTCATAGTCCTTCTCCAACTTTCTAAACATCTCAAGAGCATTTTCTGAGTACAGTGCTTTACGTAAATTAACATGTATTCTCTCGCTTTTATTGTACATTTTAAAGGATATAAACTGAAGCACCCTAGCCCCAAGAGATGAAAGACAGAACACCAAAGACGCATTATTATAAGCAGAATTTTCCGAGGATCCGGCTAAGTTGTTCTGCCTATAGTAAAAATCTATTCCAGTTGCTACAGTTGCCCCGATTGTTGTAAACACGCTGCCCCCTTCTACAAATCCATTTATAGCACGCCAAACCCGCACTAAACAGGAATGATGTCTAATCAGATTTTGAAGGTATCTCCTATCCTCATCATTTTTTGTTACAGGCGCTTTAGAGGAATTAATTGATGCCTTTTCATAAGAGAACTCATCACCCCAAGGCACCGCAGAAGTGCACTTAATTTTTTTATCCTTTTTAGCTTTTTTGGCTTTTTTCTTTGCCTCTTTTGCCTTACTAACTCGCACTTCAGAGTTTTCTAAATCTTCTCCTTCCAATTGTCGGAAAGTTTCTAAGACATTTTCAGACTCTATAGCTTTTCGTAAATGCAATCTCATTCCTTCACTTCTGTTATACATTCTAAAAGAAACTAGCTGTAACAGATTTGTTCCAAAAGCAGCAAGACAAAAAGCAAAAGACGCACTATTGTACTTAGAATTTCCAGATGAACTATCTAAGTCATGTTGTCTATAATAGAAATCCATTCCTGCCGCAGTTGTCGTACCAATAGTTGCTAAGATATTTGCCACTCCAGAAAATTTATTGGTAACATTCCAAAAACATGACAAATAAGAATGATATTTGGCCATGCCTTGAAGATATTGCATATCCAATTGCTCAATCTCTTTTTTTAAATCTACCCCATCAGCAGTAACATTTTGAGTTGCGCTCTTAGTTGCATTGATATGATTATCCATAATGTCTAGAGCCGTCTCAGTGCTGCCATACAAAGCCGCTGTAATGGTAACAAATACCAAGGCTACAATAGCCGATAATTCAATATTTAATTTCGCTAACATAAAATTTTATCTCTATTTTACTAAATAAAGTTTATCTAAAAGATTTTAATATGCAGTTAATTTATCGAAATTTATGAGTTATAGTACTAGTCGGTTTACTTAGAAAAAATCTGAATCCCAAAATAAACATCATTATTTAAAATTTTATTGTTACTTAACGATATTTTAATCTTTTTGTTTGACAATAATAAGTACTTGTAATAAATAAAGCAGCCTGGGGGGATACTATGTTAAAAATTAATCTCTTGATTTTAAGATTTATAGTCATAGCTGGTATCTCAATACAACTAACTGCCAGCACTAATGTGCCAACAGGCGGCACAAAGACTTTGGATAATATAACCACAAAAACTGGTGGCGGTGAATTGATAATAGCAAACCCACAAAAGATATCGAGTGTTTCATTTACTGCAGGAATGTTAAGTATACAAACATCAAATCTTGGCAAATTGAACGAAGTTGATTTTAATAGAGATACTGGAAATTCCACACCCACTTCAGGTTCAAACCTTCCTCAAGTTTTAGAAACCACTCAAACACTTACTCTTGCGATTGTAAAAAAAAATGGCTGGATCCCTACAACAGCTTATAAATTAGATCAAAATGACATCGTTGTAGATACTAGTTACAAAATTGATTCTTCTCACGGTCCAGTCGAAGCACCTGTAGGTGCTGTAGTTTATTTGACTGATACACTTGCATCTAGAGTCGGAACAAAATTAACTATAACTTCATTACTAGGCACCGGAGATTTAAATATAGGA
>JAPLON010000158.1 GCA_026400695.1 Pseudomonadota bacterium
ATCACGGAAATATTCAGCAACAGTTAACCCAGACAAAGCAACACGCGCACGTGCACCTGGTGGTTCATTCATTTGCCCATAAATTAGGGCAGCTTTTGAACCTTCACCATCAAGTTTAATTACGCCTGCTTCAATCATTTCATGGTAAAGGTCATTACCTTCGCGGGTGCGTTCACCAACCCCTGCAAATACAGAGTATCCTCCATGGGCTTTAGCAATGTTATTAATTAATTCCATAATTAAAACAGTTTTTCCAACCCCTGCCCCACCAAATAATCCAATTTTTCCACCCTTTGGGTATGGAGTTAATAGGTCAATTACCTTAATTCCTGTAGTTAATACTTCAGTTGCCGGTAATTGGTCGATAAACTCTGGTGCTTCGTGGTGAATTGGAGCTACGGTGGCTGTTTTAATTGGGCCACGTTCATCGATTGGTTCACCGATTACGTTCATAATCCTGCCAAGTGTTTCGGGACCAACCGGTACACAGATTGGAGAACCTGTATCAATTACTTCCTGTCCGCGACAAAGCCCAGCTGTTGCGTCCATAGCAATTGTGCGTACAGTTCCTTCACCAAGGTGTTGCGCCACTTCAAGAATTAGCTTGCCACCATGTTTATTATCTTTAAGCGTAACTTCTAGTGCGTTTAAAATTGGTGGCAAATGGCTTTCAAAATAGACATCAATTACAGCACCCATGATCTGTGCAATGTGACCTTTAGCTTGAGTTATTTGAGATGGGGCGTTCATTGTTAGGCTCCTTATGATCCTGCAATAATTTCGTTTAATTCAGTGGTAATTTTAGCTTGTCGTGATCGATTATAAAGTAGGCTTAAATCACTAATCATATCTTTGGCATTACGGGTGGCATTATCCATAGCTGTCATACGTGAAGCCATTTCTCCTGCTAAGGTTTCAAGCCAACACTGATGCAAACTAACAGCTAAATATTGAGTAAAAAAATATGGCAAAAAGACATCTGCCGATGGTTCAAAAATTGTCCTGTCTGTATGCTTATCAGAAGATTCAAATTCAAACGGACATAAAATTTTGCTGTAAGGATTTTGGACTAAAACGTTTTTAAATGATGAACCTATTACATGAATGCTGCCAACTTCACCTTTAATTTTTAAAGGTTCAATGATTTTTGCAATCGCCAAAAACGTGTACATTTTAGGATGAGTGAGATCTATTTTTATTGGTAAAATTTTTTCACTATGAACCTTTAGTGCATCAATTGTTTTTGTACCAAAAACTATAAGATGAGCGTTAGGACTTTTTTCAAGCGCTTTGTTTGCTTGCCGAAGTTGGTTGTTATAAAAACCACCGCATAAGCCTTTTTCGGCACCAAAAATTATAATTAAGTCATATTTTCCATGTTCGCTTAGCCACATATTTGGCATTTCAGCATCATGGCCAGCTTTGCCAATACTACAGCCAATTTCATTTAAAGATTTTAAAAAGTTATTGCCAAAAAGTACGCGTTCTTGCAATCGCCGCAACTTGGCTGACGCTACCATTTTCATGGCTGAAGTTATTTTCTGCGTTGATTTAACGCTTGTTATGCGCCTACGCAGTTCTTTTAAGCTCATGGTTGAAACGACCTATAAAATTGGTAAGTAATATTTTTAGTTTTTCTTCATGTGCATGAGTCAATATGCCAGATTCATTAATTGAAAGCATTAATTCAGCTTCCTGGGTTTCTAACAAATGCAGGTACTCTTTGACAAATTCAGTAACGCGTGGCACTTCAATTTTATCCAAAAAGCCACGTACAGCCGCAAATAGCATTGCTACTTCTTGTGCAAGTGAATATGGCTTTTGCTGTGGTTGCTTTAATAATTCTGTAAGCTTTGCCCCATGAGACAAAAGTGCTTGTGTGCTTTCATCTAAATCGCTAGCAAATTGAGAAAAAGCTAGCATTTCACGGTATTGAGCCAACTCCAGTTTTATTTTTCCAGCAACGCTTTTCATTGCTTTAGTTTGAGCGGCAGACCCAACACGACTCACAGA
>JAPLON010000013.1 GCA_026400695.1 Pseudomonadota bacterium
CTGACTCGGCAACCCGTGCATCTAGCCCTAGTTGATATTCAGGCTTATAGTGGCGAAAAAAGATGGTGCCCAAATGGTGTTCTGGAACAGGAATACCAAGAAAATCCGCTAGCTTAAGCATTGAAACTGTATACTCTAAACAATTTGGCCTAGATGTTAAGCCGTCGTAGAATAATCCCATTACATTGCTAGAGTGTTTAAAAATGCCTCTGGCGCCAATTGCTCTTTGTTGAGATTGACCATGGTGTAAAATGGTTCTGATCCCCTCTAAAAACGTAGCTCTTTGTTCTTCTTTAAAATTAAGAAAGTCAAAAATAAGCCTAAACATTAAATCTTTTCTTAGGCGTCCAAAAATTGATTGCATAGGCGCATTGCAATAAATAAGCAGTCCTGTTTGTAAATCGATAATACCGACAGCATCAGACGCACTGTCTAATATCCCAAGGCAAGCCGCAATAGCTGTCTTATAAGTACTACAAATGGCTTTTTGCTGAGCAACTTCATGTTCTTCAAGAGGGATTTCAGGTAACGAGATGCCTAATTTTTTTATCAACAAATCAACCGAACGTTCCATTAAACTGATTCCTTCAGGCAGCGAAGAAGTGGATAAACCAGCACAAGAAGAGGTTTCATCCCTATCACAATCAACATTTGCGCTTCGCGCAACGACCGCTGATGATTCTCCTAAAACCTCAACGGGGGGTACAGGTTTTTCTAGAAGTGGTAGAGGAGGAGATACAATTGCCGATCTTCTTGGTACTGCGACAACAGCCATAGATAGGGTGGAAGCAGGAGGCGCTGCTGATCTTCTTGGCAAGGCAACAACCGCTGTGCGCCCAACGGTAAGAGTTGGAAGCCTATCAGCAGCATTGAGTGCTTTCATACCATAGAGACATATTCCCAACATGATGAACAAGCAAAAACGTTTAAGAAATGACGCTGTACAAACAGATGATAAATAAAAACCCATCTTTGTATTTTCCAGATAATAAAGTTAGAAATATTCTGTACATTAGGACGCTAATGTGACTCGTGTTGTCAATATCTAAAAATCCCAATTCGGGGTAACTTAGTACTGTCAGGGGAGATCTTTGCAAACATAATAGGACTGTGTCTTTTTGCCTATTTTTCATCGGAGATGAGACAGCGTGGAATTTTAGGAGCTTAACTGGAGATACTTAAGTAAAAAGATTGCCATAGCAGCACCTGCACCAATAACGTCGTACATATGTGTTTTCGTCACTAAGTTTCATGTAGTGTAACTTTATGCGTAGTGATTTGTAATCTATATTTTTGTGATGTTCTTCTTGTTGTTTTGTGTAACGCTGAACATCTATGGACTAGTAGTTGGTGAGCCTAGAGTCCTCGTTGAAACTTGTCCTGTCAGCACCCTAAAACGATACTTTGTACAAAATACCACTTGTTAACTTTACCAGGGGTGTTTTTCCAGATTGTCTTGGGTCAGTAGAGTAACAACAGGAATTTTTCGGCAGAATTATTTTTACATTAATTTTACTTGTAATGTAACCCCCGGCGTAACCTCAGGTGGTTTTCAACAATTACAGAAAAACCTTGAAACTCTTACTGCAATTGGCGTTCCCGAAGGGATTCGAACCCATGGCCTCAAGATTAGGAATCTTGCGCTCTATCCTGCTGAGCTACGGGCACCACATAAAAAGATTAGCTTTTGCTGCTAGTTTTGTCCATTAAAAATGCTCCTCCAAGTTGAGGTAATATCCATTCAAATTCTTGGGTGAAATTTATTTTTTATTCCCATAATTGGCCATCTCGCAATTCAACACAACGATCCATAGATTTGGCTAAATCATGGTTATGGGTGGCAACTATTGCTGCAATTCCTTGGCTTTTGACTTGATTAACTAGCAACTTAAAAACCTCTGCAGAGGTGCGTGGATCAAGATTACCTGTTGGTTCGTCTGCCAAAAGGATTTTTGGATTATTAACCAAGGCTCTGGCAATAGCAACGCGCTGTTGTTCACCACCTGATAGCTGTTTAGGGCGGTGTTCTAGTCTATGTTCTAATTCTAGTGCGCAAAGCAATTTTTTTGCTTTCTCTTTTGCTATTTGGATGCTAGTTCCAGCAATAAGTTGCGAAAGAAAAGTATTTTCAATTGCACTAAATTCTGCTAGTAGATGATGAAACTGGTAAACAAATCCATAAGTGTGCCGCCTAAGGTTTGTGCGTTCAGATTCGTTTAAATTGTAGGTTGATAAGTTTTGAATTGCAATGTCACCGGATTGGGGGCGTTCTAAAAGACCGATCAGCTGCAGTAGGGTAGTTTTACCAGACCCGCTATTGCCGACAAGGGCAACTATTTCTCCCGGTGCAACTTTAAGGTTGCAACCATTTAGAATTTGGAGAGTTCTGTCACCTTGTTTGTATGAGTGTGAAATATTAGTAACTGAAAGCATTAATTTTGGCATGGTTTTTCGACACTGAAGGAAATCATACCTGGTTTTTTGTGAATATCAAATTTTTAAAGTCATGAGGACAAAATGAAAAAAAATAATAATATTCCAAAAGTATTGACGGTAGCTTTTATGGCAATCGGGTCAGTTTCGCAAGTGTATGCTATGGATGAGGTTGATGATGGCGGTAGTCCGGCTGCTAGATCTAGAAATATTTCTAGGGCAAATCGAGTATAATTTCTACTTGTGTGTGCTGCTTGTAAGTTAATTTTCTGGCGGCATGTTTTTAAAAACTTTAAATCTATCAGGAGGGTGGAACATGTTGAAAATCAATTTAGCTTTAAGGGTTATTTTTCTAGGGTTATTAGTAAAATTTTTATGTATGGAGTGTGCTAGTGCTGCTAGTTTTGATGATGTGCCAAGGAGTAGGGCCGCATCAACGATTGGTTCTTCGGCTGCTTTTGCTGCTGGTGGGTTAGCTTATTTTACTAGAGTACATAGAAAGTTGCTAGAGGACGAAAAAAATTCTGCATTTTGCCGCGCTCTGTTTGGCGAAGGTGGTAAACCTTGGGTTGATGCTCCTCCAGTGGCTGGAATATTGACACGTATTTCAATGGAGGTATGTGCTGGAGATGCTGAGCCACATAGAGGAGATGTAAAGAAGCGTAGTGAAATTATGGACGCGCTTGTTATAGATGCTGTTTATAGGCTAAACGCAATAGGTGATTCAAATAATCGTATATTTTTATGGGTTTTTTCTAGATTTGTTGATTTATTGCTTAGAGATAGCAATACTCCTGCGATGCGTCCATGGTTCCACCGTATTTCTGCTCTCGGTGATGATGTATATGAGCATTTGAGCGGGAGTGCGGGGATAGTTACTGCTACGCTTGATCATATTACTAGGGAGACAGAGGATTTATCAGTTTTAAATACAACTGATCAAGGTACCAATATATATGTTCTGTCGCGAATGTTTGGGCGTGCTGCTCGGGTTTTCCCAGAACTATTTCATGCTAACAAACGAAGCGATATGGATAGGGGGAAATCTGGTGTTGAAGAGTTTAGTGCACTTTACATTTTTGAATCTTCTCTTTTAGAAACTGATTGCAGTGACCATGGTCATGAGGCAGCAAGGTTAATGACAGCGGAATTAGTGCATGCAGGGGTAGAACGTGAACGCCTTCGTGCTGCTGTGGCGGCTGCTGAACTTCAACGTACTGCTTCGCAAAGAGATACTGAGAGATTACAAGAGGAAGTAGGTATATTAAGACACATACTTGATGGTATAGGTTGCTGCGCACGGTTTTGGTGTTGTATCCCGGATTACAGGCACAGGAGAGCTCCAATAACTGAAACGACCCCACTAATGCGTGCTGGTGCCTCAGTTAATGATGAGCCGCGTTAAAGATTTAAGTTACTTTTATTTAATATTATTATTTATAAGGTTGGGAATATGTTGAAGATTAATTTAGTGTTAAGGTTTGTTTTTCTAGGGTTGTTAGTCAAATTTGGGGATGTATCATATGCCAGTTTTGAGGATGATTCTAAGGAGATTTCTCTTAGAGAGAGATCTGCAATTGTTAGTGATTCAGGCTCCAGCTTTTGTGATATTTTGTCTGCTCAGCATGCTTTGTCAATTGGACAAATGCTGGGCACAGTTTCAAATGCTGTGTGTGGCAATGATTGTGCGCCAACTCGAGAAGATTTAGCTAAACACAGGGAAATTGCAAATCGTTTTGTTAAGGGTTCTATTACTAGGTTAAATGAGATAAAAGATCCTGCTAACCCGGATTTTTTACTGACTGTTGGTCAGTTAGTTAGTTTTTGGCTTCTTGATATAGGTATTCCGGTCAGTAGTAATTGGTTAAGTTTTGTTGTAGACGAGAGTGGGCAAAGATTATCTAAAGCAGGTGCGCTAAATTACTTAATTGGTGATGGTGGTGTGGTAAATTCTGCGTTGAGCTCTATTAGTAAAAGTGAGCTTCTAATTGATTCGCGAAGGGGCACAAATATATTTCGTTTATCAGAGATGTTTTTAGGTGCTGCA
>JAPLON010000028.1 GCA_026400695.1 Pseudomonadota bacterium
CTATATTACAAAAAAAAATCACAATAGAAAACTAATCATTTGTAATTTTTATGCTGGGTCATCTTTACTGGTAAATTTTTATCTTCTTACAACCAAAGCGAGTTCTTCTAAACCTTTTTACTCTTTGCGTGAAAGATATAAACTACCAAGAACAATTAATGCCATACCAAAGATTTGCCCATAATTAATAACTTCAGCAAACAAGAAATAGCCAATTGGTACAGCAATTAACAAGCGGGTATATTCAAAAGGTGAGACAAAGCTAACTTCCGCATGGCTTACAGCTTTTATATAAGCAAATTGCGAGAATGACCCAAACATGCCAATCAGCAATAGTAATATTAAGTCATGCTGATTAATTGATTCATTTAAAATGAAAAAACCACAAAGTGCTATGGCTCCTAAGGTAATGGTTGATGTTGACATAATAGTCATAGCTGAATCTTTTTGGCTAAGTTTGCGGGCTAGAGTATTGGCAATTCCAGCTAATATGCAGGCACCAAGTCCTGTGAAAACATAAATACTCAAAGTGGTATAAGTTGGTTGCACAATAAACAATACCCCCATATAGCCTAATGTTAGGGCCATAATTTTTGCTCTAGTGGGCTTTTCTTTAAGTAATAAAATACCAAATGAAGCAGCCAGTAATGGGCCAGTAAAGCCAATGCTGGTGGCTACAGCTAAGGGTAGGTTGCGGTAAGTTTGGTAGGTTAATAGACTTGCTGCACCAATACAAGCTGCCCTTGTTAAGTGTTGCCAAAGGGGCGATTGTGGTTTAGTGCTTTTTGGAATCTCTTTTATAAAAAATGGCATAAAAAGAAACATGCCACAAAGGTAGCGTACGCAAAATAATCCAAAATTACTGGTTGAGCTGCATAAGAATTTTGAGGTGCTAACCCCACAAGTAAAGGTTAAGCACCAAATTAATATCCACAATAAACCTTTATGCTTTTGTTGCATTTACTATTGGCAAGAAAGTTTTGGTTTTACCGCTTAAATATAGGTTGCTAAGTCCTGCAATTTCGCGCCAAGCAATATTCCAGGCTACTAGTCCTAGGCGGTCTTGAAAGCTTGCAGCAAGACGTGTGGAAAAGTTTGGGTGTTTTTTGTCAAAGCTGTGTCCAATGGTGTGAAAATCAACTGGAAACGCAGTAAGATCCCATCCATTTGTTTTAAAGATATTCATAGTGCGAGGCATGGAAAATGCTGAGGTAATCAATAACCATTTTTTAGATTTTTCATCTCCAGCCAGCTTTACTGCCTCAAAAGCTGCATCCTCCAATGAATGGATTTTTTCATCATTAACAACTTTTATGCGATCTTTTTTAATGCCTAAGTCATTAGCCAGCTTTAAAAATTCCTCGCTCTCCATTTGTGAACCAGCAAAAATAATTGAAGTGTGTGGCTTTGCATGAACAACTATTAAGGCTTCAATCAAACGTCCTGCAGTTTTATGGTAGACTGCTGTACCTTTAACATCTGTTTCAAATAAGCACAAAGAACCACCAGTAATCACAACGCCGTGAATGTTTTCTGGCATTTCAATGACAGGGTAATGGGCTTCTAGGCGCCTTAAAATATCACGTCCGCTAAATGCCCAGTCACCTAGCATAAAAATAAACAAAATTGCGCATGTGGCCATAACTGGTTTTTGTTTTGAGCAGCTTTTCCCAAAGCATATTTTTAATGTGCCAAATGCCAAAATGGCAATGACGATAAGGTCAAGGTTAATAATTAATGACCATAAAAATTTGACGATCCCCATGAATTATTCCTAGATTAGATGACAGATGCCATTCTGCCGTAATTTGAAAAAAAAACAATGGGGAATTTTAATATGAAAATTATTGACTATCCTTCGGTTAATTTTAATGATCGTCCAAGTGGATACGAGGTCGACTGCATAGTGCTGCATTATACTGATGTTGCAACTATAGAAGAAACCTTAGACATATTAACTGATCCAAAACGCGAAGTTAGCAGCCACTATGTGATTGATGAAGATGGTACAATCTACAGATTGGTGGATGATGAAAAACGCGCCTGGCATGCTGGTCCTAGTAATTGGCTAGGGCGTGATAATGTGAACCATTTTTCAATAGGTATTGAATTACAAAATGGGGGTTATCACGCAGGATATGCTCTAACCGGGAAATGGCCTGAGTTTGCCAAACCGCAGATTGTAGCTTTAAAGCAATTGCTACGTTATTTGATAGATAAATTTTCAATCGATCCTAACCGTATTATTGGCCATGAAGATATTGCCCCTGGGCGAAAAATTGACCCTGGACCAGCTTTTCCATGGCACGAATTGAAAGATCTAGGAGTGAATAGGGGCAAATAAAAGAGGGATGCCAAAACATCCCTTCTTTAAAGTTACATGTTTGTATCCAGGAAGCTGCATTACACGTTTGTGCTTTCTATCATCATTAATAAACAGGCCATCTGTAGATGGGGGGTTGTACAGTTTCGTAGTGACAAAACCTAGGTGGGTAAGGATTGTGTGCTATGTAATGTACAATAGGTAACACGTACCATTGAATGAAAAAGGTTGTAACAACTACTTCATGATAATAATGAATTACCTGAGGGCTTTGTAGGATATGAAGTGGGGTGAGTTCATAATAAGTAGGTGCATACGGGCTTTGGGGGGGAAGATACGAAGGTGGAACTGATTCATAATAAAACGTATAATTAGGTTGAGCATTGCTAGGTTTATGGTAAATTACTTCCGGTGAAATACTACGATGAGGCACTACTTTAAGATCAGCTGGTTTTTCTAATCCACCAGAAGGGGCCCCTTGCGGTTTTGGGTTAGTAGCTATCTTTAAGGGTGGAGCTACGCCAAGATCATCGGCATTTGTAATTGCATCTTTATCTTTTGGATATCTTATTGTTTGTGAAGATCCAATAGTATCTTTTGTGGTTGGCTTTGTTGAGCCAAGGCTATCTCCAAGAAAGTCGGAACTTTGTGCTTGCTGGGATATTGTGCGTGCGGCTTTTCCTTGCGGGCCATCACTAAAATCATAGGCTGGGTGAGTAGCAAAAAGCTTGCTAACTACGCATATACTTAACAAAAAATAAACAGTCTTTAACATAAAAGTAAATCCAAAAATATACTGTAATAATTCTTGCAAATTATATCACATCTGTAAATTGCTGATTTCCCTGGCGAAAAATTTACCCTAAATCAGCTTTTTCATGGCATGAATTGAAAGAGCTTGGGGTTGAGCGTTGATTCTCTAAGCTCCAGTCTTTGCCAATTCTGCTTCTACAAATGGTTTAAGCATTTCGTCGTAATTTGCTTCAACCATGAATTCGGCGTAGGTATCTATCTCTGCTTTTGAGTTTGCATTATTATCTAAGCCTTGCTTTTGTAATTCTTCATTAGCAATTTGCCCAAAAGCTTTAACCACATCTTCCGCGCTAGATTCACCGTTTATACCTTTGCTAATTAACTGTTTGGCTAATTCAGGTTTAATTTCGTCTTTAATCTCGCTTAAATTCCATATTTTTAGCCAATTTACAAATAGTAACTTTCCTTCAGCTGGTGCAAATATACTATCAAGTTGCACGTCAATTCCCCTTAAGCCAGTAATGGAACGCTCTTTAACGCCCTTGCTGCAGCTTATTTTATTAATGCTGTTAATGTAGGCAACAATAGATTCTTCTATAAATCCTTTAACCCATAACTGTAAATTATCAGGATAAAATTTATGAATAAAGCTAATCACCAATTGTAATACCTGTTGGTCCCTTGCATCCACCATTTTAGCTACTGCTTCTGTTGCTTGCTCTTGTTGGTCAGGTGTCATGTGCTGTTCAATTCCTTTGTTGATAATGCCCTGTGCCTCTTCTAAATCTATTAGTGGTTGGTCGTGCATACGCACTGTTATATTTTCTAAGGCTGCATCATATAGGGTAGAGTTTACTGGTACAAAACCTGATCCTGTTGTTGCGGTAGATGATGAGTCAACTATAGTGTTAGCATAATCATGAATTTCAACAGCAAGACTGCGTCTTACAGGATAATACCCAAAATTTTGGAATAGATCGTCCAAATGTATATGAAGGATTTCTTCCGTAGGTAAAAGCGGGTGAAGGAAGTTGGTTATTCTAACGTGATTGTTTGCAAGAGCTTCACGATAAGCACTAATAATAGCATCTTCGTTTGGCCTAAGTTGTCCAACTGGACGGTTAAGTAAAAATTCAACCATGTCATGGTGATTATTCTTAGCTGCAAATTGTAATGTCCTATTAATGCCTTTTTGAGTGGGTTTTAGTTCTCTATTAAGTAAAAACTCCACCATATCCAGTTGACCATTAATCGCAGCACTTTTGATGGTTAAGTTAATAATGCCTTGCATAAGTGCTTGTTTTTCTTCAGTTTGGTTAAACAAAAATTCAACCGTAGCTTGCTTATCATTTGCAGCAGCAATTTCTAATTTTTGTATGATATTTTGAAGAACTCTTATTTTGGCACCTTTTTTAGGTTTTTTATTATCCGTGTCTTTACTGGCTAATTGCCAAATAATAGTAGAATCTTTTTGTAAAGTTTCTATTTCATCTAGCTCTTCTTTAGATGGTGTATAAATGGCAGGTTTGGGTTTTTCCATAGGGGCGGCTGCTAAAATTTCAGCTGCTAAAGATGCCCCAGATTGCCCTGGGTCCATAGCCAAAATTGGCACTGCTAATACTATACTTACGATTAATGTTTTAATAAAACGCTTGATTTGCATAAAGATTACAAAACTAAGGTGCTACATATCATTGTATTCAAACAATATTAAGAATTGGTTAAATATAAGATGCTAATATGCGGTGTAAAAACAACCCCAGCAGGAAAATCCTGTGGGTGGTATAAATCTGTCTTGGCTTACAGGAATTTAAGTTCTTGTTTTAGCCAACTCAGCCTCTACAAATGGTTGAAGCATTATTTGGTAATTTACTTCAACCATTGATTCTGCATAAATTTCTATCTCTTCTTTTGAGTTTGCACTACCACTTAAACCTTGCTTTTGTAATTCCTCATTAGCAATTTCCCTAAAGGCTTTAGCAGCATCTTCATGGCTTGATTTAGCTGTTATACCTTTGCTAATTAACTGTTGGGCTAGGTCTGGTTTGGTTTCATCTTTAACATCGCTTAAATTCCATGTTTTTAACCAATTTCCAAATAGTAATCTCCCTTC
>JAPLON010000044.1 GCA_026400695.1 Pseudomonadota bacterium
CAGCGCTAAGTCCAACATAGGCTCCAGAGTTAATTTGGCACTGTGCCTGTAGACCAGTTACAAGCGCTGTAGTCATGGCTAAAGCAGCCAAAAGTTTATTGTTCATAAATATTATCCCTTAAAAAAATAAATTAATACATGATGGTAAAATGCCATGATTGCTAATAATAGTAAATATGATGGGACTTATAGATGAGTCGTTGTGGGGGGGGTGTGCTTAATATGTTACACGTTTGGGAAGAGGATGTGAAGAATAGGTAACGAATAGATTATTTTTTACTTGTGATTAATCAATTATATTGATATTATTAGAATAATTAATTAAATTTAGTGTTATGCATGCAGTATAAATATTTAATTATAGCTTCTACATTATCTTTTATGTTAAGTACGCATCTTTGTGCGGCGGGGTCATCTATTGATAAAGATTTAGCAGAAAGACAGCGTTTGCAAACGAACTTGGATAGTGGCCGGTTTGATATAGCATCTGTTAATCGGGCTGCAATGATAGCAGCTGGAGAGCCAAATCAATTGGCTTTGGATGTGTTTTTTGGTCAGCCCTATGGTAAGTTACGCCCTAATCAGCAAGGTATTCGTGCTGCGTTATACGTAATGGTATGTCTTGATAGGGCTGAACAGATTAAATGGCTTTTAAATCAAACAGATGCAGAGATGCGACCTGATCAAATAGCTATTACAGGGGCTTATCGTGTGGCTATTGAAAAATCGCAACTTAATGCTATAGCTGCTCTTGAACCTTTTGTTCCATGGGAAAAAAGGCAACGTCTTGCAAGGTTACGAGCTGCTTTAAAAAAATATGGTGCGTGCAGTTAATACCATTACTGCCTATGCTAGTTAATCGTTTATTAAACAACTAAATCTGATGAAGGCTCGGCATTTAGGTACATCCTCAAAACCTTAACCAGAACATAAAATACCGGCACCGCTAGAGTTGAGAATAATATTTTAAATCCATAACTTTGAAATAGTAGGGTTGTATATTGATCAGTAGGAATTACCTTAAGTAAGGTCATAAGGCTAAGTACTATGAACGTATCTACAAATAGAGAAATGCTTGTGCTGAAGAAGTTGCAAAAAGCAAGTGTTTTACCTTTTGTAAGTTTCTTTAATCCTAAATAGATGAATACATCCAGCCACTGGGAACAATAGGTGGCAATAAGTGAACATCCAAAAGCTTTACCGAAAAAACCAAACACATGGTTGAATTCTTCGTTTATCTTTAAACACCAGGGCGTTGGCTCTAATGAGGTTGCTAAATACATAATCCCAACCACCAATATGCTTACAGCAATACCTAATTTCACGGTAAACCTGGCTCTCTTTTTTCCGTAAAATTCGGCAATAAGGTCGGTAATTAAAAATGTGACCGGGTAAGTAATTACCCCACAAGAAAGTTCAAATGTATAAAAACCAAAGGGTATGTAGGCAAATTTTTGGTATATAAAGTTGCCAAGGATGATTAGCACTACGAAAACTGCAGTTAAACAAGTATATATTCGCTCATGGCGCGAATGAATTGGGTGATGCAAAACTTAGATTATCCCTTTTAGTTTGAGTTGGATCTTATCATATTGTGGTTTTTAAACGAAAGCGTTTTCGTGGTGTCCAAGGCCTGGAAACATTAAAGCAAAACCCTTAACTATTTCTTAATAAACATTTCATAAACTTGTTGTTGATAGTCATTAAAACAATGTTTGCTTGGAATGTATTTATGAAAAATTTAGTGCTTTTGGCTTCTCTAAGTACAGCTTTTTGTACCAACACGTTTGCTGCATCGTGTGTAAATGATTTAGTGGATGCTCTTCTTTGTAAAAAGCCTCTTACATCTTCAACAGTTCCTATGGCAGGTAATCCATGTGAATTGTTTAATCCTGTACTAAATACAACTCTAAGAGATTTGTTTAATACAAACTTTTCAAGTGCAAATACTGGTAATACATCTGTAGTTATAGCAAAAATAAATGAACTCACAGGTGGTTCTATAGCTATAAATGCATCAGATAGTTCCATGTCTATAAATGGCTCAAAGGTACAGCTGATTTGGGGAGCTTCAAAAGAAAATAGCAAACTGGTCATCACTAGAGCAACAAGCGATGTTTGTGAAAATGCGCAAAGTGCGAAATATCTTATGAGCCTAATCGCATCAGGACTTAATCCTATAGCTACTTCTGACTACAAAAGCATCAGCGATATAATGCGTAATTGGTGGTATAAGAAAGATTCTTGGAGCCTTGAGTTAAGTCCTTATACAGGTGAATTACCAATTTGTCATGTTCATCCATCTAGTTTGTTTACAGCCCAAAATTATAGGGATGCTGTTAGGTTAACAGAGAGTTGGACCATGCAAAATCATGGGGTGTTCAATTCAGCGTGGAGCATATTTAGGGTAAAAGATGCAACTGAAGAATTTATTATAACAGAACTTTCTAAGTTGATTGCTGTGCCTGATATCAAACCTGTCATTAGAGGGACCTCGACTTACGAGTTTATTAGACAGATTGTAAGAAGTTGTCAGATGAGAACCTGGTTGGAATACGAGTCTGAAGGTTGTGTGTGGGTTAAAAAAAGCTCTGATTCTAGCTTAAGCAGTCTAGATAAAAAAGCTATCCTAACCGCTTTAATGAGTAATGCTCACTTGTATGCACAATACATTTTATACACAAACGATGTGTCTTTAGGTTCTTCTGCTTATTTAGCAGATCAGTTATATGGTTCCATAAGTAGCATTGCGGTAAGTTGCATTGGTATGACTGAGTATACACAAAAAAAATATGCGGTAATTAAAGAGGAATGGCATGATACACCAAAGTTTGTCGATTCTTGGAATAGCAAAGGTGATTGGGAAACCATTCTAATACCAGAGTTTGTGATGCCAAACCCTGTACCTGATGACAGTGCACAAAATATATTTTTAAATTACGCAGGGAATCATGACGCAGCATTAGATGCTATTGATGCACTTTCTTATTATGCAATTAGCAATTTACGCAAATACATAGTTGGTGGAGATATCTCTATTATCTGGAGCACTCTACCTGTTTTAAGGATTGGTGCGCTTAAGTATGGCGTGGATCCAAATGCCAACCCAGATCCATATTTTGTGTTGAGTTTACTTAATACCTTAAGGATGAAAGCAAGACTTGAAATAGATGCATCAGATAGTGGTAGCGAGGCAGATGTTTTCAAATGGTGGGCTTTGCATAATGATGCAGTAAATGGAATGTATCTACGGACTCCAATTATTCGGCCACAATATAACCCAGTTTTTTGGATTGCTCCAATGCCTGGGGTCCCTACGCCTGAAGCTACTCCAGTGCCTATATATCCTATAACTGCATTTTCCCCAGTACTACCTGTATTAAAACCTAACAATAGTGTGGCTAATATATTTTATAATTACCAAGTGCTCAATAATTACTTAGTGACAACACAGCCAAGCATTGCTACAGGAGACATTGCCCTGCAGAGCTTTTTAAAATTTGTACGTGTTTTGGATGCAGTTACAAACGGAGCCTTTACAAAGCTAACAGACTTAACTATGTCTGTGCCAAAGATATTAGATACAGGTATGAAGATTGGTAATTTGAAATCAGGCATGAATGCTGCATATGCCAGAGCTGCCCTTAATGCTTTAATGACTCAAAGCGCACAGCTTACAAGTGCATTCGAGGTTATTAGTTATCATGAAGACGAACATGTAGTAGAAGGAGATATGCTGTTTCCACCGAAAGATTATGGGCCAGGCTTCAATCCTGTAAATGTGCAAAGTATGCTTAACGGCTGGGTCGCAGGTTATGTGGGTAATATAGAATTAAAAGTACCTACAGTACCTACAGTACCTACAGTACCTACAGTTCCTATAGTTCCTACGGTGCCTACAACAGTACCTACAGTTCCTACAGTTCCTACAGTTCCTATAGTTCCTACGGTGCCTACAACAGTACCTACAGTACCTACAGTTCCTA
>JAPLON010000054.1 GCA_026400695.1 Pseudomonadota bacterium
GGCACATCAGTTGCGCTTAGATTGTTAGCAATATGCATAGAAAAGAAAAAAAATAAGGAATATTTTTATCATTAGATCTTACCTTGTAAGAAAAAATTTATACATAAGATGTAACATACGCATACTTGATTTTCTAGTTCTTAATAATAACATTTGCACTGAAATACCAAGTTTTAATGATTTAACATTCATAAAATCCTCCAGAGTCATATAGACATTTAGAATGTAAATTACTGCGTAGTGATAGATAAATATTTAATAAAATAAAAATATTTGCAAGATCAGCAATTTTAAATTTATTATACAACCTCGATATATATTTTAAAGAGGTCTTATGTCAATATTTTTTAAACAGTTTTACAAAAAATTCGTGATATTTGCTTTTGCTTACTTTAGCAGTGGTTGCTTGTATTCACCTATTTATAACAATGATAATGCATTTGAAGAACTGCGCAGAGGAAGTCAAATTGCAACCTTTGCTTGGCGTACAAATTCAAACAATAACACTGTTATAAGGGATGATGCAGGACACCACGTAGCAACCATTTTCACCCTACGCTACGATCATAAAGGAAAAATTGGGGTATATTTGAATAAAGCTGATGGATCAACAGAATCTATACTTCCATTCGAGGATCCTCTTACAGCAAAAGAATGGATCATTGAAAGGGCCCGTAACTTAGGTATAGTACTTGCTAGATAGTAACTTGGGTGTTTCATAAAAAAAATGGCAAAAAGCGCTAACCCTTTGCCATTAATTACGTTAAGGCTAAATCTATTTCTTCAGGTATCGAATGGCAGCAGCCACCAAAACTGATTTCACAATTCCTGGCAGAAGCATAAGACAATAACCTGAAAGAACCCTCTTCCATTAGTTTTAAAAAATCTCAGCGTACTTGTTGATGAGTAAAGTGTTTGGGCATAACTTTCAACTTTATTACACAACAACTTTTTTTCGAATGATTTCTATACAACGAGATGTCTCTGTGCCATACGCTTCATTGTAGACTCTTGAGCCTTGTGGAACATAATTTCTTGAAGAAAAAGCCATACAACAAAGAAAAATTGCGGGAATACTCAAAAAAATAATAATTACATATATCAATTTCATTGATAAATCCTTAAATCACATATTTATTTCTTCAGGTATAGAACCGCAGCTGCCACCAACAGTGATTTCACAATTCCTGGCAAAATAAATGGCACAAGTCCGAATGAAATTGCTTTATCAGGGCTTACATACGCACAAAGCCAAAGCACACCACACACGTACAGCGTTGTTTGACCTGCAAAAGCAATTAACAACATTTCTTTGGTATTTGCTCTGGAAAAACGCTCTCTAAGTGTGCACATTACCCAAACCGCTACCAAAAAACCAAAATAGAAGCCACCTGCAGGCCCCATTAATTTTGCAAAACCACCACTGAAGTTAGCAAAAACAGGAGCGCCTAGTGCTCCTAACATCAGGTAACTTGTAACACTTCTGAGTGCATCTGCTTTTGAAAAGGTAAGGCCAATCACAAGCATAGCAACTGTTTGCAATGTAATAGCTACGGGCTGAATCGGTATGCTTACCTGGCCACAGAAAAATAATAAACCAAAGCCAATAACCGTTAATAAAACACGAGAATTTCTAATGTATTGAAAAGCTAATTGCATAAAGTACCACCTTTTGAATAAAAACTACCTTATGTCTTAGCCGTTTTTTGCAAAATCTACCAGTGGCTTTGAATAATGGTTTGTTCTTGGCC
>JAPLON010000132.1 GCA_026400695.1 Pseudomonadota bacterium
GGAGGTAATCCTAGTGTGCCTTATATACCATCAGACCAGCGTAGAATTGAGGATATTCCTGCTCTAGACTCTCAAAAGCAAATACACTGGGAATCTACGGTGGGAAATGTAGGAGGCTCAGCTACTCCAGCGACTTCTCCTGATTTTGATACATCTCAACCTAGTGACGAATAATGAATCGTGTAGGTGATGGGCTTATGTCCATCACCTATGGATGAACCAGCAATCTGTCCTTATTGTTTAGATTCAGTTATACCTGGCGCAGTTGTTTCTGAATTAACTGAAATGCTCTTGAAAGAGATGAATAGAAGATACTTTTCCTAAACTCAAGATATTCTATATAGGCTTAATCAAGCTCAATTTTTAACGTGTTTTGGATGAGCAAATTGATGCACAATTTCGAGATAGTACTTGACTGTTTAGCCCCAAATTGTGATGGTGTTGCTTGATGATGAATTTTTCAGAATTAGCAAAACGACATTACAATTAGGAGAAGTTTTATGAACAAAATATTAAAGTTATTAAAAGTTTCATTAATAATAAATGTCGTAAGTTTGCTATCAGCATCTGGAGATCAGCGCGATGAAGAACCTAAAACCTTAACAGTACATGTGCCACTTGCTGCAGCAGCTGGTGCAGCCGCTGCTTCTTCTACGACAGAAGTTATTACTTATGATCAAATACGTGGGTTGTTAGAAGGTAGGGCAGAAGAAATTAGAAAGATTTTTAAGGGTGATGCTGTCGCGATCCTAGAGCTGTATAAGTTAATTCCCGTATATAAGGCTGAACATAATAGTTTTTATAAAAAGATGGCAGAAGAATCAAAGGCGGGGGAGCATTATTCTTTTCAATTTTATGAGGTGGCTAATGCTGATCCTTTATCTGTTGTATTATGTCCTAAAGCGGCTTTTTTAGTGTATAAAAATGAGGAACCAGTTGGGCATGCTCGTATATTTTGGAATACAGAGCAACAAGCATTTGAATGTTGTACTTATGTAGTAGCCGCTTGCCGATCTCAAGGAATTGGAACGATTGCAAAAAAATTGCTATGTCAATATATCGATCAGTTACGTTCCATCAAAGGGTTAGAAATTGCATCATTAATAGCGGAATGTTCTCCTGACAACATTGCTGTATTGCGGGCAAATTTTAAAGCTGGCATGCGTAGTTTTGATATAAGTGAAGGATTTGTTTTTTATGCCTATCCAGCACGAAAAATGAACCCTGAATATGAAGGTATTTTATTAGGAATTGATCATGAAAGTCCTGAAATTCGCGGCAAAGCTAGGTATGAATTGTATGCTAGGGAAAAAGCAGATTATTTAAGGCGAGTTCCTGTAAGCAAACAAGCCCATGTACATACACTTTTTGATGCTCTTATGGCTCTTTATCATGATGCTTCATCAGGAAAATTTACCGATGTAGGTGCGCCACAAAGATGTGAGGAAAAGCTTAAAAGTAGTGAATTACAAGAAGCTAAGCAAGCTCTTAAGGACATAGACTAACAATGTATGACAGTCAAATGATATTTTGCAAAATACAGATCAATTTGACTAGACCCTATGGTCAAGCCATAGGGAAACTGGGGTTATTGTGAAGTGCTAGCCCCGAACTCTGGTCTATAGACAAGATGGATGCACAAAGAGATTTAGAGATGTTGTGAAGATGTTATTTGATTATAAAACTATCCATGATGCTTGTGGATGGCATGAGGAATTGGTGCGTAAAAGCCAGAAGTGTGGCTATTTTTCTTGTTTGCATATTTAATGCAGACGAGATTAATGAATGGCTAGAAGAGAATCCGAACTGCCCAAGGGGGCCAGGAAAAACAGCACTTTGCTTACTATTTAATTGATTCAGTTATACCTGACGCAGCTGTTTCTGAATTAACTGAAATACTCTTGAGAGGAATGAATAGAGTATACTTTTCCTAGCTCAACTACACCAGCTTCTAATTTGATCCTTAGAATTTCTTCTGTCCGAGTTCAGAGAGATGTGAAAATTTTTGTTGCGAAACACAAAAACTTTCGCTATATGTTTTTATGATTGATGCTTTTAGTAACATTTTACGAGACAATATGAGCGCACATTTTAAAGAAAATAATCTAAAAATGCTCTTGGGTAGATATGCTACCCAAATATTTGCGCTATATGCATTGATCAATATCTTAAAAATCTACAATCAATCCCTAATCTATATCAGCTTTCAACACATCGATTTAGACGCCTGGTAATAGGCTCTAACACCTATCGCTAATAGAAATCACATTTGCTTAGCAATGGTAAGGTCAGGTATTTGATTATTTCGCCAAAATTTAGCATGTGTGAATTTATTGTGGTGCAATTTTTAATGTAAAATTGCCAATAAATATTAATTAAAAACTTAACAATTTTAAAAAGGAAAATAAGTATGTCTAAAATTAAAAAATTATACTTGCCGCTTTTGGTTTCTGCGGCAATGAATATCGGAAATACACATGCATCAGATGATTCTCATACAGAGGTTAGAGTTGCTAGAAATATAAGTATGATACCATGGGAAGCGATTGATCGTTTACGTATGTCAGGTTTTGAACGTGCGCAAGAACGTGCATTAGTTTTAACTGCAGCAAAGATTGAGGCAGAAGTTAATGGTCCAGCGGGACCATCTATGGAATCGATCGACCGTTTACGTATGTCAGGTAGGCGGCTTATCCTCAACATTTATCGTGGGAAGCGATAGATCGTTTACGCATGTCAGGTGTAGATGGTGCGCAAGAACGTGCAGCGGCTTTGACAGCAGCGAAGATTGAGGCAGAAGTGAATGGTCCAGCAGGAGCATCATGGGAAGCGATTGATCGTTTACGTATGTCAGGTTTTGAACGTGCGCAAGAACGTGCGCAAAAATTATTGTTAGCGAAGGTTGATGCAGAGGCGGCTTA
>JAPLON010000122.1:0-4327 GCA_026400695.1 Pseudomonadota bacterium
CCTAATTTACCCATTTCCCTATACACACATTCTAGTGCTTTTGAACTGGGGTTAATGCAAGGGTACCAAACTATGGATTTAATAGCAGGATTCTTCTTTGCATCTCTGATCTTTAAACACATTGAACAAAAATGTGGCCCAGGAGTAAGTAACAAGACTATTTTCTGGTTATCTGCAAAGGCCAGTTTAATTGGAGCGTCTGTTATTGCCCTGGCTTACTGTGGTTTGGTTTACCTTGGCGCTTCATATGTTGATGTTATAAGCAATGTACCTTCAACAGAAATGCTACCAACACTTACTAAATATTTGTTAGGAAACTACTCAACCATTGTTATTGCTTTAACTATGGGATTTTCTTGTTTAGCAACTGCCACAGCTTTAAATAATCTTTATGCTGATTTTTTACGCAATACTTTCAAGCTGAAATCAGAATTTTTCCCATTGGTATTAGGGGTTACCAGCTTGGTATCGTTTGCATTGTCTTTGTTAGATTTTAACGGCATATCAGAATTTCTAACGCCAATTTTAACGGTAATCTATCCTGGATTAATTGGCTACACTCTTGCGTCACTAATGTATCCTAAACCACACCTGCTTAAGAAAATTATTTTCTATGGTATCACCCTAGCAATGGTCGTTTCTAAGTTTTTTGTTTGTAGTTGATATTAAATTTGTAGGTAAATAGAGGTTCAACTTTGGAGCTGTTAATGCGGTATTTTTTGTTATTATTTTTCTGTCTTAACTCTTTATTTTCAAGAGATGTGGTTTTTGTGAAATTGGATTCTGGCCTTGGCAACCAGATGTTCCAGTTGGCTGCCGCCTATAGTATAGCAAAAACTATAGACGCCGATCTTAAGGTAGTGGTGTCTAACAAGGAAAGTGCTAATTTAAAAGATCCTAACGATAGAAAATATAGGTTAAATAATAAAGACTTTCATCTAGATGGTATTCAATTTGTTTCTGAAGAAGATCTGAACAAAGCCCCTGTTATTTTTGTTTGGGAAGGGACTAGTTTTAAAGTTGCGAAAGAAAAGGGTGAAACTCAGTATGAGGAAACAGGTTATAGTGTTTTGAAGGGAAAAGGCAGAATCCAGGTCGCTAGCTTTTTTGAATCAGATATTTTTTTCAAAGAACATGCAAAAAGCATAAAAAAAATGTTTGCCTTAAGAAAAACTAGTACCCCATTTATAAAAAAGCATTTGCCAGAGATAAAAAAATCTAACAGTGTTGCCGTGCATATTCGTCGCGGCGATTTCAAAAATTTCCCTGACAGAATTTTACCACTCTCGTATTACATACAAGCAATGCAATTATTTTCTAAGCAAAGAGACGTAAAATTTTTCATCTTTTCGGATGATCCAGCATATGCAAAAGATTGCTTTTTTAATCTGGAAAACGTTGTTGTCGTTTCTAGTGATAGTGAACCAGCAACAAATCTAGAAGAATTTTACTTAATGACTCAGTGCAAACATGTTATCACGGCAAACTCAACTTTTTCTTGGTGGGCAGCATATTTGTGCAGCAATCCTGATGCTATAGTAGTAGCACCGTTGCCAAGATATAAAGATGGCTACTATGCATCGCATCCTGAGGGAATCCAGCGTGATACTATGAAAGCTGTGTATTCTATGAAAGCATACCCAAAGCATTGGAAAACAATAGATCCATTTGAGCTGTCAAAAGACAGATAATCTATAATTTGTAAGCTACAACTTGATTCTTTTTTGGCAACAAAGTAGATTACGTTAACAGTTATTAAATTTTTGTGAAACTTTATGTTATCTCGTCTACTTGGGTATTTGTCAGCTGATATGGCAATTGATTTAGGCACAGCAAATACTTTGGTATATGTAAAGGGTCGTGGCATTGTCTTGAATGAGCCATCTGTTGTTGCTATTGCAAGTCGTAATGGTAGACAACAAGTTTTAGCTGTGGGTGAAGAAGCAAAAATGATGGTTGGCCGTACGCCTGGGGGAATTCAAGCTATTCGCCCTTTGCGCGATGGAGTAATTGCTGACTTTGAGATTGCCCAAGAGATGATAAAGCATTTCATAAGAAAAGTGCATAATCGCCGTAGTTTTGCAGCGCCTCAAATTATTATTTGTGTACCTTCCGGGTCAACCCCAGTTGAAAGACGTGCAATTCAAGATGCAGCTGAAAGTGCTGGTGGAAGGCGAGTATTTTTAATTGAAGAACCAATGGCTGCTGCAATTGGAGCTGGAATGCCTGTAACCGAACCAACAGGATCAATGGTAGTTGATATTGGTGGTGGTACTACGGAAGTTGCTGTACTTTCTCTTGGTGGCATTGTGTATGCTACCTCAGTACGTGTCGGCGGTGATAAAATGGATGAATCTATTATTAACTACATTCGTAGAAATCATAGCTTACTAATTGGAGAAGCTACTGCTGAAAGAATAAAAAAAGAAATCGGCTCTGCTTTATTAATGGAAGACAGTGAAAAAGTTGTTTTATCTATTAAGGGGCGTAGCTTAACTAGTGGTGTTCCGAAAGAAATGCAAATTAACCAGAAACAAATATCTGAAGCGCTTACGGAAGTGGTCTCAGCTATTGCAGAAGGTGTAAAAACTGCCCTTGAAAGTACTGCCCCTGAACTGTCTGCAGATATTGTTGATCGCGGTATTGTTATGACCGGAGGAGGAGCATTACTAAGAAATCTTGATAAAGTAATAGCAAAAGCAACTGGAGTTCCAGTGTTTGTTGCTGAGAACCCTTTGAACTGTGTGGTACTTGGAACTGGCAGAGCTCTAGAAGAAATGGATGCTTTACGTACAGTTTTGGTTAACGCATACCAGTGAAATATTAAATTGTGGAAAATTAAGTGCGTAGAATCTTAGTTTTATTTTCTACAGCAGTTATCCTGTACTTAAGTGCAAGCTATTGGTATTTGCCTAATAGCCCTTATGCACACTATTCTCTGCAACATTTTTCATCCTATGTAATTCAGCCAATTGGTAGCATTAATAACTTTTTTAATAAAATAGGCAATTTCTTTTACAATGTAGAATATTGGTTTTTAACACGTAAAAATCTTAATAAACGCCTTAGTACTTTAGAAAAAATCGAAGCAGAATTGCAGCAAGCTAAACTTGAATTGACCGCAACCCAAAAAATTATTGACCAACTTACTCCTTTGGTAAATCTCTCTTTTCCAAAAGATTTCAAAAAAGTCACGACCAGAGTATGTGGTTCTCCTATAGGTTTTTACGATGCCCAAATCATCGTTAGTGCTCCTGATAAAATTATTTTACAAAAAGATAATGTGGCACTATCCGACAAGGGGCTGGTGGGAAGAGTTATAGAAAGTTCAAATCGCCTACTTCGTATTATGTTAATTACCGATATGGTATCACGAGTGCCTGTTAAAATTCTTGAAACTGGTGAGAACTGTATTGCTGTAGGAAGTGGTGCTTCGGTAATGACTTTAGAGCATTTACAAAGTAAAGAGATGATAACTAATTTTTATAAACGCCCACCTGAAGTAGGGGATGTGCTGGTAACCTCGGGTATTGGTGGAGTGTTCCCACCTGACTTACCAGTTGGCACTATATCATCCATAAAAAACGAAGAAATTATAGTTAAACCATTTGTAATTTTTCACACCCTTGAAGTTGTCACAATCCTTTATGATCAATCTGAATTATAAGGTCACAGCGTTTATAAGACGCCTTGCTTTTTTTGCTGTCTGCAATTTATTTGACGCATTGATTCTATTTCAAGGAAATGGAATACGGGTACAGACAGCTTTGATTGCAATTTACCGATGGGCGCTGTACACGCCTAAATACGGTGATTTACAAATGTTTTTGGTTTTTGGTTTTTTCTGGGATGCCATTTATAATCTACCATTTGGTTTCAATAGCTTTTTAGCGTTGGCAACATTTATTGCCCTGAGTACCCAAAAACGTTACCTTCAAGTTAATCATCAATATATGAGATGGTTAGTCTTTTTAGGGGTTCTACTATTAGCAAATCAGTTTGAATACGTTATGCATTTTTTTATTAATCAGCAAATTGTTTTGTCAATTAAACTTATTTTTAGTTTATTAATCACTTTTTCTATTTATCCATTAGTTTTTAAAGTCTTGCAATATTATGATTGATGAGATTTTTGGCAATGTCTTTAAGCGAAGAAGTTTCATTCTAGGTTTAGGAAAAGGCGTACTATTAACTGGATTATTAGGTCGTTTAATTCACCTTCAAATATTTAATAGGGACCATTACCGCACCTTGTCTGATAAAAATCGAATTTTGCTGCGTTTAATCGCTCCACCCAGAGGGCAAATTATTGATTGCACAGGCAGAG
>JAPLON010000122.1:4343-8524 GCA_026400695.1 Pseudomonadota bacterium
TGTTTATCGCTGCCTAATAACACCAGACTCGAATATGGATATTGAAAATGCGGTATCTATTTTACAATCACTTTTAAATCTTGATGATCATCAAGCCGATGAATTAAAAAAACAACTTTTTCAACAGTCTAAAATAGCATCCGTAGTTAAAGAAAGATTAACCTGGGATGAAATGGCTGCGCTACAGTTACAATTTCCAGATTTGCCGGGATTACTAATAGAAAAAGCTCAGGTGCGCCAATATATTAATCCTGAAATTTTGTGCCACCTAGTAGGTTATGTTGCCCAAGCATCTCAAAAAGATTTAGAAGATTATCAGCTAGAACCTATCCCTGGATTACGCATCGGTAAAAATGGATTAGAAAAAAAATTCCAAAACTTACTTGATGGTAACCCGGGCATGCAGCGTGTAGAAGTTAATGCTCGGCGCAGAATTGTCCGCATAATTGACCATACAATGCCTAAAGTTGGGAAAGATTTACACTTAACAATTAATCTTGCACTACAGGAAAAGGTCGCAGAAACCTTAAAACAACATCGCAGCGCCGCTGCTATAGTTATAGATGTGGAAACAGGTGCAATCAAAGCTATGGTTTCGCACCCCGGTTATGACAGCAACCTTTTTGTAAAAGGTATTCGAAAAGATGAATGGAAAAATCTTTTAACACACGAAGACAAACCACTAACTAATAAAACTATAGCCGGACAATATTCTCCTGGCTCAACATTTAAAATGGTTGTAGCTCTAGATGCTTTAAAGGAAGGAATTATTGATCCTAAAAAACATGTACACTGCCCAGGACATTATGACCTAGGTAATCATCGATTCCATTGCTGGACCTGGAAAATTGGCGGTCATGGAACTGTTAATTTAGAAGATTCTATCGCAAAATCTTGCGACGTATATTTTTACCATGTAGCACTGCAATTGGGTGCTTTAAAAATTTCGGAAATGGCAATTAATTTGGGATTTGGTGAATTAACAGGGATTGATCTACTTGGCGAAAAAAAAGGCCTTATTCCAACGCCGGAATGGGCAAAATTTCGCAAAGGCTTTTTTAAACAAAAAGGTCAAGCCATTAACATGTCAATTGGACAAGGTGTAATTTTATCAACCCCACTACAGCTGGCACGTATGATGGCCATGCTGGTAAACGGTGGGAAAATTATTAAGCCACACCTGGTTGAACCTGAAATTTCTGAACCTGTTAAATATATTGAAGGTCTTGAGCAATCTTGGTTGGCATTAATGCACCAAGGTATGGCTGGTTGTGTTAATCAACCTGGTGGTACTGCTTATGGTGCGCGTCCGCCTAACTCACCAGATGAATGGAGCTTTGGTGGCAAAACAGGAAGCACTCAAGTTAGCCGTATTACTATGCAACAGCGACATGATGGTAGCTACGCAGATTTACCATACCACTTAAAAGACCATGCTCTTTTTGTTGGATTTGCCCCACTTGAAAAACCTAAACATGCCATATGCGTAATTGTTGAACATGGCATGAGTGGTGGTAGAGTAGCATCACCATTAGGCAGAGATATTCTAATGGCAGCTAGGAGCCTTGATGTTTGATTTAAGAAGAATTTTCTACGTTAATCGCACTGTCATCTGCATAATTGTGACAATCGTTTTTATTAGCCTTGTCACCCTATTTTCAGCGGCAAATGGTAGCATTTACCCCTGGGTGGTTAAACAATTTTTAAGATTTCTGCTTGGATTAGGTATTTTTGGATTAATTGTTGCTAGCGATATCCGATGGTGGTCAACCCAGGCTTATTTAATTTATGTAGTAATTTTAGTGATGCTAGTACTAGTTGAGTTAATGGGATTTGTTGGCATGGGTGCTCAACGTTGGCTTGATTTATATATTTTTAATTTGCAACCATCAGAACTAATGAGAGTCGCCTTAATCTTGGCCCTAGCACGCTATTTTAGTTTTATGGAA
The DNA here is from genome assembly GCA_026400695.1 of Pseudomonadota bacterium. Classification (GTDB taxonomy): domain Bacteria; phylum Pseudomonadota; class Alphaproteobacteria; order Paracaedibacterales; family CAITNM01; genus CAITNM01. The sequence continues at coordinate 6,293 of JAPLON010000122.1, forward strand.
ATTGAAGAAACACGACGTTTAAAAAATCTTGTTATCCCCATGTTACTGCTGTTTGTGCCAATGCTGCTTGTAATGCGTCAGCCTGATCTTGGCACAGCCATACTACTCTTAGGTTCAGGATTAGCAATATTTTTTGTAAGTGGTGTGCCATGGTGGTTTTTCGCAACAGGCTTTGCCATTGTTGCATCTGCTATTCCTATATTATGGAATTTTTTATATGAGTATCAGCAAAAGCGTATTTTAATATTTTTAAATCCAGAAAGTGATCCAACACATGCTGGATACCACATTTCTCAATCAAAAATTGCTTTAGGATCTGGAGGATTCACAGGTAAAGGGTGGCTAAAAGGTACCCAAAGTCATTTAAACTTTTTACCTGAAAAACAAACAGATTTTATTTTCACAATGTTTGCAGAAGAATTTGGTTTTATTGGTTGTATGGTTGTAATTAGTTTATTTTGCATATTATTTTTTTGGGGCTTTACTGTAGCTGATCACGCTAAACACAAATTTGGTAAACTTGTAGCAATTGGCATTACTACTACCTTATTTTTATACGTGTTTATTAATATGGCAATGGTTATGGGGCTTTTGCCAGTGGTTGGTATACCTTTACCATTTATGTCATACGGAGGAACTGCTATGATCACTCTAATGCTTAGCATGGGTATATTAACCAGTGTTTCAGTTCCACGCTTTAGAAAAAGTCTGAGCTAATGAGTATTGATGTCGTTGATTTAAAAGAATTTTATCAGTCATCGACTGCGAACGACATTACTCCTATTTTCCAAGAAATTTTAAAAAAACTTAGAGTTTCTAATAAAAATAGTAGATGCTTATTTGTTGGATTTGGCGCGCCATACGCAGACCAAAATAAAAGTGAATTTTTGTTAATGCCAGCACACATTGGAGTCCTTGCTTGGCCTGATTCAAAAAACAATCGCACCTTACTAGCTTATGAAGATGAGTGGCCATTTGCTGACCATATGTTTGATGAAATAATAGTTTTGCACGGCCTGGAGTACGCACAAAATGCCGGTAAGCTTTTTGAAGAATGCTATCGTTCTTTGCTTCCTGAAGGTAGGTTAATAGTAATCGTGCCTAATCGTCGCAGTATTTGGGTGCGAAGTGACAAAACTCCTTTAGGGTTCGGTCAGCCCTATACGCTTACCCAGCTTTCTAAGATTTTAAAAAAATACGACTTTATACCAATTGATGTAGCGCGTGGATTATATTCGCTGCCTTCTAAAAAATCTTTCTATAACATTTGGTCTTGGTTTTTTGAATTGATCGCCTCGAGGGCGTTACAAAAATTTAGTGGTTTAGTTGGCGTAGTGGCAATTAAACGAGTATATGCCGGTATTCCAGTTCGTAAGTCCAGTAAAGAAGCACGCGTAACAATTGCTCAAGCACAAACAACGGCTTGCTAATTTTGTTGCATATAAAAACTTATACAGCATAAGCATTGCCCAACAACTCAGTTTTTTGTAGACTACGCCTACGTATATTTTAGAGAGCTTTATGTCATTTGATGCAAAATTAGATCGTTTGGTTACGCGCCACATTGAAATGCGCGACCTTCTCGCATCTCATGATATGGCAGACCTTAAAGATTTCGCCAAGCTTTCCAAAGAGTATAGTGACCTAACAGAAATAGCTGAAGCCATTAGCAACATACGTTTAAGACAGAAGGAAAAACTTGATCTTGAAGAAATGCTAAAAGATTCTAGTCTTGATGCAGAAATGAAAGAGATGGTGCAGAAAGATTATGATGCAATCCTAATTGAAATTCCAGAATTAGAACTTGGCATTAAGGTATTGCTTTTACCAAAAGATATGGATGATGAGCGTAACGCCATTTTAGAAATACGTGCAGGTACAGGTGGTGATGAAGCAGGATTATTTGCTGCAAACTTATTTCGAATGTACCAACGCTATGCAGCGAATCAGGGTTGGAAATTTGAAATTATCGCATTCAATGACAGTGGCCTTGGCGCCATTAAAGAAGCGAGTGCTAGTATCTCTGGTAAAGGTGTGTTTGCAAGGCTAAAATTTGAATCTGGCGTGCACCGCGTACAACGAGTTCCTGAAACCGAATCAAGCGGGCGCATTCATACTTCGACTGCAACAGTTGCTGTGCTTCCTGAAGTAGAAGATGTTGATATTCATATTGATGAAAAAGACCTGCAGATTGATGTTTATAGGGCATCAGGAGCAGGAGGACAACACGTA
>JAPLON010000122.1:8588-13741 GCA_026400695.1 Pseudomonadota bacterium
ACACGTAAACACAACAGATAGCGCCGTGCGGATTACTCACATGCCAACAGGCGTAGTAGTAACGCAACAGGATGAACGTTCACAACATAAAAATAAAGCGAAAGCACTAAAAATTTTACGCGCTAAATTATATGAATCAGAACGTCAACGCAAAGAAGATGAACGCGCAGCTAGTCGTAAGGGGCAAGTTGGCACAGGTGATAGGTCTGAGCGAATTCGTACATATAATTTTCCACAAGGTCGAGTCAGTGATCACAGGATTAACTTGACCCTTTATAAAATTTTGCAAATCATGGAAGGAGAGTCATTGGATGAATTAATTAATCCATTAATCTCTCATGATCAAGCTACTCGCTTAGCTGAAGTTATTGAGTAATTTAAAAATTAGAGGGAACCATGGCAGGACATTCGCAGTTTAAAAACATTATGTACCGTAAGGGCGCTCAAGACGCCAAGCGTGCAAGAATGTTTGCAAAAATCGCAAGAGAAATTTTAGTTTCAGTGAAATCTGGTGGACCAGAGGCATCATCTAACCCTCGCTTACGTGCTGCATTAGCTTCAGCCAGAGCCGCAAATATGCCAAAAGACAATGTAGATAGGGCCATAAAAAAAGCCAGCGGTAGCGAAGATATGGGGCAATATCATGAAGTGCGCTACGAAGGATACGGCATTAATGGTGTAGCTGTTATTGTGGAAGCTTTAACAGATAATCGTAACCGTACCGCATCAGAAGTTCGCTCTAATTTTAGCAAACATGGTGGCAACCTTGGGGAAACTGGAAGCGTTGGTTTCTGTTTTGAACGTTTAGGAGTTTTGCATTTTGAAGTAGCAAAGTTTGATTTTGATAAGGTGTTTGAAGCAGCGGTAGTTGCTGGAGCAGACAATGTCGAAACTATTGAAGGAATTCAAGAAGTAACCTGCCCAATGGATTCTTTTTCTAGTGTGCGTGATGCCTTAATTGAAACTCTGGGAGACCCTATTGAGGCGAAGATTATGTGGCGACCATTAAACACTGCAACAGTTAATGAAGACCAAGCAAAAACGTTATTTAAAATGATCGATGTCCTAGAAGATAATGACGATGTTCAAAACGTTTACACAAACGTTGAAATAGCAGATGAGATCTTGCAAAAATTAGGATAAGAGCAAGTGCATGAACCATACGGAAAGACTCAAAAATATTTGGCAATCTGTTTACGCTAATGGTTCTGAGGTTGTATCGGTGATTGAAAATTTTTTTGATCCAGATTATGAGCAATGTATTAATGGCATTACCATGCATCGTCCTGAGTACATTAATCATGTGATTGCACAAAAACAAAATATGATCATTGAGAGCATTGATTATAAGAATATTATAGAAAAAGAAGATGAGCTTTTTGCTATTTACTACCCAAAAGGAAGAAATTTAGCAGGCTTAGCTATCAAAGCGGAAGTTATCGCATACTTTAAATTTAGAAATAAGAGAATATTTAGAATACACGGCCAAGTAAGGTTAATAGATGGCGATCTTTCAGATGTTGATATGAATTGATTTAGTAACCTCAAATCCTATTTTTGAAAAAGAATAACGAGAGAAATTTTTGACTTTGTCATTTTAGTCTTTAAAAAACCTTGAGTATTTCACTGATGACTAAGTTAACTTCATCCAACTTGGTTGCTGCACTTTTACAGGATTATTTGCAATAGTTAGCGAATTTTCCTGTGTAAGTACTTCCAGTTTTAGTAAGGCTATTCCAAGTTTATTATTATGTGTACGTAGCTCACCAATTTCTTGCTCACCTGCGTATAGCTTAGTCCCTATTTCTAGGTTATCGGCATTTTGCAATTCAATGATAAATAGATGTTTACGAATTTGACCAACATAACGGGCGCGAGCGGTTAATTCCTGCCCCATGTAACATCCCTTATCCCAAGATATGGCATGCAGTTCATCCATACCCCATTCTAAAGGTATAGACTTATCAACGATCATGTCTTTGGCCCCATCTGGAATACCCTGGCTTAATCTTAGGTCCTCGTAAATTTCAACAGAAGTTTGCTTACATTCAAAAGCCTTACCATAGCAACGGTAACCCAAAGTTTTAAGGCGAGGATCTTCAAAACAATAACTTGTACTGATTATTTCAGAGCTCACAGCTACACGCATATCAGTATTTTTTACAATACTTACATTGGCATGCAGCTTAAAAAGTTGTAACCGCTGAATTAAACTGTCTGCACGACTTTCATCAACATCAATTAGCCACAAATCTCCAGTATTGATAATAAAAAAATCGTATTGAAATTTACCTTGCGGTGACAACATCAAGGTATAAATTATTAATTCTTTTTCGATAAGGCTAACATCTTTGGTTACAAGGCCCTGCAAAAAGGAACAGCGATCAGATCCTGAAACTTCAATAGCTACTCGGTTTGGTAAAACGCTGAAAAAATCAACATTCACTTGGTTCATATACAAATTCCTTACCACAATACGGACATGTAACTTCGCTATTTTCTTGAACTTGCAAATAGATACGAGGATGCTGTGCTACCTGATTATTACCTTGGCCTTCACACACTACCTTTATTACTTTATCTCGCATTTAATATGCCTATAAGATCAGCAATATTTACGCTGCGCTCTTTGTCTGGATGGTCTACTGGTAAACTAAGATTTTTTATTTTAACTGTGTTTGTTGCGATCTCATCATCACCCAAAATTACTACCAAACTTGCATTCATTTTGTCAGCTTCTTTAAAAGCTTTGCCTGGATTAGTTTTATAAATAATTTCACAAATAATTTTTTGTTCTCTCAAAGTTTTGGCAAGGGTAAGAGCCTGCTCAAAGAAATCACCAATTACTATAATTGCAACAGGTGCCGGTTTTTTGAAATTACGATTTTCCAACAGCAAGGCAATACGATCTACACCCATCCCCCAACCAACAGCAGGAATGGCAGGGCCGCCCATATGTTGTACCAAACCATCATAACGCCCACCGCCGCCTATTGCATCTTGAGCGCCAAGTTCGGTGGTTTTAAATTCAAACGCCGTGTGGGTGTAGTAATCTAATCCCCTTACCAAGGTTGGATCAAGTGTGTAAGCGATATCTAAAACTTCAAGACCACTACGTACTTTCTCAAAAAATTGTTGGGCAAATGTAGTTAGATAATCTGAAATTTTTGGTGCATCTGTCGCTATGCGCTGGTCGTTAGAATCCTTAGAATCTAAAATACGCATAGGGTTTTTATCAAGCCGTTGTTGGCTATCACTTGATAAATCGTTGCGATATTTTGAAAAATATTCAACTAAAGCGTTACGGTAAGAATTACGGCTTTCTATATCACCAATTGTGTTCAAATGCAGTGTAGTACTTATCTCAAAGCTATCAATAATTTGTTTAGCCAAGGCAAGTACTTCTACATCTGCCAGTGGATTATCTACACCAAAGTACTCTACACCAAATTGGTGCAGCTGACGGTAACGTCCCCTTTGAGGGCGCTCATACCTGAACATAGGTCCATAATAGCAATATTTTAAAGGCAATTGCTGCGTTAAGCCGTTAGAGATAAGAGCACGCACTACCGGCGCAGTACCTTCAGGCCGTAAGGTGATTTCCTCACCGCCACGGTCTAAAAATGTATACATCTCTTTACCAACTATATCGCTGGTATCGCCTACAGCCCGTTTAAAAACTCCAGTAGATTCAAAAATAGGGGTATCTATACGCTCAAAACCAAACAACTTGGCATTGGAAAATGCTGTATTTTGAATAAACTCAATACACCTGGCAAAATCGCCTATAAAATCTTTAGTTCCTCGAACGGGCTGTATTTTTGTCACGAGATTAGCTCATAGTATCTAAAGCTTTTTGGAAACGTCCAGCATGGGATTTTTCAGCCTTAGCCAAAGTTTCAAACCACGCAGCAATTTCATCAAAACCTTCTTCTCTAGCTGACTTTGCCATACCTGGATACATATCCGTATATTCATGAGTCTCGCCAGCGATAGCCGCTTTCAAATTATCTGTAGTCCCACCTATTGGCAAACCAGTAGCAGGGTCCCCCACTTCTTCTAAAAATTCTAGGTGTCCGTGAGCATGACCTGTTTCACCTTCGGCTGTAGAGCGAAATACCGTTGCAACGTCATTATAACCTTCTATATCAGCTTTTTGAGCGAAATAAAGGTACCTACGATTTGCCTGAGATTCACCCGCAAAAGCTTCTTTCAAATTCTGTTCTGTTTTTGAACCTTTTAATGAGGTCATAAATTTTGTCCTTAAATACATATTTTACTAGTAGAATATGCGAGGGAAGCAAAGAAAGGTCAAGACTTCATGATTGTTCTTTAACATGTTAGTGGTATTTTTTAAGTATATTTCTCTCATGTTTTAAGGTTAATTTTTTGACTACTGCTACAAAACTGAATAAATTAGAAAAAATTTTCTCTATTTCTATAGTTATCATGGAAAAATTTGTTTAAGATTTACAGAGGTAATGAAAGAGCGGGTGCGTATGCTGAGTTTAAGTAGAAAAATTGGCGAATCAATAATCATTAATGACGATGTTGTTTGCACCGTACTAGAAATTAATGGAAGAATTGTTAGACTTGGATTTGAGTACCCAGACACAGCATCAGTTTATCGCCAAGAGCTTTATGTACGCATTAAAGAAGAAAACAAAAAATCCAACCAAAATGTTATAGACGTTAGTGAAGCTATACATAGCCTACCCAAAAGGCGAGTTGGGGAAAAATAGATTTATAACCTCACCATTACTTCATGAACGTGAGCTGCATAGCACATATTTCACGAACAAATTTATGACACATAAAACAGATTCAGTAGCCCCCCAAGCTATAGAAAATACAGCTCCCATAAATTTTTCAGATTCTACAAAAAGGGTTAATAAAATGAGCTTTACTGTATCGCAATCTAAATTTTTTAAGATTCCGCTTTTAGATTTATAGTCTTCATTGCAAATTCTACAATCACAATCGCAGTCCATTCTAGACATTTTTTGACGCGCAGATGAGTCATCTTCTGATTGTTCTAATACTTTGTAAAAAGCTGAGTTTCGAGTCCCTTGTTCTTGAGCGGGATCTTGATCGTAAGTACAGGCACAATCTAATTTTAAAGCGGCAACTAATGATAATAAAATTAGTAATTT
>JAPLON010000014.1:0-460 GCA_026400695.1 Pseudomonadota bacterium
AATAGTAATGTGGCTACGTTTTGCCGCATGCATTAATGCCCGATTAATACCTTTTTGGTTTAATGTGCCATTATTTAAACTCTCTTTTAAAGATTCTAAGTTAGCCTTTTCATCGGATCCGACTACATGTGTAGCCAAAATCAACTCAGATCTTTCTTCAAGCTTATCATCACAGAGATCTATAGCATTTAATAATGTTATAAATAGAAAGTTAAAAATCAATACCTTTATTAAATTTTTATTGTTCATACAATTAACAATTAAATAATTCCTAATTATATGTTAATAATAATTAGCTAACAATTAATTAATATGCAGTTTTATATCTGTGAACAATCAAACTTTCAATAGAAACAACTAAGCATTTCACCGTAATTCGCCTACTCTTGTCCCTAAGCAATCCTGCTTACCTATCATTAAGAGGTACCAATGGTTTAATTAATGCAGCAACCTCTGGCCT
>JAPLON010000014.1:514-12524 GCA_026400695.1 Pseudomonadota bacterium
CTTCTGTTCGACATAATAAAAACTCAACAATCAGGCGAAAACCTTCTCCAGCTACCAATGGCAAAGCCATATTAATATCATCCTGATTAGGTCTAAGCTTACCCGCAGGCCTACTTAAAAACCATTCAAGCTGATCTTTCCTACCATAAAGAGCTGCCACACTCATTGCCGATTGCATACCTTGTTGATCAGGCTGTAATTGCCCATCTAATCTGTTAACCAAAAACTCAATTAGTGATTGGTTACCATTCATAGTTGCTTCAATTAAGGCTGCATTAATACCTTGTTGATCTGGCCTTAATTGTGTTTCTGAACGATCAATTAACATCTTAATCATTGGACGATAGTCATTGCTAGCAGCTTCAGATAAGGCCTCATTAATACCCTGTCGATTCGGCCTTAATTTGTCTTCTGGTAGATTAATGAGCTCTCTAACAACTCCTTGATAACCACAACCAGCCGCAATAAATAATATTTTATTAATTTCGGATTGATCATGAAGACCCTTTTCTAAATTATCTCTCAAACGTCTTAGTGTTGATTTTTCATTTCGCCCTACCACATACGGTACTTCAACATCAGCAGCGCGAGGAGCAACTTCAGTCTTAATATGAGACTTCAACCACTCAGCTATTTGAAAGCGTTTACCAGAAAGTGCTACACGATAAGCTCTATTTATGCCATCTTGATTAGGGCAAATCCGTCCTTCGTTTGAACCATTAAAAAACCATTTAAGCTGTTTTGTATAGCCATGCAAAGCCGCAACACTTACCGCCCAATTAATACCTTGTTGATCGGGTTGTAGTTGCCCATCTGAGCGATTAAGTAAACATTTAATCAATGTTTCACTATCTTTTCTCGTTGCCTTACATAAAGCTGAATTAATACCTTGTTGATCTGGTCTTAAGCTTTCTTCTGGTTGATTAATCATCAACTCAATTATTGCTTGATTATTTGTTCTAACAGCCTCGTACAAGGCCAAATTAATACTTTGCTGGTCTGGTCTTGTCCTTTTTTCCGATAGATTAAGGAGTTTATCAACACGTGCTTTATCATCATTACTAACAGCAATCGCTAATTTTCTGTTAACTCTCTCTTGTTCTGATTGGCTAATACCTAAATTTGCAATCTTTTGTAAACGCAGAAGACATGCCACTTTTTCTGAAGCCACGGTGTCAGAAAACTCTGAAGCATAAATATTACTTACTGAAGCAAGCAGAGCAAATGCACCACCTACAATTTCAACGTATCTACTTTGCATGAGCTACACAATCAAACTAATTACATAACAATATTATAAGTGCTAGCAATTAATAATTACTTAAGTGTGTAATTTTAAGTAATAATCTACTGATTATACCATTTAGTTTTTTAGATTTTTACTCTGACGACTTCCACAAAAATTTTTGCTATAAGTAACTATGAATTTGCACACAATTAACTTATGAGCTCAGCTGACATCGTATCGCAAAATCACACCCCTATGATGGTGCAGTACCTTGAGATTAAACAGGCTAATAGCGATTGCTTGTTGTTTTATCGCATGGGTGATTTTTATGAACTTTTTTATGATGATGCGGTTCAGGCCTCCGCCGCTTTAGATATTTCATTAACCAAGCGCGGACAAAGCAATGGCGAACCAATCCCCATGGCGGGTGTTCCAGTACATTCCCACGAACTCTACCTTTTAAAGTTAATTGAAAAAGGATTTAGAGTAGCCGTTTGTGAGCAAATTGAAACACCAGAACAAGCTAAAGCACGCGGAGCTAAGGGCCCTTTAAAACGCGGTGTTGTGCGCATTATTACACCTGGAACGCTTACCGAGGAAAGCCTTTTAACTCCCAAAAAAGCTAATTACTTGGTGGTCGTAAGTCCGGTTGCAAAAAAAACAAAAAATCTTGGTATTGCCTGGGCAGATATTTCTACCGGAGTTTTTTTTGTACAAAGTATTGATGCCGATCACTTATCAAGCTTTTTATATCAGCTAGATGCATCTGAGATTTTAATACCAGATAGCCTTTGGCAAATTTTAGATTCTGAAGTATTTACCCAATTTAAAAAAATAATCCGTCCTTTAGCTGACGTGCGCTACAACCTAAACAACGCACAAAAGCAATTATTAGAAACCTTTAAGGCGCTAACTCCTGAAGTTTTCGGGCTAAACAAACCAGAACTTATTCAAGCATCTGGAGTTTTATGTGACTACTTAAAGCTTACCCAACAAACAAATCAACAATCTTTGCGCCCCCCTAGATTTATTGAATCAGAACTGTTTATTAAAGTTGATGCGCAATCATGCCGTAACTTAGAAATAATCCGCACTCTAAAAGGCAGTTTTGAAGGTTCATTGCTTCATACAATTGATAACACCAAAACTGGTGGAGGGGGACGCCTACTTTTTACCAACATCACCAATCCCCTTAAAAATTTACAACTTTTAGAACAACGTTTTAAACCTATTGATTGGTTTTATAAAGAGGAGCATTTACGTAAATTTGTGCGTACAGCCCTAGATCACAGCCCTGATTTAGAACGATCTTTAACCAGAATAAGTCTTAATCGCGCCCTACCGCGCGACTTAAAAGCCATATGTCAAGGACTGCAACTAGCCCAAGATATTAAAATTCTCTTAGGCACACAAACATTTTGGAATATAAATTGCCCGACTGATTTAGTTAATAAACTGATTCAAAACTTAGAAGAACATATGCCAGCAACCCATGTTGATGGTGGAATTATTAAACCCGGTGCTGACCCAGTATTAGATGACCTGCGTCATACTCGTGACTTTGGTAAAGATCAAATTAAAGAACTTGAACCGATATACCAACAGCAAAGCGGCATCAGTAACCTAAAAATTCGCACCAACAACCTAATTGGTTACTTTATAGAAGTAAGCGCAAGTCACCTATCAAAAGTTCCTAGCCATTTTTTCCACCGCCAAGCCATCAGCAATGGCGCACGCTACATGACAACAGAACTGCAAGAATTAGCTACAAAGCTAGAAAATGCAGCAACTGCAGCCACACTTTATGAGATTGAGCTTTTCCATAAACTGTGTAGCCAAATCTTAGAACAACGTGAATCTCTTGAAATAATAGCTTCTCAGTTAGCAGAGATTGATTTTTATAGCGCTCAGGCGGAACTGGCAAAATTAAAAGGTTATACCAAACCGCGTCTAAGTGAAGACTCCCAGTTAAACATAGAGGGTGGCCGTCACCCAATAATTGAAAATTATGTGGGCCAAGAAAAATTTACCAAAAACAACTGCCAGCTTAACAATCCTAGTTTTGCTCTTTTAACAGGGCCAAATATGGCTGGTAAAAGTACTTACCTACGCCAAAATGCCCTAATAATTTGGATGGCTCACTGTGGAATTTACGTACCAGCAACTAAAGCTGAAATAGGACTAGTTGACCAAATATTTTCACGTATTGGAGCAGCGGATGATCTGGCAGCTGGGCGTTCAACCTTTATGGTGGAAATGGTTGAAACAGCTAGTATTTTGCACCAAGCAAGTAAGAGCTCCTTTATTATATTAGACGAAATCGGCCGAGGAACCTCCACCCAAGATGGTCTAGCAATTGCCCGTGCTGTAAGCGAACATATTATTGCAAACATTAAAGCACGCTGTTTATTTGCAACTCATTACCACGAATTATCTGATTTAGAAAAAAGCTACCCCGTAGCACTTTTAACCATGAAAATTATTGAACATGACAACAACGTAGTTTTCCTACATGAGGTGATTGATGGTGCAGCAGATAAATCATACGGAATTCACGTGGCTGAATTGGCAGGATTACCACCAATGGTAATTACACGGGCTAAAGAACTTTTAACTGTAGAACACGTAAATGAACCCAAGGTCTTCGCCGTAGTAACACCAGCAAACCAACCATCAGAACCCATTAGTGAAAGTAACATAGTAAAATTACTGCGCAGCATTAAGCCTGATGACTTATCCCCCAAACAAGCACTTGAAACGCTTTACAAGTTAAAAGATCTGCAGGCTGATAAGCCGAAAAACAAACTAGAACTTGTGCAAACTAAGCTATTTAGCTAAGTATAAATTGCCCCCCTTTTAATTTTAAATTAAATACAGCTAAAATTAGTGTAGTTACTTGCTTTTTCTTATTTTCATGGAACTTCCTGATAATCTTGCCCTTGGCTACATAGTTTTAGTTGATGGCCAAAAGTTAATAAACAATATTATTGAGCTAGGCACAGTCAGCAGATGGTCGCATGTAGCAATGGTATTATGCAACCCAAACGATATTACACAAAACCCAAGTGCAACAAATCAACGAAGCTGGTATTGCTTTGAGTCAAATATTACCCCAGGTGATGACGTACATATTATTACTTGGAAGAATTTCATGTCTTTTGAAAATAACTCATCAGTAGTAGTACGTCCTTTTCAATACGAACCAAACAAAATGGCTAATTCAGAATTTCTTAAGGCTGTGGTAAATAAATACCTCAATAGATCATATGAGAAAGATACATCTGAGCTGATTTTATCAGCATTCAGAGCTAATAATAGAGAAGATTTAAAATCTCTATTTTGTAGTGAATTAGTTGCACTTGTTCTGCAAGATTTGGGTTTATTATCAAACGAAAAACTTGCAGACAATTATGTGCCGGCAGATTTCTCATTGGAACGCCCAAATTCAGTGCAATTAATTGGCGTTAAATTAGGCAATGAAACCCCAGTACAATGCACTAAAGAAAGCTTCTTTGACACAATTATAGAAGGTTTTTCGGGAATAGCTAGATTTATCTCGCAAAAACTTGGATTCAATTCTTAAATAGTTAAGCTTATTTAAAAATAACAACTTTAACGATTTATTAATAAATATTTGTGTAATATTACATTATGTTGTTTTTTTATATTTGGGTAGTGTTTTTATGAAAGTGTTTTTTGGAAGGGCCTTTCTTTTTTGTTTGTTATTAGCGTCAACAATTAACCTAAAAGCTTTATCACTCCAAGACATTTTTTCTAGTTCTTCAGATGATCCTAATGCCCTTGCGCTTGCGGAAACTGCATTGAAAAAACTTCCAAGTAATAACTTTACTATTGGTTACGTAGCGATAGTCTCTGGAACAGCAGCTATTTCAAATATTATAGAATTAAGCACTCTAAGCAAATGGTCGCACACAGCGATGATTTTGTGCCCACCTGAGGATATTTTGCTGCCAGATTGTACCAGAGATATAATGTCCATAGACAAAACAAATTGGCTTTGTCTAGATGTGGGAGATTTAGGTAGAAATTGTGACGTGCACTTAGTTCCATGGTCCACATTTATTGAATATGAAAAATGCGCCTCTTCTGTTGCACTTAGGCCGTTCTGGTACCAAGGAAAACCTATGCCAACAAATGAAAAACTTCACGAAGTAATTAATCCGCATATTGGAAAACCTTTCAAGAAAAGTACAAAAGAACTTATTTATGCCGCATTTCGCTGGAATAACGCACAAGATTTAGAATCATTTTTTTGTTGTGAATTAACAGCCCATGTTTTACAGGATTTAGGTCTTTTATCAAAATCTCAACAACCGAATAATTATGTTAGCGCTGATTTCTGTGTGGAACGCAGTGACTCTCTAGAATTAGTTGAAACACTACTAGGTGAAGATATACTTGTCCATGAGTCTAAACTAAGCAGAAGCCGTAAAATATTTCATGGGTTTTTGAGTATAGCGCAGTCGGCAAATCGATATTTTAATAAGTACTTCTATAAATAATGCGATTACAAAAATCTAGACGACAAAGTTAAGTATTTATTAATCAATTTGTAGCATAAGTAATACTATAGACAATACTATTTGTGCTGCATTAGGAGATTTTATGCTTAAATTATTCAGTAAAATACTAACACTTACAACCTTATCCTTTTTTACAGCAGGGTTAACTGCCTCAACCACAATTCTTGAAGACATCCTCTCTGGAACAAAGGATTCAAAAACTAACACAACTATTAAGGCAGCCTCAATTAAAGAATTCCCTAATGATCAAAACTTAACTTTGGGGTACTTAGCTCTATGCGAAGGAACCGCCACTGTATCAGACGTAATAGAATTAGGAACAGTAAGTAAATGGTCACACATTGCCATGATTTTTTGCGAACCTAGTGATATAAAATTTACAGCTAAAGAGCTTAGCAAAACAAATAAATCAAAGTGGCTTTGTTTAGAGGCAAACCTTGATCAAGCTGGAAATGATGTACATTTAATTCCTTGGAGTACATTTGAAGAAATTGAAAAAGAAGCAGCAGCGGTTGTTCTTAGACCATTCTCATATTTAAGTGATTTACCAGATTACAATCAATTGAAGATAATTAACCAATATCTTGGTGTTCCATATGAAAAATTCATAACAGAATTAGTCGGTGCTGCTTTTCGTGCAAATACGGCAGAAAACCACCAATCGTTATTTTGTAGTGAATTAACGGCACTAACATTGCAAGATTTAGGATTGCTAACAAAAGATGCCTGCTCTCCTGATTTTAGATTTACCAATAACTTTGTACCCGCAGATTTTTCTAAAGAAAGACCAAATGCTCTACATTTGATTGGCGCAAGACTTGGCAGCGAAATGGCTGCAAGACCTAGCTCTGCAGGAGAAAATCGTAAAGCGTTTGAATCATTCACAAACGCATTGCGTTGTGCTCTACAAAAAGTATGCTGCTGCAGTTGTGTACAATAAAGACCATTATGCCAGTGGTAATCATAAACCACTGGTCTAAATAACTAGCTTAGTGAACGTCGCCTTCCAAATCAGCCGGAAGATCACCAAATCCAGAATCATCATCTTCTTCTAATAGTGTTGGATCATCAACAACCACAGAATCATCCCCTAATACCAAATCTAAATCATCCAAGGGTAATACTGCTTCTTTTGCAGCAGAACGACCACGCTTACCACGCGATGCTGTCAAAAGCTCAAATGTAACACCACACTTTGGACAAGCAGCTGGAGACTTCTTTAAATCATAAAACCGCGCACCACAACCATTACAAGTACGCTTCACACCCCAAGACAATTCAGCCATTATATCCCTTAAAATTTTTTATCCTAAAGCTTGAAATGCCACGAAAACAAACTTTTGTCAAAAGGTTTATGCAACAGCGTTAACACAAATCAGAAATATGTTCTTAGCTAAATTCAAAAAACCACACAAAAACTCTGGCAAAAAATCAATTTTTATTGAATACTTTATTCAAATACTTTTTTAAGTTTTCATGATGCTTGCAGTTATAGACGACGTAAATTTCATGGATAGACAAGTGATCCTTCGTCTAGATTTAAATACCCCCATGCACGACGGTAGGATTGCTGACGTTACTCGTATTGAGCGAGTTATTCCAACTTTAAGAAAAATATTAGCAACAAACCCAAGATATGTTGTAATTTTTTCACACCTAGGCAGACCAAAATCAAAAGCACCCGAGGAATTTGATGCAGAGGATAGCCTATTACCGGTTGCTGATGCTCTTCAATCTTTATTAGGAAAAGATGTAATTTTCTCAAACAAGCCAGTTGGTCCAGAACTCAAGAAAGTGCTTGATTCGACCCCTAATGGATCAGTTGTTATGGCAGAAAACATACGTTTTTATGGTGGCGAAAAAAGTAACGATATTGATTTTTCCCAAACCTTGGCCAGTCTTGGTGATATTTTTGTAAACGATGCCTTTTCCTGTAGTCACCGCGCCCACAGTTCTGTAGTTGGTATCACCAATTATTTACCATCTTTTGCAGGCTTAAGCTTTGAGGCAGAGATTACAGCCTTGGAAGAATGCTTAGGAAACCCAAATCGCCCTGTAATAGGAATTGTTGCAGGTAGTAAAGTCTCTACTAAAATTGATTTGTTGCTGAACCTTTTAAACAAGCTTGATTATTTATTTTTGGGTGGAGGAATTGCCAACACCATGCTATGTGCAATGGGGCAAAAAGTTGGCAGCTCGCTGGTAGAAAATGATCGCATTGGTGTTGCTGAAACAATTTTGCAAAAAGCAAAGAGCAGCCGATGCCAATTAATTTTGCCTGTAGATGCAATAGTGGCCAAACAACTTACACCAAACGCAGTAACCCAAGTAGTAGATATTGATAAAATTACAATTGATCAAGCAATATATGATATTGGCCCCAAAACACTAGAACATCTAAAAAGTACTTTAAAAAAGTGTGGAACAGTTTTATTGAATGGCCCAGTCGGTGTATATGAGGTACCACCATTTGCAGATGGAACAATACAGATTATTCAAGAAATTTCAAACCTCACTAAAGCAGGATGTATTAGAAGCGTTATAGGAGGTGGTGACACACTGGCAGCAATTTCAATGTCGAAAACAAACGAATTTGAACCAGAGTTTTCTCATACATCGACTGCTGGTGGTGCGTTTTTAGAATGGCTTGAGGGAAAATCTCTACCTGGCATTGAAGCCCTAACAATACATGATCCTATTAAAAAAAAAGTTAGTCATTATTAGAAAATTTCGAATACTGTTGCATCCACGACATTTCATGCGCTGTACAACCAAAATGATGGGCAATTTCATTAATTAATACATGATGAACTAGTGATTTGACATCTTCATGGTTTTCAGCTGCATGACGAATAAGCGGACAACGATATAGATATATAACATCTAGCTGCTTATGTTTTGTTTTCTTTTTTAGCGGCAACGGCACCCCACGATACAATCCCAAAAGATCATAACGATCTTTCATACATAATTCCTCTAACACTTCTTTTTCTGCAAAATTTTTAACATCAATCACAAAATTTTTTAAGTGAGCACGAAACGATTCCGGCAATCTCTGTAAACTTTCATAAGCAAAATCATATATTTCGGCAATGGCCGGCAATTGGACAAACTCAAAATTATTGATAGCCATCTAAAATCCTTTTGATTTTTCAAAACACATGATCTAATAACTAAGTTGTACTAGATAAAAGTTAATAAAAAACAAAGGCAAAATATGTTTATAAAAATCAAAAAATCTTTAGTTTTAACCACATTGGCTTGCTCATTGCTGCTGTGTAGCTGCGATGCTGTAAAATCAGCTGTAGGAATTCAACAATCTAAAGTGTGGCTTGAAAAAATAAATTTCAGGGCAGATGATAATGCCAATAATTCATCTCCTGTTAAAATCCATGTAGTGATTGCTTATAAAGAGGCTTTGGCTACTGATCTTGGAAAATTGACAGCTTCTGATTATTTTAAAAAAGCTGATAAATTAAAAGCAGATGCTGGAGTTGATATGGAAGTATTTGCTATAGAGATTGTGCCAGGATCGTCAATACCTCTACCAATTGTTCCAACTCAAAGTACAGGGTTCGTTGCCCTAATGTTTGCGCGTTACACAAGCCCTGGAGATCATCGTACCAACGTAGGTGCTGATTATGAAATTCAGGTAGATTTAGGAAAAAATGACCTAAAGGTTACCCCAATTAAAAAAGGATAAATTTAAAGCTGCTCGCTTTAAATAAACGAGCAGCATGAAACTAACACAACTCTTCTAACTCATCGATCAAACTTGCAATCATTTGCAATCCACCTTGCCAAAATGTTGGTTGCTTTAAATCGAAGCCAAATGGTTGTAGTAGCTCATTGTACCCCTTACTACCACCTGCTTTAAGTAGCTCAATGTATTTATCGGCAAAGCCATCATTGTTTTCTTGATAAAATGCATACAAAGAATTAACCAAACAATCGCCGAATGCATAGGCATAGACGTAAAATGGACTATGAATAAAATGGCTAATGTAGGCCCAAAATGAATGGGTAGCTGGATCAATATGCACAGCATTACCCAATGCTTCTTCTTGGGTACGCTTCCATATGCTAGCCAAATCATCTGCTGTTAGCTCACCATGGCGGCGTGCTTGGTGCACTTGTTGTTCGAAATAATAAAAGGCAATTTGCCGCACAACAGTATTAAGCATGTCATCAATTTTACCAGCTAACAAAGATTTGCGTTGCTCTTTGGTTTCGCACGTGCCAAGCAAATGTTGAAAAGTAAGCATCTCCCCAAACACAGATGCAGTTTCAGCCAAAGTTAAAGGTGTATCTGCCAACAAATACCCTTGACCACGCGACAACATTTGGTGAACTCCATGACCAAGTTCGTGGGCTAGGGTCATCACATCCCTCCGGCGTCCCTGATAGTTTAATAGTATGTATGGATGCACACTTGGCACAGCTGGGTGTGAAAATGCACCTGAGGTCTTACCAACTCTGGTTGGCGCATCAATCCAATTTTTGTCAAAAAATTCGCTGGCAATTTCAGAAATAGTTGGAGAAAAGCTAGCATAGGCATCAAGCACAATTTTGCGTGCTACTGGCCAGGAAATATCAGCATCATCATCAAATGGCAATGGAGCATTCCTATCCCAATACTCCAAACGATCAAGTCCTAACATCTTAGCTTTTATTGCATAATAGCGATGAGATAATGACGCATAATTTTCACGCACACATGTAGCTAATGCTTGCACTACTTCTGGTTCGATTTGGTTATCCAAATGACGGCTACTGTCAGATGTGGCAAAATGCCTCCATTTATCATCAATCTCCTTGTCCTTAGCTAAGACATTGGTAATGGTAGTGAATAATGGCATTTGGGTTGATAAGCCTTCATTCAAGGTAAGAGCTGCTTTTTTGCGCACATCAGCATTCTTATCACCCATTTTGTGAACAACCGCTTCCAAAGGTAATGACTCATCGTCGTAAGACAAGCTCAAAGAAGCTAAGGTTTCATCATATAGCCTTACCCAAGCATTACGTCCGGTTAAAGATTTTTCTAGAGCATATTTTTCAAGTTCTTCACTTAACTGGTGCGGTTGGTATTTGCGTAACACTGAAAGCCAATGGCGGTAGTGCAAAAGTTCAGGAGCAGACTTTAAGGCATTATTTATTGATTCATCACTTAATTTTGCCAAATCAATATTAAAAAACACAAGCTCTGCAGCCAGCATAGATACTTTTTCCTGCAAATTCTGATAAAGGCTGGAAAAATCAGGGTTATTCAAATCACCGTAATATTGTAAACCAGCAAATGTCATTAATTTACCGATACCTTCGTTAATGTTCTCATAAAATTTAATGGCGCTTAATAACTGCTCTCCTGTAAATTCATTCTTAAAAATATTTGTGTAGACTGTTACAAATTCATCAGCCTGTTTTTTCAAGGTATTAAGATCGTGATTAATCTTAGGGTCTGCAGATCCGGTGTATAAATCGGTTAAATTCCATGTAGGTAAATCTATAAATCCCTGGAGTACATTTTCCATATTCTGATCCTTTGCACTTTTATTTGTTAAGTAACTCTTGCGAATAATATGATTATTCGCTATATATTGGCAATAAGTGTATAAAAATTTGCAAGCTACAAGGAGCTTTAAAAAATGGCTGTTCCTAAGAAAAAAACATCCCAATCCAGACGCAATATGCGACGCTCACACGATGCTTTGACTCCTGTAAATGTGCAGGAATGCCCTAACTGTGGTGCGGCAAAGCTTTCTCATCATGTTTGCCCATCATGTGGCCATTATAAGGGGCGCCAAGTATTGAAAATGCGTAACTCTTTAACTAATACTGAAGAATAGTATCGATGGGATATAGCATCGCCATTGATGCCATGGGGGGCGATGGTGCCCCTGAAGTAGTTTTTGATGGTATTGCTGAGTTTATAAAAACTCATCCAGATACAAAAGCTAATTTTTTAGTGTTTGGCCAGGAAAGCGTCGTTAGACCTTTTTTGACCCCATCTTTAGCTAAGCATGTTACCATTCACCATTCAGAAGAAGTAGTTACCGGGGATACAAAACCAGCAGCTGCTGTTCGCATGGGGCGTAAAACTAGCATGGCAATGGCTATTGATGCGGTAAACAACGGGCTAGCTGATGCGGTTGTCTCTGCTGGTAATACCGGTGCCTTTATGGCGTTGTCAAAAATCATTCTAAAAACATTTGAGGGCATTGACCGCCCGGCTATACCA
>JAPLON010000095.1 GCA_026400695.1 Pseudomonadota bacterium
ACCAACTAAATCAGCTGCTGTTCTGGCAGGAGTTCCTGCAACAAAATATTCTAACAGTCTTAACTGCTCTGAACGTGACAGCTTGCAATGCTTTACATACATTCTTACATCCTAACTTCTTAAAAGTCAGGTGTCAGCTCCTTATTTTTTTAGTGCTAGTGGAGTTTTTGGATCAGCTGCTGCGCCACCATCAACAGTTGCTTCAAGCTCAGCGATAGATGCACCATCCAGTGTCCATCGTAATACATATGGGCTTACACAAGCACAGCAGGATGTATATACAGGCGCAATGAGAAATTATATGTTACGTCTCAATCAAACGTGCAGATACACCAAGCCAGAGGAAATGTCCTTAAGTCTGCCAAGAGCATTTTTTGAATTAGCCCCAATGCCTTCTTTGCCAAGCTATAAAGCTGTCGTTTTCATTAAAGCAGGATCATCTTTTTCTAGAGCTTTAGATTCATTACTAACACTACCAGCTGCAGATAGACACATTATCGATTGTACGTTAGCAAGCGATTTTACTAGACTACAAGGAGTTAGAGCTGTTTTGGGCGATGACATAATGTTTGATAAAGTTTGTAATATGCTAAGTGGAAGCCAAACTGGGGAGTTTAACGAAAGAACGGAAATAACTCATTTTATTTCTAAATCACTTTATATGAGTAATTTTTTTACTGATGGTGGAAAATTTGTTACTGGGGCATCGTGTTATCTAAAGCAACTTGATGATCATTCATGCTTTAGATTTGATGGCAAAGGTCATTTTAAAAATATTGCGGCGTTAGCAAGAGTAGTTGAACGCAAAACTGTGTATTATGCTAAGCATAGTGAGTCAACTATGCAAGGACTAAATGTTCTTTTGATAGATGGTGAAAGTTGCGTATTTTTTGAAGAAGGTCAAGGATTAACAGCATTAACGGATGCCGCTAAATTAGTAGTGGATGGGTTAAATGAAGACTTGAATGCCCAAGAAATCAAAGGGATGTCTCCAGCATCCGTAGTCGAAGCCTTTAACTCTATAAAGTACAGAGATAGAGACACTGCAGCAGCACAAATACTTGCGGAGGCAACTTATCAAACTCCAAATTTCACTAAAGTATTTGCATGTGCAACAACCATTAAAACAAAAGATGAAGCTAAAATTAAAGTTTCAGCTTTTCTAAAAGCTCTCCAAGCAAAAGGAGGAACCGATTGGTTAAAAATTCATGGAGCTCTTAAGGGAATGCCGTTGATAGCGCAGAGCCACTTTTTAGAAGGTATAGATCCAGCATTGCCAACGGATACTATACTTTCTGCCATTACAGAAAAAATCAAAGCAGAATCAAAGCGGTAGTCGTAATTTTTAATGTCTAAACAGCCCTTAAGCCAAGGGTTGTTTATTTTTTTGCGCTAAAGCTAAATTATAAGCCTGCTTTTTAGTGATTCCGTGAATTTCACTAATCATGGATGCAACATCTTTTAGTGAGTTTGTTTTTAACAGCTCTGCTATTTGGGCAGAAATAGCATCAACAGCTATTTCTTCTTCTTTTGGTGGGCTTAAAACAATAACTATTTCACCACGAATTGCATCACGCACTGTAAGCGATTCGCAAACTTCACTAAAGGTGCCAAATATAGATTCCTCATAAATCTTAGAAATTTCTCGCACCACCACCACTAGGCGGTTATTAAAAATCTCTGCCATGGATTCTAGAGTTTTAATTATCCTTCTGGCTGATTCATAGAAAATTAAAGTTGCTGGAACTGTTTTTATATTTTTTGCCATTTTACTTTCATAAAAACCAGCAAAGAAAAATTGATTTGTTGGCATGCCTGATAAACACAAAGCAGATATTGCTGCACATGGTCCAGGCAAAGATGTAAAAAATAATCCACGAACATGTAGTTCACGAATTAGTTTATACCCAGGGTCTGATATAAGCGGCATACCTGCATCGCTTACTAAACATATGCTTTGTCCTTTGGTAATTTTTTCTAAAATTTGTTCACGCGCCTTTGGTGCATTATGTTCGTGGTATGTAAATAAAGGTTTTTTAATGCTGTAGTTTTGTAAAAGCTGTCCTGTAACTCTTGTGTCTTCACAATAAATAACGTCACAACTTTTTAAATAATCAATTGCTCTTAAAGTAATATCTTTAAGGTTGCCAATTGGTGTTGGCACAATATACAAACCTGGTTTTAGCTCAACATCCATTGCAAACAATCAAAGCGAATCAATAAATCTAATATCACATATATAACACAAGTTATTTTGCTTACCTGGTAAAATCTTTCACGAAAGCAAAATTTCTTTGGAGCGCTTTTGGGAGTACCCGCCATTGGGGCTGTATCTGTTTCAAAACCTCGTGACATTATCATGAAGAATACTAGCCACCAAACACAGCAAAAAACTACAATGCCAGATACTATACCCACTAGCTTATGCTTTCATTGCTAAGTCTATCGATCATTCTTAAATAACGCTTATCAAGCGCAAAATGTTTTTTGTCTGTTATGTTAGCAGATGGCTGCATATTTAGGTGGGCCTTTTTACAGTCTTTAATATCAAATTCTAGCGGGTTTTAGTCATATATTTTATTGCCTTCTAATTGATGTGACATCCTGCTTGATTGAGTAACCACTGTAGTGCTTGTTTTAAAGAATTATCTTCCTGCCCTTTTTCATCAAAGGTAACTTCATCAGGAATGACACCGTTTTCGTAAATATTTTGGCTTCGATCCGCAAAAACAGCTACCGTTAAAACCAACACTGCACCATCCTTTAAGGGAAAGTCTTGATTCGCGGTTGAAAGCCCTGCCGTTTTTTGTCCAAAAAAACGTGTATGCGGTCTATTTTTAAAAGAGATGGCGACCGCTTCTCCTGAACTCGTTGTATCCGGACCAATTAAAACAGCAACAGGAGGACAATCGGGCATTGTGCGTAATGCTCCATGAGGCAAACTCAAACTAATTGCTTCTCCAATAATGAAATCGCCATTTTTGTAAGACCAATTAAGTCCTTTGCCCTCAGAATCAACAAAGAAACCTAATGTACCTTCACCTACAAGAGGCCCAATGCCTGCTAGCATTGGCCACATGTTTCCTCCTGTGTTTTGCCTTAAATCAATGATCCAGCCACAAGGATTATGTTGAGCTAAGCTTTTAATCAGAGTATTGACGTGGGCTGCATATTTAAGAGTTTCTAGCTCTTGTCCAGTAAAAGTCGGAAGTAAAATGTATCCGATTTTATTAGGAAGCATCTCGCCTTTGGTACGATCAAATAAGAATTGAACTTCCTTCTTTTTTTCAACTGTTTTTTCCTTGGTTAAGGGTTCTTCCAAATAACTGTGACCATCTTTTAGCTGAGCCAAAATAAAATTAATGGCTGGATAGGTATCAGATGTTTTTTGAGCATGAGCTGCAAGTTGAAAAGCTTCGCTCTCAACCTTTTTCCAATCAACGTTCTTGCTCCTCAAAGAATTAGATTTGATAATATTCAAGACCTCTCGTAAATAAATCTCAGCTTCTTTAGAAAATGAGCTCGTTTTTGGTGTAAACAATTTTTGTAGGCTATTGTCTTCTTGGATCCTTTCACATGATGCAAAGAAAAAGGCAGCTACAATCAAGGTAAAGGTTGAGAACTTAACCATCATTTATCCAAATTTTAATCTCGAGCTGATTATATACCAAAGATACCACAACGCAATGAAAATGCAGGTGTATTTAACTGATTTCTCCGTTACTAAGTCCATCGATCATTCTTAAATAACGCCTATCAAGCGCAAAATGTTTTTTGTCTGTTGTATTAGCAGTTGGTTGCATGTTTAAGCGAAATGGGGTGGTAATGATAGTTTGTACGTTGTAAGCATCATTTGGGTTCTTGGAAAGGTCTTCTAATTTTTTATAAATAAGCAAATTTTCTTCACCAATTGATGCATACCCCATAACTAATCCAAAAAATCTTAACGAAGTTTTACCATTAATAGTAGTTTCAACATATACAGGAGCACCACTTGTACCGGGTAAGGCAAGGCCATATGGTCGTTTATGCTTTAGCCAACTCTTTATGGCAAAATAGCGTCGTTGCGTACTTTCTGGGTCATTAATATTTGGTTTTTTTGGCACAACATTAGATGGTTCAAAAAATATGGAACCTAGCATAACGGTGCGCAGGTTAGCTAATGGGTCTTCGTCTTTGTTAGGAAAAAACAAACTCCACTCAAAAAGATAAAATCCTCGCTTAATTTGTTGACGTGGTACATCTGCGTTGCCCCAGGTTTGTACTAGCATTGGTACATCAGTTTCTAAAGCAATTTCATTTGCAATGGGAACTGGGGTAATGCTTTCAACTTCTTCTGAAAGCTTTAACAAGGCAATGTCGTATTTATGTTGATCTCCGACTTCAAAACGAACATAACGGCTGTCCAGCAAAACTTTCTCAACCTTATAAGTTACGTGCGTGTTAGGGGTAATGCTAAAAGTTACAGAGAGTTTCTTAGGTGTTACTAAAACATAATTGCCAAGATCTTTTATGGGGTACTTTGCATTAAGCAGCAATTGCATGCCATGGGCTGCAGTTAGCACAATATTTTTACGGACCAAAACTCCTGATTGGGTAAAGCCAATGTCATTATCTGTAATTAACGCGGCAGCTTCATGGTAAGGTGCTTCATAAACGAGTTTTTGATGTTCTTGAATAGTTCCAGATCCAACCATTGCAGTAAGTTTTATACACAATGATACAAATATAACTAGCTTAGCTTTGCAACCCACGACTCGCACTCAAATCAATCCTACGATCTACTATCATATACATGATATCACCTACTAAGTGTAAAAACATACCCAACAAAGTAAACATATACAAGCAACCAAACATTACAGGATAATCACGGCTTAATGCCGCTTCAAAGCTTAATAATCCTAGGCCATCAAGCGAAAAAAGCACTTCAATCAATAGGCTAGATGTAAACAAAATATGCACAAATGCCGCTGGAAACCCAGCGATAACAATTAACATTGCATTGCGAAAAATATGACCATAAAGAATTTTATTTTCTTCCAATCCCTTTGCCCGTGCTGTGGTAACATATTGCTTATTAATTTCTTCTAAAAATGAATTTTTAGTAAGCAATGTAAGCTTGGCAAATCCGGAAATTACCATAGCTAACAGGGGTAGGAAAAGATGCCATAAATAGTCTGTAATTTTATCAAAAAAACCTAAGAGTTCCCAACCATCGGAAAACAGCCCTCGTAATGGAAATATTTGAAAAAAGCTACCGCCCGCAAAAAATATAATTAAGAACAATGCAAACAAAAAGCTAGGTACTGCATATGCCACAACTACTATGGCACTGGTGACAATATCGAAACGGCTGCCATCACTTACTGCTTTACGAATTCCAAGCGGAATGGAGATTAGATAAACAAATAAAGTTGTCCATAAACCAAGCGAAATAGAAACTGGTAATTTCGACTTAATTACTTCAATAACAGATTTTTCGCGAAAATAGCTTTTACCAAAATCAAAACGAGCATAATTTTTTATCATTAATAAAAAACGTTCGTGGTATGGTTTGTCAAAACCAAATTGTTTTTCCAGCTGTTTAATAAATTCTGGGTCAACTCCTTGGGCGCCACGGTATGAACTCTCCATACCAAAAGTTTGTTCGCGTAATGTTTGATCACCACCGCCACCTAGACGTGCGTCTACATCACTAGCATCACCACGCATTTTGCTAATTATTTGCTGAATTGGACCACCTGGTGCAGCCTGAATAATAATGAAATTCAGCAACATAATGCCAAGCACTGTGGGAATAACTAGTAATAATCTACGGGCAATATATTCAAGCATTTTAATGATCAACCTTTATTTGCACTAGGATAATTTTTTTGCATATCTGGTGCGAAATGACATAGCCCATCCGTTTTTTTCATGCTGCTGAGTTCTAGAAATGGCCAAACTATCTTGGGCAACATCTTCGGTAATTACGCTACCAGCAGCAATATATGCGCCATCACCAACGTAAACAGGAGCTAGTAGAGTTGTATTTGCTCCAACCATAACCCCATTACCTATTTGAGTTTTGAATTTTTCAAAGCCATTGTAATTACAAGTAATTGTACCAGCGCCAATATTGGTTTTTTCACCAACAGATGCATCACCTATATAACTTAAATGTTTAATTTTTGACTTCTTTCCAATAACTGAATTCTTAACTTCAACAAAATTACCAATCGATGCTTTTTCTTGTATTTCAGCATCTCCACGTAAATGCGCGAATGGACCAACGGTCGCTTCCGTGCGAATTAAGCAATCACTAAGATAAGAGTATCCAAAAATACTAGCATATGGCGCGATGCGTACATTTTTCCCAATATAAACATTCGGCTCAATATAAGCGCCTGCAGCTATTTCAGCGTCATAGTTAACATAAGTTGTTTCAGGTAAAATGAAGCGCACACCATTTAACATATGATTTTTTTTAATGCGCTCCTGCATAATTTTTTCCGCCTGGGTTAATTCGACAATTGTATTAACACCGAAAAAATTTTCTTCTTTAACGTAAATTAGGTCAGTACTGTAATCATTGGAAACAGCCAGAGCCACTAAGTCGGTGGCGTAAATTTCACCTGATTCTTGGTTTGGTCCTAATTTTGGCAAAAGTGTTTGTAATAATTTTGTACTAAAAACATAGGCACCTGCATTAGCAATTTTATTTGATTTAGCATTTTCGTTATGTTTGGTTTCAATAACAGATACAGGGTTTCCTTTGGCATTAAGCTCAATACGGCCATAGGGTTTACTCAAATCTTCAATTTCCATTGCAGCTATTGTTAAATCTGCTTTTGAATCAATCAAATTTTTAAGATCTAACGGATTTAAAAGAGGGGTGTCAGCACAAATTAGCAAGACCTGATCTATATTATTTTTAACTTTGCTAAAGGCTATCTGTAGAGCATCCCCAGTACCTTTAGGAGATTGTTGTACAACAATATCAACCTTATTTATATGATTATCAAATTCTAATGATGGTGAAGTTACCATAATAATTTGTTCAAAATTAATACTATCGGTGGCATCTATAGCCCACTGCAGCATTGGCTTTCCAGATATTGTGTGTAGCACCTTTGGTATATGGCTTTTCATACGGGTGCCGTTACCAGCTGCTAAAATAATTACTGCCTTCATTAATCTTTGTGCTAAAGTTTGCCTCAATACCATACCATGTGTTCGTCTTAATGGCTATTATTGGCTTTTATTTATCACCCAGCTGTTGTCACTTAGCGTGGCATTATGAGGAACAATTTTTTGAGCATACTCACATGCTTGAACCGGGGCAAACCCATGCTGGAATTTTAGTATCATTAATAAATAAATTTTTGACTTTCCCCCCTGAAATTATAGCCACAACTACAGGGCCCGGATCATTTACGAGCATTAGAATTCAATTAGCCACAGCTATTGGCTTAAAAATTGGTTATGGGGCTGAGCTTTTTTGCCCCAACACTATAGATATTTTAGAATATGCAAGTGGTGGCGCTATACCGTGCATAGACAGCTTCAGAGGTGATTATTTTGTAAAAATTGATGATGTAGTTACTTGCAAAAATGAACCAGAACTGCGTATTCTGGAATTTCAAGGCAAAGAGCTTTGTGGAGATTTAGGTCAGTCTCCTAAAAATTTGGCACTAAATTTGGTAAAGTATTATCTAGCTAATCCACAATTAAAGAATTTAAACAAACCTGATCCGTATTATGTTAGAACTCCAGAATATAAAACCCGAGCCAATTTTAAATGATGATGCTGTTTGGTTTAAGCAATTATTTTTTGAGTGCTTTGGCAAAGAGGATACTTGGTTAGAAAATTTTGAAGACAATAAATACCAAACTTTTCATATCAAAAGACAATCTTTTATTGTCATGTATGTTGTTAATGACCAAACAGACCTATTAACCATTGGTGTTGCTAAGAATGCTAGAAAACAAGGTCTAGCAACCAAGCTAATAAATTGGGCAATAGACATGGCTCCATTGGGACAGAAATTTTTTTTAGAGGTTGAGTGTAGTAATACAGCAGCAACCAACCTTTATAAAAAAATTGGTTTTAAGCAGATATCAGTTAGAAAAAATTACTATCAAAAAGATGATGATGGCGCAGTTGATGCCTTAGTAATGACTTATCAAAAATTGTCCTAATGCTATAAGGCTAGCTTATACTTAGTACAAGTTTTCTCGATGATCTAAACCTTAGAACCAATTTTGCTCAACACGTAGAAATCCCCAGCTAAATTGGGATCATTAATGAACCGTAGATCATTTTTATATTTATTAATAATAATCTCATAAGGTAAATAGTAGTATCCGTTATCCCCGCAATGTGTTCCCCAAGAGTTGCGCACGGTAAAGAACCCCGTTAGTGTGTATGTTACTTTTTCTTTAGCCTGTGTTCTAGTATGTATATGCGTTAAGTTATCATAGGTATGAGTCAAGTTATTGTCATATCCCACAAACATCATAATATGATTGTGTAAAAACTTTTCTTTTGTCTGAGGTATTGGAATAAAACCTGTTAGATCAGTTTCTGGTAATTTAAATGACGAATAGATATCAATGGCAAAAAGAACTGGATAATTATTACTCAAAGCAAACTTAATGGCTTTTAATAGATCATCTCCTATGGCAGTAATTTGAGCTGATGCTACACTAGAAACTATTGCTGTTTCACTGGCTGGGACTTGTACATTTGGAGTTACATCCATACATACATTACGCTTTGCTGCTGCTATTGCTTTATTTGATGGTTGATTTCTAAAAGACTGATTATAATCCCATAATTTTTCATCACATACACCGTTAGTTGCCAGGGTAAAAATGCAATCTTGTACTGATGCTCCGGTATCTTTATTTGTATTACGCGCGCTGTCATTATATCTTTCAAACCAGTAAATAAATAAACGTGAAGGCACAAAAGTTGTAGCTTTTTCCGGTGACATTCCTACTTTAATAGCGTCTCTTATTTGGCAAAATTGCATAGCTCCTGCTCCAGCATTTGCTGAACATGATCCGAGCTTGCCTTGATTATAAACAGGAAAAATAGCATTTGCTTTCTTAAGTGATCCCATAATATTTCGCATATCATAAGAGTGCGGATCAGATCCAAAAACCTCTTCCATTATTTCCATTGCATGGCTATTTTCTAATGAAGCGAATGTTATAAGAACCAAAATTGTTAAATTTTTTTTAATGCCAAACATTTATATCTCATGTATTGTTTAATAGATTAGCAATAACATTATTATTAAACAAAAATTGTAAATAAAAAGTTAATATAAGGTAATTTTATAGGTGATCTCGCACGAAAAAGTATGAAGATGCATTTGATTCCTTAGTTAATGACTTATCAAAAATCTATTTAAGATAAAGGTGCAAATTAAAAAACACTAAACGGCCCATAAATTTGTCCCCTAGCATTTTATTTTGTCCAATAAAGTCAGTTTAACCATAACCCCAGGCATCTAAACTCATTTTGATTCTTTCAAATGATTGAATTTCATAAATTATTGTTGTAATTTTTTGAAAGTCATTTTAGTTTATTGTGAATTTAAATGAAAAAATTTCTGTTATTTGTCATTATATTTAATTTTTTAGCACTTAAATCTGCTGAAGAAGAGCAGCTCCTGCGCCCTTCTGAGGGTAGGCTACCATCCCAAACTTACTCACATGCATTTCGTGTGAGCGGTATGTTATTTGGTAAGCATGTTAGTTTTGACATTTTTGGCTCTTGCCATATAGTTCATTTCAAAGTTTTACATCCAACTCTGCAAAGCTTTTTGCCTAATCATCAACATCTGATGCTTGAAAATAAAAATGTTTTTGGCAGAGAAGACGTTTCTAAAGCTGAATTACTTAGGGAAGGATTATGCACGGAAACAGTCAATCCATATCTGGAAGACCTTAATTTAAATCAGCTTAAAAGTTTCCTAAAAGAAATAGATACACAACTTAAGAAAGAAGGTTTTAAAGGCATTGAAAATCTTACTATTCTTGGATTTTATATGGCTCTCCAATCTGAGTTTGCAGCGGGAGAATCAGAAATAGTATTAAAAATGAAAATGACCCCAGACACGACACATTTTTTAGAGGAACAAGAAAAAGTAGAAAAAACTTTTGATGATATGATTGCTGCGGAAAAGCCTGTGTGGGACGAGAAAAAACGAGATGGTAAATTATTAGAACACCTCACTACACAAGCATCAAGTGTACTTTCAGTAATTAAAAGTTATTTAGCAGGCCCTCTTTTTATTGATGATATTTTTGTCAGATCAAGAAATAAGGAATGGGAACCTAGATTGTTTAATTTTATTAAACTCCATTCAAATGCCTTGGTAATTGCAGGTTCTGGACATCTTTATCACCGTGAATATGGGCTTTTGGCACGATTCCAAAGGCTTGGTCTTTTAGTCCAAAGATTGGATTTAAAAGACGGTGGTTTTATTGAGGAAAAATTTTTGCCTGCTACTTAATCCGTGCTGAAGCTAAATTTAGTTTTAATATATCATTTTACGTGATTTTTGCAAAACTTTTCACTTTTTTTGTATTGACAGAAACATGTTGGTTTCTATATCTTAATACTTTAATGTAAATAGATAGCTATTAATTATGAAAAAAAATAATTTAAAAACAGTAATTGCAATTTGTTCCGCATTTGTAAGTGTGTTCGCTGCTTCTTCCTCTTCTTCTGGGAGTGTGTTAATACTTCTGAGGATGGAGCTACTGCACGAGCAGCAACAGGAGTGTTTTACCGTGACTCTAGCTCTCTAGAAGAAGCAATTCGACGAGGAAACGAAATACCTGGAATTTGTCATTCAGTCATGCATTACCGTGGCACAAACAAAGAAACAAAATCTACAGGTACAATTTTAAAAGGAGGAAGATATTTCCTTACAGCAGCCCATGCTTTATGTGAAGCAAATGAGAATATCGTTAATATATCAATTGGATTTTTACCGAACTTAGGGGAAATTGATTATATTTCAGAACTTCATAATTCAGGCGCTCAATTATCAACAGATCAACAAGAATCACTATCAAAATATAAAAAAACGCCACAACCCATTATAAGCAGAAATAGTAAAATTTGGATATGCCCTGGTTACAAAGAAGGCTGCGCATCAAATGATATTGCAATCGCTGAAATTTATTGGCTGGCTCCAAATGGAGATGCTTTATCAATAGATGATGAAAAAATTAGCTCAGTAATTAACGTTCAATCATTACTTTCACTTATTGAATTGCCGCTATCCCTTTCAGTAGGCAAAAGAGGTTTTGTTCCAACCTATGCAAAGGCAGGTATATGGGGGCATGGTAATCAGGTACTTCAACGCGCCTTATCTATTTTTACAATTGATGATATTCAAGGAAATGAACTTTATTCAAGAATTACTCCTGAAAAAAGGACAACGCAAAGATGGATTACACTAAGTGATAGGTATTTTTTAGAGCGTGATGGTATCATTTATCCCGCTGGTCATGATCAAAGATTACGCGCTGTTACTTTTGGGGGTTGTAGCGGTTCTCCATTTGTTGTGAAAACAAGCTCACAGCTTATGGTTGGAGGAGTTATATCTCTTGGTACAATCACAGCTAACAAAACAGGCATTACTAATGGATCCGTTTGTATTGTAACTAATATTGATTATATTGCATCTGACGTGATAACTACTTTCACCGCTGAACACCTTGAATGGTTTCAAAGAATTTTTTCAGGAAAGGAATCAGCAAATTACCGTCTTGGTTATTAGTGGCTAATCACATTATTCTTCATACAGGGCGTTATTAACCACATTAAGATTATCTGTAGTGTGCAATGATTACAGCGCTACGTAAAACTTACATGCTGTATATCTCCACAATTTTAGGTGCTACCAAAACTTGCGTATTGTATTAAATGTGAAACTGGGGTTATTTTATCTAATACATCTTAAGCAATTTTTAACCACCAAAGTGTTATCATTCGGAATAAGAGATACTCTTCAGATATTGTTTCAAGGCATCATTCTAAAGCCCTTAAGGATGCCAATGGCGAAGCTATGTCTGCTGCAAGGTTTGAGCCAAGGCGGGTGGCCCACCCTTTATTTGGGCGGGGGTGGGGGATGGAGCTCCTACTACAAAAAAGTTAACAAATACTTAAAATTTAAAAATAAATTTTTAAGCTACGTAAAAAAGGGTGGCTTATGAATCCCATCACGCAAAGGCGTTTGTACCAGTTTAAAGCAAACAAACGTGGATTCTATTCTTTTTTTGTTTTTCTAGTTATTTTTTTTATAACTTTATTTGCCGAATTCATTGCCAATGACAGGCCTTTATTTGTTAGTTTTAAAGGTACTACCTATTTCCCTGTTTTTAAAGACTATCCAGAAACTACATTCGGCGGAACATTTAAAACTGCCACTAACTATCGTGATCCATTTGTGAAGAATTTAATTAATTCGAATGGTTTCATAATTTGGGCACCAATTCCATTTGGTATAAATACGGTAAATTATGAGCTGAATTCACCGGCTCCATCTCCGCCCAGCTGGAGCAACCTTTTAGGTACCGATGATCAAGGGCGTGATGTTTTAACCCGCTTACTATACGGATTTCGTATTTCTATTTTATTTGGTTTAGCACTTACTATTGGAGCCTCTACAATAGGGGTTTTTGCAGGAGCTGTTCAGGGATATTTTGGCGGACGCGTTGATTTATTTATGCAAAGGTTTATTGAAATTTGGAGCAATTTGCCTGTTTTGTATTTGCTAATTATCTTATCAAGTATGATTGAGCCTAATTTTTGGTGGTTGCTAATGATTATGCTAATCTTTTCTTGGATGACATTAGTTGGGGTTGTGCGCGCGGAATTCTTTCGTACACGTACGCTTGATTATGTGCGTGCTGCAGAGGCCCTGGGGGTACCAAGTCGCAGAATCATATGGCGTCATATGTTGCCTAATGCAATGGTTGCGGTTATTACTTACCTGCCATTTATTTTAAATGGATCAATTGCTACTTTAACTTCTTTAGATTTTTTAGGATTTGGTTTACCGCCAGGTTCGGCTTCTTTGGGTGAATTAATTACTCAAGCTAAAAATAATATACAAGCACCATGGCTTGGATTGGCTGCGTTTTTTTCAATTTCTGTATTGCTAAGCCTGCTAATTTTCATAGGTGAGGCTGTGCGTGACGCCTTTGACGCTAGAAAAATTAAAGTTGAATAATTCATTCAATCGTTTGTGTGCCGCATTGGCGCAACTGATTAACAAATTCAGCCAAACCAATTTGCCGCGTACGCTTTGATCGTTCTGCTTCTAAAATGGCTGTAATTTTTTCCAAACTTTTTTCAAAATTTTCATTAACTATTACATAATCATATTCTGGCCAGTGACTAATTTCTGCTGAGGCATCTTGCATTCTTTTATTAATGGTTTCCGCGTTGTCTTCGCCACGACTTTTTAGACGTTCATGCAATATTTGTAATGTAGGAGGTAGAATAAATATCGTTACTAAATCATTTCTTGCAAGGTGTGCAATTTGCTGGGTGCCTTGCCAATCAATATCAAAAATAACATCAAATCCTTTTTCTAGTTGTTCAAAAACAAATTCCTTGGGAGTGCCATAGTGATTTCCAAATACATGCGCGTTTTCTAGCAACTCTTCGTTGTCACGCATTCTAATAAATTCTTCTATTTCTTTGAAAAAGTAATCTCTGCCATGCACTTCCGAATGTCGTTTTGAACGGGTAGTTACAGAAACTGAATTTCTGAGATTTTTATCTTGCTTGAGTAAGGATTTTGCAATTGTCGTTTTTCCAGCACCTGAAGGAGAAGACAGTACTAACATTAACCCACGTCTTACAATGTTCATAAATTCTCCTTTTTTTGTTTTTCAATTAAACGCCAATTACGTACATATTGGTTGTGGGTTTTAAGATCACTACTAAATTTATGCCCACCTTCACCGCTAGCAACAAAATATAGATAAGATGTAGAGGCTGGTTTTAGTGCAGCCATAATGCTGGCTTCACCAGGGCAAGCAATTGGTGTAGGTGGTAAGCCTTTTTGTAAGTAGGTATTAAAAGGAGACTGTAGTGATAAATCTGATTTTAAAATTGGCCTATAAAATGAAGTTTGTCCTTTGGTCACTGCGTAAATTACAGTTGGATCTGCTTGAAGTGGCATACTAATTTTTAACCGATTTAGGTAAACCGATGCTACCAAATCACGTTCGGAAGCAATAGCTGTTTCCTTTTCTATGATCGACGCTAATGTTAAAACTTCTTCCCAAGTTTTAAGGTAACAGCTGTTTTTATACTGAGGCCAAGCTAAGTTTTTGATTTTTTCCATGGCTTTTTCCATGCGATGCATAATGTGCTGCCTGGAGTCACCATAGTAATAATCATAGGTTTGCGGAAGCAATGTTCCCTCAGGTGGTAGCTTTTCGATTGCGCCGGTTAAAATAGCAACATTTTCCAACTTTTTTGAGATTTCATAAACAGTTAGGCCTTCAGGTATTGTTAAGTAGTGAACAACCACCTCTCCTTTTGCAATTTTTTGCAATATTTGCCACAAAGTTTGATTTGGTTCAAACAAATACTCCCCATGTTTTAATGGCTTTTTTTGTAATTTCAAAAACAAGGCCCCACAAAAGAAACTAATTTTTTGGTGTATGATCTTTAGCTCGCTTAATTGGGTAGCAATTTTAGGAAGAGATTTGCCATTTTCTATAACAACAGTTGTTTTTTCAGATAGATTAATTGATTTTAGCAGTCCTCCAGGAGCGTACAAAATAAAGCTTATGACAGCTAAAAAAAATAAAACAAAAAAGATAAAAATACGGCGCATATGAATTTAAAAAAAATGGTGGTCGCAACAGGGATTGAACCTGTGACCCCTACAATGTCAATGTAGTGCTCTACCGCTGAGCTATGCGACCATTGTTACTGGTTATACCATTACATAAATTTTGCTGCAATGGCAGATACCATAATAAATAAAAGTAATATAGAATTTTTGATAGTGGCAAAATTAAGATGTCTATGGTTTCAAGCACCTACTGGATTATTTTCAATACATTTATCATTTTATTTTTGGTATTTGACCTTGGGGTGTTAAATAAAAATGATGTTCCTCCAACCTCTAAGCAGGCATTCAATTTTACTATTTTTTGGGTTTTGATTTCCTTGCTTTTTGGGGGTTGGATCTATTTTCATTTTGGTACAGAAGCTTTTTTTCAATATATCACTAGCTATAAAATTGAAAAATTTTTAAGCATCGATAATGTAATGGTTTTTGCTGTCATATTTAAAAGTTTTAATGTGCCAATTAAATACCAGCACAGAGTATTGTTCATAGGCATAATTAGCGCCTTGGTACTTAGAGGGTTGATGATATTTTTAGGAATAGAACTCTTGTTAAAGTTTCATTGGCTTCTAACTATTTTTGGAATATTTCTAATTTTTACAGGTATAAAAATATTCGCACTTAAAGAAAAAGATAGCGCTTTTACTGATAGCGTTATTTGGAAATGTTTTAAAAAAATTATTCCTAACACTGCAAAGTTTGATGGTCATAAATTTTTTATAAAAAACAATGGTAAATTAAGTGCCACTCCACTGTTTTATTCATTAATATTAATTGAAGTTTCTGACATTATTTTTGCAATAGATTCGTTACCTGCAATATTTTCAATCACAACCGATCCATTTTTAATTTACACCTCAAACATGTTGGCAATACTTGGTTTACGTTCATTGTACTTTGTGTTAGCTAATGCGGTTGAAAAATTTAAGTATTTAAAACCAGCTCTAGGGATAGTTTTAATTTTTGTGGGTGCAAAAATTGTTTTTAACGTTCATATACATCCCGCTATCACTTTTGCAATTTTAGGGGTAGTATTTACAACATCAATCTTGCTTTCAATACGTTCGAAATCTTAGTGTTACAGCGACTTCATTTTTCAGGATTTTTTTTAATTGCAGTTTTTATCAGCTGCAGTGCTAGTTTGTTTTTAGCGACTGACCCAATTCAGATGACTTTACTATTTTTAAGCGTATTGGTTTTGGGCGCCTATTTACTCATATTCATTCGTGAATCTGAAAAACAACAGCAAAATAATTTTCAGATACATCAGTACCAAACTATGCACCAAGCTTTTGAGCAATTTAATGAGTATGCAATCTTTACAATAGATGGCGCTCTTATTAAAAGTTCTCATCCTCATCTTTACCCAACTTTGGCTGAATTTATTCAAAAGCTAGATAAACGTTTTGAAACAAGCGAGCAATGGCCAATGCTAAAGCGGTGGATAGAAGAATTACATATGGGTGAAATTTTGCTGAAATATGCGCAAAATTCCAATGAAAAACATCGTATTTTGTTGGCTAGAGTTTTGCCACAAGATCAGCCACATTTTCCAATTAAGTCAATTTTTGTTGGCTTTGAAGATGTGACAGTTCAGTTTAGTGAAATAGATAGCATCCAAAACGAACTTGCTATTACACAAAGATTTATAGAAAAAGCTCCGTTTGGAGTTTTCTATTTAAATAAGTCGCGACAAATTATTGCCTGCAACCATACATTGTGTGATTGGCTAAAACAAAATCGTGAGGAAATTCTTAATTGTCGTATTGAACATTTAATGGACGGTATTGAGGATTGTAACACGGCAAAAATCAAAGTGATTACGATTAAGCCATTCCGTTACCCACCGTTTAAAGCAATTTGGTTTTCTCCTGCTTTAAGTGATGAAGTAAGCGCTTCTATTGTTTGTCGAATTGATGGATTAGTTATTGATGATTCAAGGCATAGTAATTCAGAAGAGACCTTTTTAAAAGCATCAATTGCAGGCGTTATTATTCAAAAATCAGGTGAGATTATTAGTTTCAATCAGGCATTTCAGGATCTGCTTGAAGGTGTCACATCAAGCAATGTAATTAATATCAATGATAATTTGCTAAGTATTTTAAGTCATAACTCTCAAGTGCAACTTACAGATGCCCTAAATGCTAGCATACTTTCTCCAGTGGAACTGGCTTTGCACGGTGGAAAGACTCATTGCATTGCATACATTAGCCAAATTGATAAAGATCGTAACGAATATCTGTTGCAATTGATGGATATTTCACAACAAAAAAGATTAGAGCAACAATTTATTCAGTCACAAAAAATGCAAGCGGTTGGTCAGTTGGCTGGTGGTATTGCCCATGACTTTAATAACCTATTAACTGCGATGATAGGGTTTTGTGATCTGCTCTTACAAAGATATATGCCTAATGATCCATCGTATTTAGATGTTTCTCAAATCAAACAAAATGCAAATCGTGCCGCAAATTTAGTACGTCAGTTGTTGGCGTTTTCTCGCCAGCAGACTTTGCAGCCAAGAATCGTAAATGTAACAGATACTTTAGCAGAATTGTCATCTCTGTTACGGCGTTTAATAGGTGCAAAAATTGATTTAGATGTTGTGCATGGACGTGATATTTGGCCAGTTAGGGTTGATATCAGTCAATTTGAGCAAGTGATTATTAATTTGGCCGTGAACTCTCGTGATGCAATGGTAGATGGTGGAAAACTTACTATAAGAACTTCGAATGTA
This sequence comes from Pseudomonadota bacterium, assembly GCA_026400695.1. GTDB lineage: Bacteria > Pseudomonadota > Alphaproteobacteria > Paracaedibacterales > CAITNM01 > CAITNM01. The sequence goes on from JAPLON010000095.1 coordinate 17,620, forward strand.
AGTAATTTAAAACCTGTTCAAGTCGGACACGAAACTATGCCTACCGGCGATTTCGTTACTATTGAAGTTATTGATACTGGCAGTGGCATTGCTGATGAAAATTTAGAACACATTTTTGAACCGTTCTTTTCAACCAAGGAAGTTGGTGCAGGTACGGGTCTTGGACTTTCAACAGTCTATGGGATTGTTAAGCAAACAGGTGGTTTTATTTTTGTTGAAAGTGAAATGAACAAGGGAACAACATTTAGAATTTGTTTGCCAAGGTATTTAGGTGCAGACGATACAAAGGTCATTTTGCCAGAAATCCACCACGGAGATCTTAGTGGTTCTGGAACCGTTCTGTTGGTTGAAGATGAAGATGCCGTACGTATGTTTAGCGCCAGAGCTTTACGAGAAAAAGGTTACAAAGTTTTGGAAGCCTGCAATGGTGAAGATGCTTTGGAAATTATTAAGCAAGGTGCAGAATTTGATTTGCTTATTACTGATGTGGTTATGCCACAAATGGATGGACCTGAATTAAATAAAAAAGTTAGAGAGCTTATTCCAGATTTAAAAACAATTTTTATTTCTGGTTATACCGAGGATGCTTTTCGTAAGAATTTAGGGGATGATACAAATATCCATTTTCTTCCCAAACCCTTTACCTTGAAAGACTTGGCTGCTAAAGTCAGAGACATCATAAGTAATTAAGTTGTAAAAAATATGGAACCACGCGCTGATAAATCAAAAGCTCTAGAAGCTGCTCTTTCACAAATTGACCGTGCCTTTGGTAAAGGCTCAGTTATGCGCCTTGGCCAACGAGAAAGTGCCGTTGATACAGACGTTGTTTCAACAGGTTCGTTAGGTTTGGATATAGCCCTTGGTATAGGTGGTTTGCCTAAAGGACGTGTTGTTGAAATTTATGGCCCTGAAAGCTCAGGTAAAACAACTCTTGCGTTACATGTTATTGCCGAGGCACAAAAGGCCGGAGGCACTTGTGGGTTTGTTGACGCAGAACATGCGCTTGATCCAGGTTATGCAAAAAAGCTTGGTGTAAATATTGACGAGTTGCTAATTGCGCAACCTGATACAGGTGAACAGGCATTAGAGATTGCTGATACTTTGGTACGCAGTGGAGCAATTGATGTTTTAGTTATTGATAGCGTGGCCGCACTTGTTCCAAAAGCTGAACTTGAGGGCGATATGGGGGATTCTCATATGGGGCTACAAGCAAGGCTTATGAGCCAAGCGCTGCGTAAACTAACTGGCTCAATTTCTAAAACTAATTGTATGGTAATTTTCATTAACCAAATACGCCAAAAGATTGGGATTATGTTTGGTAACCCAGAAACAACTACCGGTGGAAATGCCCTAAAATTCTATGCATCAGTCAGGCTTGATATTCGTCGTATTAGCAGCTTGAAAGATCGCGATCAAATAGTGGGTAACCAAACTCGAGTAAAGGTTGTTAAAAATAAAATGGCTCCTCCTTTTAAAGTGGTTGAGTTTGACATAATGTACGGCGAGGGTATTTCAAAAGCTGGTGAGTTAATAGATTTAGGCGTAAAAGCTGGGGTTATTGATAAATCTGGTTCTTGGTATTCACATGGGGCAACTCGTATTGGGCAAGGACGTGAATCTGCAAGGCAATATCTAAAAGATAACCCGGATGTTGCGGCTAAGATCGCTTCAGCTATTCGCGAAAATTCTGGATCAGTTGCAGATACAATGATTGGTGTTGCTGAGGCAAGTTCTGGCGATTAATTCCTACTCTAGGCGGCCCATTTAGCAGTTGGTGGCAATGACATTAGTATCGCTTCTGTGTTGCCACCGGTTTTTAAACCGAAGTGGGTGCCTCTGTCATAGATAAGGTTAAATTCTACGTAGCGTCCTCGTTTATGCATTTGTATTGCAATTTCTTCATCACCCCATGGTTTTGCCATATTACGACGAACAATTTCTGGGTAAGAAGTTAAAAAAGTTTCGCCTACATTTTGATTGAATACGTGGTCTGCTTCGAAATCACCGGTATTATGATAATCGTAAAAAATCCCGCCAACTCCACGTGCCTCATTACGATGGGGTAGGAAAAAATATTCATCACACCAAGTCTTAAATTTTGGATAATAATTGCGATTAAATTTATCGCAACAGTTTTGTAATGCTTTATGAAAAAAAATGGTATCAGGCTCTTGTGGAATACAAGGTGTCAAGTCGACACCACCACCAAACCAAGATTTTGTAGTAATGATATGGCGGGTATTCATATGTACAATTGGCACAAATGGATTACGTGGGTGAATTACTAATGATAATCCGCATGCCCAAAATTTTGGGTCTTCTGACGCACCAGGAATTTGTTTTGCAAATTCTTCAGAAAATTCCCCCCAAACACATGATACATTTACCCCAGCTTTTTCAAAGACTCGACCTTCCTGCAAAACGTGCATTTTGCCGCCACCGTTTTGTTGAAAATCCCATTCTCGTTTAGAAAATTGTCCAGGAACATAAGGAGCATAAATATCTAAAGCTGTTGACTCCTGTTCAATTACTTCTAATTCGTGGCAAATACGATTTTGTAGATCTAAAAACCAATTATGTAAGCGTTTCGCATAAATAGGAGGAATGTTCATGGCGAGTCTGTCGTAGGGCTTCTGTCAAGACCATAGCACCAGCGATTGCCATATTCAAGGATCGGCGGTCTGGCAGCATAGGAATTTTAACTCTATTTTGGATAGACCCAAATACATTATCAGGAACGCCAGAGCTTTCTTTTCCAAGCATTAAAACATCATCTGCTTTAAATTCAAAGTCCCAAAAATTTATTTCTGCTTTAGTATCTATAAGTATAATGCGCTGCTGGCGTTGTTGATAAATTTCCCAACTGAGTACCCGTTCTACATTGGCCATGCACATATAATCTAAACCAGATCTTTTAAGGTGTTTGTCACTCCATAAAAAGCCAGTTGGCTCAATTACATCAATTGGAACCCCAAGGCACGCTCCCAAGCGGATTAGCGTGCCTACGTTTTGGGGGATTTCTGGTTGATATAATGCTAAACGCATTTTTTGCTATTTAATTCCAAAAAATGCCTTAATACGTTCCAAAATACTTGGTGCTGATTGAGTCTCAGATTCAGATTTTTCAGGCTGCCAAGCAAAAGACATAACGTTTAGGCCAACTTTTGCATCTATTTCTGGATATGCTATTTTATTAACCCAGTAGGCAAAACGAGTTCTGTTATCGTAAAACATTGGAATTTGATAATACATATTGATTATGTAACGATCAAGTGCATGTACGCGGTCAGCCACTTCTTCTTGAGTTTTGATTTCAGCAACTTTTATTGCTAACTGTTCCGCTATTGGGTCTTTTAGTCCCATATAGTTTGTGCCACCAACTACATCTGCTGATTTTTGGGAAAAGAAAAACATTTGTTCATTTCCAGGACACATGCCATTAGCCCAAGTATGAATAATTATGTCGAAGTCACGGTCCATTATGCGATTTTCGTATTGGGCCACGTCCATCATACGTACGACTAGATCTACTCCTAATTTACTTAGGCTCTTTTTAAAAATTAAAATTATTTTTTCTAATTTGGCATCTTTATACATCAATTCAATTTTTAATGGTTCGCCTTTACTATTGCGTCGTACACCATCAACAATTTTCCAACCAGCGCTGTCTAATAATTGGCCAGCATTTTCTAGAATTTCTCGTTGATCACCATCACCTTTGCTGCGTGTTGGCACAAAACCTGTTTTTACCATAGTTTCATAAAGTTCTTCGGGAATGCTTGCTTTGTGTGGTTCAAGCGCTTTAATTTCAGATTCTGTTGCTGGTCCTTTGTGTGCTAGGTAAGTGTTGGCAAATAAACTATCTGCTGGTTGCATAGAGTTTGCGAACACCATTTTATTTAGCGTGTCAAAATCAAAAGCTAGAGCTAGAGCTTTACGCACTCTCCAATCCGCAAAAATTGGGCGTTTCATGTTATACAAGAATGTACGTACTGCAACTGCCTTTTCATGTTGCATATCGACACGCTTTACTTTGCCATTTTTCATTGCTGAAAAGTCATAACCACCTTCCCAATTGCTTGGGTTTGTTTCAAAAAATATGTCAAATTCGCCAGCAGTGAATGCTTGAAATTGTGTTTGAGTTGTTGAATAAAAATCAATACGTACTCTCTCGAAATTATTTGTACCTTTACAAACACCTAAATTTTCCGCCCAATAATTAGGAACTTTTACGTAAGTTATACTGCGCCCTTGATCAATTTTTTCAATTTTGTAAGCGCCAGAACCTAGGAAAATATCAAAGCTGTAAGACATAAGATCTTTACCTTCTAAAACATGCTTTGGTAATGGACGCATCATAGAAAGATTCATTGGTAATTCTGCATTATATGTGCCATCAGAATCTTTTTTTAAAGTTAGTCTTACTGTTAAATTATCAATTATTTCTATCTTTTCAATTTTTTTATAATAATGCTGGTAACGTGGTGCTCCTTGTTCGGCTAGATATTCGTAGGTAAATTTTACATCTTCTGCGGTAATAGGAGTACCGTCATGGAATTTTGCTTTTGGGTTTATATAAAAAGTGACTTGGCTATTGTCAGCAGAAATTTCCACAAACTCTGCAATTAATCCGTACAAAGTAAAAGATTCTTCTAGGTTACGATACATTAATGGATCAAAACATAATTCAAGAACGCCTATTGCTTTTGTGCCTTTGATTGCGTGCGGGTTAGCTGTATCAAAAGTACCAATATCGCTTAGCTTTAAGGTCCCACCTTTTGGCGCATTAACATTTACATACGAAAAATTAGTAAATTGACTCGCATATTTTGGTGTACCAAAACGGGCAATGGCATGAGTTTTAGCTGCATGTAAGCTTAAAAATAATGAGGTGATAAAAATGAATAATATTTGAAACATATGCCTAATATAAAAAAATCTTCATGCTCATTTATACCTGGTCGCCAATTAAATGTCATGAATTAATTTTTTATATCAGAGGCTATAATTTCCAATTCAAGCCAACGTGTTTCTGCTTTATCTAGCGCTAACTGCTGTTGCTGCAATTCTGCGCTTAAAGTTTGAAATTGCTGAGGATTTTGCGCGTAGAGGTTATTATTTTCTAAAAGTACAGAAATTTCCGAAATGCGCTTTTCGATTTTTGACATTTGTTTTGGCAATTCTTCCCATTCTCGTTTTAAATTATAAGACATGCGTTTGGAAGAGCTTGTATTATTTTCAATATTTGGTTTTTCGTTTGATATTTTGATTTTAGGTTTAGTAGTAGTTTTTTCGAGCTCTTTTAAATGGTGTTCAATATCGCTATATCCACCAACAAATTCCTGTACTAAGCCATTAGCTGAGACGACATAAGTTGCGGTTACGGTGCGATCTAAAAAATCACGATCATGACTTACAACAATTATTGTGCCTGTGTATTTTTGTAAGCACTCTACCAATAGATCCATGGTGTCCATATCTAGGTCATTAGTAGGCTCGTCTAATATTAAAACATTACCAGGATTAGCTAAGGCTTTAGCTAGCAATAACCTATTTTTTTCACCTCCAGAAAGAATACTTACTTGGCCACGAATTTGCGCTTCGTTAAATAAAAATTCTTTTAAGTAGCCAACCACATGTTTGGATTCATTTCCTATCCATACTTGATCGCCTCCTTCTGGGCACATAACTTCCCATAAGGTTTCTTCTAGATTTATGGTTGATCGCATTTGATCAATGTAAGTGACCTTTAAAGTATTGCCTAACTTAACATTGCCACTATCTGGTTTGAGTTCGCCAACTAGCATTTTTACTAAAGTAGTTTTTCCTGCTCCGTTGGGGCCAATAATACCGATTTTGTCTTGATGTAAAATACGACATGAAAATGGTTGTACTACAGTTTTGTCATCATAACTTTTTTGGATTTCTTTAGCTTCTATAATGATTTTGCTGCCACGTGGCAAATTCGCTGGATTAACATCAATTGAACGAGTCTTATTTTGCATAATACTTCTTCGCTCGTCACGTAATTCATGTAAGCGTTGTAACCTGCCTTGGTTGCGCTTACGTCTTGCTGTTACGCCAAAAATTAACCAATCATTTTCCAGGCGAAGGCGAGTGTTGAGTTTTTCTAAGCGCCTTTCTTCTTCTTCAATTAATACAGAAGACCATTCATCAAATTCTTTAAATCCATTTTTGTTAGTGTATAAAATACCACGATCAATCCACCAGGTAGTGTTTGAAGTATTTTCTAAGAATTTACGATCATGGC
>JAPLON010000049.1 GCA_026400695.1 Pseudomonadota bacterium
ATCCCTCTATTTCTAAGAGCTTATTTATTCTTAATAACGAAGGGGCAAAATTACTAGAAGTCAGCAACAAAGTTCCATTTTTATCTCGTATTCTGGGAGGTTATTTTTTAGGAAAAATTGCTGATAGGTACGGATTTATAAAAACCATGAAAATTATTTGCCTAGCCTATTTTCTTGCTAGTATTTTGATTGCTTTTTTTGACAAGTTAGACTTTTTGCAAGGTTCTATTCTTCTATGTTTTGTTCACAGCATACATTCATTTTTTAGGCTTGGCTCTTTTATTATTCCAGCTATTTATATCTTTCGACATTGTAAGATATCAGAAATTTATAAGTATAGTGCATTTGTGTGGGTTGTAGCCATTGCAGGACTTGCAATAACTAATCTATATGTTGTTATTTTTATAAATGCACAGCATATTGATTGGTGCGTAGTTTACATAGCAACTAGTGCGATTAGTCTTTTTATTTATAATTACATAGCAACCTTACCAGAACTTAGGGAAGATAAAGTTCCAAAGACCATTCCATGCCAAGCCACTTTCCTAGCCTTTCTTTTTGCAGGGATATGTGGGGCTGGACTTACTTACCAATTCTATGTTGTCGAAACTTACATAAATGACGTACTGATACTTGAAACCGCAGGTCAATATGTAATTTATTCACCCTTTTGGATAACTCTTTTCCTTATGTTTATACCAGCATCTCAGATTATTAAAAATCTTGGTGCTATAAACGCTATTTTTATATCACTTATTGGAATATTATTTTCAGTAGGTTTATTATATATTTTCCCACTTTTGAATTATCATGTTTTTCTTGCCCATCAGATAATATTTGCTATCTTTCTTAGTTTACTTTTGTCCCCTTCTTTTGCGCTTTTGTACCAACTTTTAAAAGGATACAACTCGTATTTTTGTATGAATTTTATTTTTCATTTAGGATTTGCATGTTTTGCTGGGCTTACCATTTATATTTCAACACTAAATTTCTTACCTGCGCCATTCTTAGGATCGTCTATAACAGTGTTGTTAATGTCAGCATGCTTTCTAATAATTTACTATCGCAATCCCTTTGCCGTTGAAAAGTAGAAAGATACTATGAGCACAATTCACAACATATTTGAATAGGAGTAAGAATTTTTGCTTGACTGTAATTCTAATATTTTCTATAAGATTACTTAAGATCTAAATGAAATTTTGTAAATGGCAAATCATAAAAACGCAAAAAAAGCTATTCGTCAAACTGTAAGACGCACAGAAGTTAACTGTAATCGTATGTCGCGCATGCGCACATTTGTGAAATCAGCAGAAAAAGCCTTGGGAATGCATACAGCACCAGCTGTTTCTTTTGATGAAGCTAAAGTTGCCGTAGTGGCTGCTGAAAGCGCAATGATGCGAGTAGCAAAAACTGGAATTATCCATAAAAATTATGTATCTAGAAAAGTAGCCAGGTTGGTTGCTAGACTAAAAAAGTTAGCTTCTTAAGACTTAAAAGCTGCTAATTTATTAAATACAATATTTAGGCCATGTAATTTTACTTGGCCTTTTTCTATTAATACACTTATTTTTCATGTAACATGATTTTTTGTGATTTTTTGGCTTTCATAAAATTTAATTTGCTTAGTACACTGAAGGATGAGCATTTTTAAATATGTGAGTATATGTCCCAAAACCTTAATGTTTCCCTTATTAATATAGATGATAAAAAGCTATCAATACCAGTTGAGAAAAGCCAGCAGCAATTTTGGGGCGCTTTATTCGTGGTGGCTGGCACGACCATTGGCGCTGGCATGCTTGCCCTGCCTATGAGCGTCGCCTCTTTAGGGATATTAGGGGGGAGTTTATTATTATCTGCACTTTGGGGTGTTATGTACCTTTCTGCCACAATTGCGCTTGACTTAAATATTCACGCAAAAATTGGTAGTTCTATCGCCAAACTTTCTAACGATAACCTAGGAAAGGCAGCTGGCTTAATTGGTGCCGCCACTTTGGTATTAATGTTAAATGCCCTACTTGTTGCATACACTAGTGGAGCTTCATCACTAATTAAAACCATTGCAGATACATACACCAATATTAGTATTAGTCAGCCTATGACTATGACCATATTTACAATTGCCATGGCTGCTCTTGTTTGTATTGATATGAAAATTTTAGATACTGGTAACCGCATTTTCTTTGCAATTATGATGTTCGTATTTTTAGCGATGATGGCCGTACTATTTGGCAAAATCCAAATTAGCAAACCAATGCTTGGTATACAGGAGCCAGGAGTATCACCTTGGCTTATTGCTGTGCCCCTATTCTTCACGTCTTTTGGTTTTCATGGAAGCATTCCAAGCTTAGTAAATTACTGTGAAAGCAGATCTAATATTATTAAAAGTGCCTTTTTTTGGGGAAGCTTTGTTCCATTATTAATCTATCTAATATGGATTATTGGTGGGCTTAGCATTGTTTATACCTATGATCATGCCGTATTTACTAAATTAGTAAATAATGAAGCAGACCTTGGGGTTTTCATTTTATCATTAAGCAATACGATAGATACTCCATGGCTACAATCATTCAGCTGGATATTTTCGCTGCTTGCTATTATCACATCATTTTTAGGGGTTGCAATTGGCTTGTTTGATTACTATCGCGAACAGCTCACACAAGTCAAAGAAAAGCACCAACGAATTGTATCATGCGTTTTTGCTTTAGGTGTTCCACTATTAGTTACGCTACTTGCTAAAGAAACATTTATGCATGTTCTTGGTTTTGCTGGAATATTTTTAAGCATACTTGCTGTGGTGCTGCCGTGCATAATTTGGCTAAAGCTTCAACACAACCCAAAATTTAGCACACGAATTAATCCTGTTCTTGTTAAAGTACTACTAGCAATAGGGATAATTGTTATTTGCTGCGAGGTCTATAATATTTGCTTCTAGAAAAGTAGAGTGTATTAAAAAAAACTTGCATCTTACCCAACGTTATAGACTAGGTTGTTCTTATTGATATTTATATGAACAAGTATGATGAAGTGGCAAGTAAGCGAATTTAGCAAGCATACTGGAGTTTCGGTGCGAACGTTGCACCATTACGACAGCATTGGGCTACTAAGAGCATCTGAAAGGCAAGCCAATGGATTTCGCATATACACTAAAAAGGATCACAATACATTACAGCAAATTTTAGCATTGAAGTTTTTAGGATTTCCACTTTCCGCTATTAAAAATTTATTAGGAGACAAACTTTCCGTAACTGAAACATTCACAATTAGAAAAGAAGTTCTATTTGAAAAAATTAAGGATGATAATTTTGCCAGTAAAATTTTAGAAAATATTGAAGTAGTAATTGAAAAAATACCACTACAAAATTTATTAAAAGTTATTATGGCTTATCACAGACTACATCAGATAGAAAAAATGAATATGTCAGATGGTGTAAATATAATAACTACAAAATTATATTATAAACTTACAATTATTTTACAAAATACACCATCACATTCAACAGAAACATTTTTGACTTCAATTGAAAAAATATCAGAAGAAATAGAATTACTTGCCACATATAGTGCAGACGAATAAATTATTTTTAGAGTCAAAAAATCCTAGATAAAACCAAAATATGCAGCACAGCTATCAGCAGCAACAGACAATTATGTTGACAAAAAGCAATATAGTAACTATATTCCTAACGATAGCTAATCATTAATACAATATTTTGGGAATAAATTAACAATGAAACCTACCAAAAAGAAGCAAATTTTACTATTCACACTCCTTGTCATATGCACTATTGGCAATGTATCTGCATCTTCAGCTGCATCGAGCTCAACTTCTAGTATAGCTGATTCTGGTATAGCTGATTCTAGTATACCTGAGTTTGAAGTACTTAGAAGATGCACACTGGGAATAGATCAAGCACTTTGGGGTAATGATGAAGGATTAAGTGCATCGTTTACTGCAGAAGAGGGCACTCCTGGAGAAAGAGCTTTTAATGTTTATATGAAAGTAGCAATGAACATAGCGGGAGCTTCTTCAAGACATTTAAGCTCAGTAATGAGCGATCAAACATGTTATGGTCGTTCATTTATAGGCAAAGATAGGTATATTATTGAAGCCTTTAAAGAAGATATAAATCGACAAGGAGTTTACTTTGGAAAACAAACTACTGTAGTAGACATTGGAGCAGGTCATGGATTTGCAACCTTGAATGTGGCTAGTGCATTCATAAACGAACCAGTTGATATTATCTCAGTAGAAATAAACCCTAGGTTAGTACAGCATCTTACTAATTTATCAGAACTTCATGCTAACCGTGGAAGCTTTTCTACAATAACAGCCTTAGAGGGTAACATTACCAAAGGGATAAGAGTTGAAAACACTGTCCACGGTTTACTAGCGCTTAATGTGCTTCATTTTGTGGATCCAAACAAATGGGGAACCTTTTTTGTTAATTGCGCCCAATTGATCAACTCTGGCGTAAAACTTTTTTTAACTGTATCAGCCCCCTCAAGCATTCAAGAATTTCAGACTAAATCAATGTATGACTACCAAAAGGATAAACTGAAGAAAGAATGGCCAGGGCATATGGTGCGATTCGATTATATACATGCAGGTGGGCGTGGAGTTGCATACACGCCTTATCTTACCTATGGATTAGATCAAGCACTAGGCACAACCATAAAAAAAGAAGGGTATAGCAAGCTACCGGACCAATTAAAAACGTTTGAAATTACTAGCATAACTATACCTTGTTTAGTGTTTAGCCTGGAAGAACTGACGGAAAAATTAAGAAGATACGCACCTCAATTTAATATCAAACAAGTTGTTGGTCTAACAGCCACAGGAGGGCCAACAAGCGTTGAGACTGATCATGCCTCAATCGGTGCTATCCTCGAAAAAAAATAAAATTCAGTAGAGTAATCTGACAGTGGGAAAGTGCTGTATTAGAAAGCCCCACTGCAATTAGATATTACACAAAAATGTAATTGATTTTTGTAGATAAAATGTTAAGGAGGTTAGTCAATTTGTGTGGTAGAATTTACCACATAGGTTAGGCATACACACAAAATTAATGGGCTCATTCTTAAAAACAATACTTAATAAAATTTTACGCCAAGAACAAACCCAAGCAGTTATTGCTTACGTAGCCTACCTTTATATAAAAATTGTTTACAAAACCGGCACATGGGAATTTAAAAACAGTGAAATTATTGATGAGTACATTCATCAAAAAAAACCCATAATTATTGCGTTTTGGCACGGTCATTTATTAATGATGAAGTGCGCTTGGCAAAGATCTATTCCATTTAACATGCTAATTTCCAACCATCGTGATGGCAAATTGATATCACGAATTACAAAAAATTTTGGGATATCTGTTACCAGTGGATCTACCGATCGACAAGGTTTTGCTGCCGCACGCCAGCTTATTGCAAAGCTCCGACAAGGTGAAGTAATTGGAATAACCCCAGATGGCCCTCGCGGCCCCCGTGAACAAGTTTCTGACGGCATTTTGCAATTGGCACGCCTTGCCAAAGCTGACATTATTCCAGTGGCCTACAGCTGTACCAATATGCGCATACTAAGTACTTGGGATCGATTTCGCCTAGCCTTACCTTTTAGCAATGGAGTATTTGTAGCTGGCACCCCAGTTTCTTATGCCCAAGACATTGAACAAATGCGTACTAATTTGCAACAAGCTTTGGATGAAACCGTTAAAAAAGCAGACGGATCATTTCAAAGCAATTCTAATTTTAAATGAGATTACTAAAATTTACGAAGATTGGAATTTGCATCTTGCTTGGGGCCCACCTGCCCCAGAAAAAGTGACAACAGCCCACCCCAGCCGCCACCTCAAACATAATCCTGCCTTAGTCTTAAAATC
>JAPLON010000050.1 GCA_026400695.1 Pseudomonadota bacterium
ACCAACTAAATCAGCTGCTGTTCTGGCAGGAGTTCCTGCAACAAAATATTCTAACAGTCTTAACTGCTCTGAACGTGACAGCTTGCAATGCTTTACATACATTCTTACATCCTAACTTCTTAAAAGTCAGGTGTCAGCTCCAATATTAATCCAATATACTAAAAAAATAGAATACGCAATAAATTATTTAACTAAACACTTATACGTTTTTTTTAATGGACGAAGTGCACTACGATAATGCCTTAAAGAACATAAGATATAGCTGTCACAATCTATGCAATGATCCACTACTCGCACAATTCACCGGTGCCAAATTGCTCCTTGGGAGTATCTTTAAATTTCGGCAATTTATCATCAAAGTTAATAATTCTATTTTGATACCAGGTATGTCGCACCGGGGCAAAGCTAGTTGGGATACCTTCAGCAAATTGAAAATTATTCGCATTTATACCAATGCCGCCCTGCTTATCTGGATTTTCTGAAATTCCATAAATAAGTGTTTTGCACTGGGAACACAAATAAAGACGTGAATTATTACTAACAATTGAAATTAGCCTGTCGTTTCCATTTGTAATTTCAAAATTCTTTGTTAGATAAGCCGCAGTGAAACCATAGCCTTTTTTATCTGCTGGATTTTTTGAATCACTCGCCACAGTGCGACATTTATTACAATGGCAATACTGTGTAAACACTGGCTTGCCTTTAGCTTCAAAGTAGATACTAGCGCAAAAGCATTGACCTTTATAAATCTTCATATCGCCATCCTTTTTTATTTCGTCATTTTTCAAGAAAATCCAATAGCTAGACGTAATTAATGCAAAAACTAAAATAGCCATCAATATACTTTTATTAAAAATCATACTACTTAAAAACACAAAAATAATAACAATCTAGTACAATAAAAAGACACTATAAGCAACCAATTAGTTAACTAAACATTCTTAAGTCATACACTTGCATATAACCTAAGATGCGATTAATACTTAACAAAATATTCTTAACACGCAAAAAAAATAATGAGAGAAGGCAGTCTTGAAGCACCAATCAGACATATAATTGATTGGGAGAATGATAGTTTTTACGATGAAGACAACCTAGATTCTGAGCTTCGCAGGGTATTTGATATCTGCCATGGTTGTCGCCGTTGTTTTAATTTGTGTGACAGCTTTCCAACTTTATTTGATTTGGTCGACGCGACCACTAGTGGGGAAGTTGATGAAGTTAAAAGTGAAGATTTCAGTAAAGTTGTTGATGCTTGCACTCTTTGTGATCTTTGCTTTGTTAATAAATGTCCATATGTTCCACCCCATGAATTTAATGTTGATTTTCCACATTTAATGCTGCGCCACAGGGCTGTTCATGCAAAAAAACATGGCATTAATTTTGTCGATAAACAAATAAGTAAAACCGATACGGTTGGAGGCATCGCCACAAAAATTGCCCCTATCGTAAATTGGGCTACTGCAACATCAAATCAACCTGTTCGAAAAACTATTGAAGCACTTACAGGAATAGATGCCCGCGTAACCTTACCAACTTTTACTAACAAAACTTTGTGCCAACAGGTAAATCTAGCACCATGTGCACCAAACACAAATGGCCCAGCCTATGGTCAAAAAGCTGTGCTATTTGCCACATGCTTTGGAAATTATAACAACCCAAACATTGGTTTGGCTGCAATCAAAGTTTTAGCACACCAAGGTGTTGAAGTAGAAACCGTTTACCCAGGATGCTGCGGAATGCCCCTACTAGAAAAGGGAGATCTAGCCGCAGTAGCAACCCAAGCAGAAAAAATTAGTAAAGCGCTAGAGCAATATGTGGCTAAAGGCATTCCGGTTATTTCGATAATTCCCTCCTGCAGCCTAATGCTAAAATCTGAATGGCCCCTACTACTTCCCAAAAATGAAGCCGTAAAAAATTTAAGCAAAAACGTAATGGATATTAGCGAATATGTTATTTATTTGCATAAAAATTTTGGAATCACCGAAGGCATACAGCCATTAGAAAAAAAATCAGTAACCCTACACCTAGCTTGTCACAGTCGTGCTCAAAACATTGGCGCTAAGGCTGCAGAAATGTTACGTCTGATTCCAAATTTAACAGTTCAAATTATTGAACGCTGTTCCGGCCACGGTGGCACTTGGGGAATGATGAAAAATAACTTCGAAACCGCAATCAAGGTTGGTAAACCTGCAGTAAAGCAAGCTATCGTTCATGATAATCCACTAGTGCTTTCCGAATGCCCGCTTGCAGCTAAACATATTTTACAAGGCATAAATCAGCAGGCTGTAGAAGGAAAATCATACTCTACCATGCACCCAATTGAATTGATGGCTAAAGCATATTTTGGCGAATGCTGAATAAATCTACCCACAAGCCTAAAAATCAGCAAGCAATGTCTTGAATTTATGGGAAACATTAAGTAACCTAACAATACGCGTCCTTAGCTCAGCTGGATAGAGCGGCGGCCTTCTAAGCCGTAGGCCAGAGGTTCGAATCCTCTAGGACGCGCCACTTCTACCGCCACTTTGCTTTATGAGGCATCATGAAAACCCTAGTTATTATACCATCTCGTTTAGAATCAACTCGTTTATCCCAAAAGGCCCTAGCTGAAATTTGTGGCAAACCAATGATTGAATGGGTATTGCAACAAACAAAGCTAGCCAACGTTGGTGAAGTTGTTGTGGCTACTTGCGGCCATGAAATTGCCTCAGCTGTAGCCAATGCAAAGGGACGATATATTATAACCAACCCAAACTTGCCATCAGGCACTGATCGCGTATGGGCAGCTTATCAGGACATGGGAGAACCAGATGTTGATGTTATAATCAACGTACAAGGTGATTTACCATTATTATTACCCAATCATTTGCAGGATATTTTAAAACCATTTAGCGACCCCGATGTTGATGTTAGCACCCTAGCAACGCTAATTACCGATCCATCTGAAGTAAATAACCCAAACGTAGTTAAGATTTGCATGGATCAACCGCATGACAACATTGGTAGAGCTGTTTATTTTTCTCGTTCTGCAGTGCCTGCTAATGCTCTTAATTATTATCACCATGTAGGAGTTTATGCCTACCGACCACAAGCTTTAAAAGCTTTTGTAAATCACCCGCCTTGTTATTTAGAACAAACTGAAAAACTAGAACAACTAAGGTTTTTGCAACATGGCTTTAGAATTGATGTAGTAATTATAGAATCGGCCCCAGTTTCAGTAGACACTTACGCTGACCTTGAAAAGGTACGTTCTTTAGCTACAGACTATTTAGATAAACACGTTACGTTTCCTTGCTGAAACAACAAAAGTAAATTATAAAAATGGTATTAAAAATGAAAAATATGATTCTAATTGCAGCAGCTCTGGTACTAATTGCATCAGGAATATTCCTTGGACTTGGCATTAAGACAAAAGCTAATATCGTTGAAAAGCCACAAGAACTCAAGCTCACTGAAAAACTTTCTTAATGAGCCCTGCAAGTATAAAGCGGTGGATAACTAAACTACACCCCATTAGCCTATGGACATTTGCCTTATTTTCACTAGCTGGATTAGTTGATGCTTTATACATTTCACCGCCTGATTATCTTCATGGTGAACTCGTGCGTATTTTATATGTGCACGTTCCGGCAGCTTGGCTAGCCGTAAGTATTTATGGCTCCATGGGTTTATGCAGTTTTATAAGTATAGTGATTAGATCACCCTTTTACAGCTTATGCGCACAAAGTTTAGCTCTACCTGGCTGCATTTTAACCGTCATCTGCATAGCAACTGGTTCTATTTGGGGTAAGCCGGCTTGGGGCACTTGGTGGGTATGGGACGCCAGATTGACCTCAGTTGTGGTTTTATTTTTCCTCTATATTAGCTACCTAAATTTTTGTGATAATGGGCTAAACAAAGCTGCTAGCTTTTTAAATATAGTAGGCTTAGTCAACCTACCCATTATTAAATGGTCTGTTGACTGGTGGTTTACTTTGCATCAACCATCATCTTTTTCTCTAACTCAAAAACCAGCTATTGCAACCGAAATGCTAATTCCTTTATTGCTTATAACTATAGCTTTTGCAGCTTGGAGCTTAGCCATTTTTAGCGGGCAGTTAACTAAACTTTTGCAAAAATTTCAAAGAAACAATCATGGATGAATCATTTATCTACGTAGCAGCTGCCTATGGTATTACTTTTACAATTTTAATTTATACGTTTTATGTTATTAAAAAATGAGCTCTAAAGCAAAGCAAAGACTCATACGCCTTCTTTTGATTTTAGGAATAATTAGTGGCTTGTGTTTATTTTTAGCCGGCGCCCTACGGGAAAATATTGTATTTTTTAAAACCCCAACAGAACTATCTAATATGGAAAACAACACACAAAAATTGAGGTTAGGCGGATTGGTAGTTACCGGCAGCATCAAAACCACAAACAATTGCCACCAATTTCAAGTAACAGATCAAATCAACACAGTAACTGTAAAATACAAAGGGCGATTTCCCGACCTATTTCGCGAAGGTCAAGGTGTCGTTGCTGTAGGCACTTATGACGCTAGTAAAAAGCTCTTCATGGCTAATCAACTGTTAGCTAAACATGACCAGTATTACAGACCACCACAAAAGTAAAATATGGAAATTAAAAACGCATACCTAAATCAGACATATTACTTTCATGATCTACTACACTTCTTTCAGTAAGATGGTTAATTAATTTTTCAGCATCCAAATACTCCAGACTATCGCCTAAATTAGCGGATTGATTAACCATAGCAATTGGAATTTCAGAACACCATGCAAGTCTTACAGGCAATCCTAATGATGCCGCTATATCCATTTTGCTTAAAATTAAATTTCTTACTCCAAATTTTTTTGCAAAATGAGCATAATCATCGACCAAACTTACGGAAGAATCGCACGGTACAACCAATACAGGATCAAACATAAGTTTTTGAGAATAAGCTTCTAACCAATCAAGATCTTTTGAATTTTTTAGATCAATTCCTTGGGTATCAATTAATTTGACAATTTTTTCTTGTTTTTTTGTATGTGTTTGTAATGCTGTGAATGCATCTTTGCCAAAGTAGTATGGAACTCCAAGTTTATCTGCATAAGACTGTAGCATGCCCTGTCCAGAAGTTTTAAAGGTATCTAAATTATATATCTCGACACTACGATCACTAGCTTTTAAAAGAGCTGCTGTTTTTGCTAGAATTTGAGTTTTTCCAACCCCGTAAGATCCAAGAAAAATAATAGGTTTTAAAGCCATAGCTTTACGAATCCACTGAGTTTCAAAATTAAGACATTCAGCCAAAGATTCCGTTAAATTAATCTCTCTACGATTTGAATAAGATGATAAACATTTTAGCCAAAAATCCTGAAAATCTTTTCCTAAATAATGGGAATTACAAATTTCTTCAATAAATCGAATAGCTAATAATGAATTATCTATAACATTGCTAGAAATTATTTGTTCAGCTTGGCGTAAAGATGGAACAATAATAGGCTCACCCTTATCAAATAAGGCAATAGTAATGCGAATTTGATTATTGAATTCCTCAGTGCTTTCAATAATTACATCCTCTCCAAAACGCTTTTTGACTTCTTGCATAGCCTCATTTAATGTAGGGGCTGTAACTGTAACTTTTTGCATACGTAAACCAATTTTTTACTGTTTGTAGATCATAATGCTTATAGTCTTAGTTTAAGAGTTATCTGATGAGTTTTACAATACGCTTGCTAATTTGGTTAAAGGGAAAATTTGTAGGTAATGATAGCCTTGGCAATCGTTATTACGAAGAAAAGCCAAAAAGCGTTTATGATGGACGTCAACAACGTCGATGGGTTATTTATAAATCAAAACATGATGTTGGTAAAATTCCCCCTGAATGGCACGCTTGGCTGCATTATAGAGCGGATAAACCACTTAACGGACAGGTTTTTGACTTAAATCAATCAAATTTATCAGAAGCTTATAAACCTATACCAATTGATGAAAACAACAAAATTGTTAAACTTAACACCAAAATGAAGCGATCATATCAGCCATGGATACCGAATGAATGAGAAATATGAAATTTTAGTTGAAGAGCATCACCATGGTACACGCCTAGATAAGTTTTTGAGCATAGTCACTCCCCTAAGCCGAACTCGCATTCAAAGTCTGATAAAAGATCAAGCAATTGAGGTCGTTCCCCAAAAGCCTTTTGATGCCCACACAAAAATAAAATTAGGAGAAAACTACACAATCACCGTACCAGCAAGTATAGATGCTGATCCGTTGCCACAAGATATTGCCCTCAGCATTTTATTTGAAGACGATCAATTATTAGTTATCAATAAACCAGCTGATTTTGTTGTGCACCCTGCACCAGGGCACAGTAGTGGCACCCTAGTAAACGCACTCTTATACCACTGTGGAGAAAGCCTCTCTGGAATCGGTGGGGTCAAACGACCTGGAATTATTCACCGTCTTGATAAAGACACCACAGGTATAATGGTTATCGCCAAAACAGACATTGCCCACCAGGGCTTGTCTCAACAATTTCATGACAGGGACATTAACTTAAAAAAAATCTATTTGGCTTTAGTGTGGGGAAGACCATACCCTACTTCCAGAATAATCGATGCACCAATTGGGCGCCACCCAAAAGACCGGCAGAAAATGTCGATAAACAAACATGGAAAAAATGCTCAAACTTCTTATAAAGTAATAAAATCGTTCAGTAGCAAAGTAGATATTCAAAGCCAGATAAGCCTAATAGAATGCGAATTACACACAGGTCGCACTCACCAAATTCGTGTACATTTGCAACACCTAGGCACTCCAATTATAGGGGATGCAATTTATGGAAAAAGCCGCACCAAGAAAGACCTGTGGCCAAGTATAATTTATGATTTTCCACGTCAAGCATTACACGCCCATAAACTAGATTTTTTGCATCCAACAACCAACGAACAGATATCACTATCTGCCACATTGGCCGAGGATATGGCTAATTTGATAGATGAATTGAATTAGAAAGAACCCTCCAGTGATTTTTAAGTACACTTCATCAATATGCCACTTATCGTTAAATCCAGAGCGGCGTTTTCGGATACGGCTAGCATAGCTGACCCCCATCGATATACCC
Source organism: Pseudomonadota bacterium (assembly GCA_026400695.1). Lineage (GTDB taxonomy): Bacteria > Pseudomonadota > Alphaproteobacteria > Paracaedibacterales > CAITNM01 > CAITNM01. The sequence continues at coordinate 7,121 of JAPLON010000050.1, forward strand.
AAGCACGAATCGTTTCATAAGTTACCTCAATGCCTCGTTCTAAGAGAATCTCTTGGACATCGCGGTAACTTAAGCAATAGCGCAAATATAAGCGTACCGCGTAGCCGATTACTGATTTTGGGTGACGATACCTTTTGTAAGATTCAGACACAACTGACAGTTCTATGAGCAAAAATTATATCAATATACAGCTTTTTAATTCAGATGCACTTAACTTGACAGTGCCGATAATAAAGCAGAATAGGTCAATATTGGCTACTTCATTAGTCCAATCACAAAATTTGTACCTCCTTGGGGGTGTGCTATAAATGAAACTTCGCATTCTACTGGTTTCTTACCTTTAAATCTAACTGTCCATTTTTCTGTTCTAATAGGTGAAACGTTTAGAATTGCCGCTTCTAGAACGGGTGGACCAGTTGGAGGATCAGAAAACTGTGCGGAGGCAAGAGCAATAAGGCTCGGCGCCATATCCGAAATTAGTCGGAAATCAGCTTCGGTGCTTCCAAGATAAAGTAAGGTAACTTTATCTGCTCCTTCATTTAGGTCGGTGAGAGGAGTGTTCATAAATGCAAAAACTGTATCTAAAGGAGCAATTCCGCTACGCCTGAAGAAACGTGTCTCAAATAAAGCTCGTACTTCTCTCTCATTATCATCTTTAATCTTTGCAGTGATGAGAAAATGCTGGAATTTTTCTCTGTATGGGTAGGTAATATTGATTACCCCAGTTACTTGAAAACTATTTTTAATAGATCTTGCGGAGAAAGAATCCCCGAAATAAATCTGTGAGACTTTCTCTCTAAGGATTTCCTCTTGTTTTTGATTTAAGGAGTCTGAGGCTCCATATCCATTGCTTTGGTGAGGCTTTTGATAAGTTCCTTGTTGGGCGCAAGAAGATAAAAACAGGAAAGAAAAAAGTAAGAATGATAAAAGTTTTTTGTGCACGCAAGTTTACAAAGTACAAAAGTTAGCTCCCACATTATAAATTACTTTTTTCTGTATTCAAGCTTTATTCTTAAAAAATTTCTAAATTCAGTTCACTTTCTGAAAGATCCTGATTGCAATAGTCCAAAGCAGCTTTGTTAGCGCTGCACTTATCAACTATTACTTTTTCTGGTCTACCATTATGCTTAATGGCTTTCTTGAAGAAAGCCTTGGCAGCAGCCGCGTCTCGTCGCGCTCTCAACAGAAATTCTATAGTCTTGCCTTCCTTGTCAACTTCTCTATATAGGTAAACTCATTACGCTAACTTCCATTCACTGGCTTTTAACAGATGCAACAGAACCAACTTTTTTATTGCAAATAAAAAGAATTATTGCTACACAAGATACGTGATTAATGTAACTTATAATTTAAGTGTAATAGTATGATTACTTTATTAAAATGTAATAATTTATCTCAGGCTTATCCAGTGACGATATTGCATGCATTAATCAATACTTTAAAGATCTACAATAAATCGTTGATCTTTATCAGTTTTCAACACATCGACTTAGACGCTTGGTAATAAGCTACCACGTCAATTCATAAAATTGATCACTAGTTTACATGAAAATGATAGTGAACTGTATTGGTTTGCTTCATCGTAACTTTGAACCTTAAACAAAAATTAGCTTGCTACTTGAGTTTTGTTAAGTGGGTGTCAGGAGCTATTCTTTTTCATTACCACGTAAGCAAAGATCAATTAATTATGAAATAATTACAATATCTTAATTATTAGAAACCAACATTTACGAACAGAAGGATACAAAATGTTAAAAATTAAAAAACTATATATGCCACTTTTAATATCATCAATCTTAAATACGGGATATGTGTATGCATCATCAGAGGTTAATACTGTAAACAGCAGCACCCCTGACGAAAAAACATCGCCCGCAAGAATTGCGTTTAATAGAGCTATAGAAATGATGCAAGAATTTGCCCTTGATGAATCAGGTAACATGAAACATCCAAAAGCAGTTGTGGAAGCTGTGGAGGAATGTAAGAAGAATAGTAATTGTTTAGAGAGATGGAAAACTACAATAACAGAAGGTTCAGAAGATAGGCATATATATTACTATGTGGACTACATCTATGACATCCATGCCCTTTTTCCTCCTCACGGAAATAGAACTGTTTGCCTACGATACCTTTCCTACATCAGACCTACTACTGCTACTGCTACTGCT
>JAPLON010000081.1 GCA_026400695.1 Pseudomonadota bacterium
AGGCAAGATAGAAGAAGCTAAACAATGCTTTCAAAAAGCAGCTGAGCAAGGTGATGTATTGGGTCAGAATAACTTTGGTGCCTTATTAGAGAAAGAGGGAAATCTTTCTGAAGCAAAAATATGGTACCAAAAATCAGCAACCCATGGTTATGCTATGGCACAAAATAATTTAGGTGCCTTATTAGAGAAAGAGGGAAATCTTGCGGAAGCAAAGATATGGTACCAAAAATCTGCTGACCAAAGTTATGCCAAGGGTCAGAATAATTTAGGTGCCTTATTAAAGAAAGAGGGAAATCTTTCTGAAGCAAAGGTATGGTACCAAAAAGCTGCTGACCAAGGTTATGCCACGGCGCAAAATAATCTTGGTTTTTTACTAGGGGATGAAGGAAGTATTACTGAAGCAAAAGTCTGGTACCAAAAATCTGCAGATCAAGGAAATGCCATGGGGCAATACAGCCTTGGTGTTTTATTAGAGAAAGAAGGAAAGCTTGTTGAAGCAAAGATATGGTACCAAAAAGCCGCTGACCAAGGTTATGCTGCGGCGCAAAATAATCTTGGCAGATTGTTAGCGATAGAAAGAAACCTTACAGAAGCAAAGGTATGGTACCAAAAAGCCTCTGACCAAGGTTATGCTATGGCACAATCCAACCTTGGCATTTTGCTATATGAGGAAAGAAATCTTACGGAAGCAAAAATATGGCTTCAAAAAGCGGCTGAGCAAGGTGATGCTAAAGCACAATATAATCTTGGTGTTTTATTAAAGAAAGAAGGAAACCTTGCTGAAGCAAAATTCTGGTACCAAAAAGCTGCTGAGCAAGGTGATGCCGCGGCGCAAAATAATCTTGGGTGTTTACTATATGATGCAGGAAATATTAGGGAAGCAAAGGTATGGTTTCAAAAATTAGCTGACCAAGGTGATGCTGAAGCTCAGTACAACCTTGGAATTTCACTAGAAAAAGAAGGAAACCTTACAGAAGCAAAAGTGTGGTTTCAAAAAGCAGCTGACCAAGGTTACGTTCCTGAAAAACCTAAGCGGTCTAGTTCAATACGTTCACAAATCGTAGAGTGGGTGATTGGAATAATCACCGATATATACACAAGTTGAAGTGGTAGTGGACTTGTGTCTTTTGATTTTGACTACTAACTCCTTGAAGCAAACACACTTTACAAAAGGTAAAAAATTTACCATATACCCCAATTCATAGATAAGGCGCTGCCAGCAAGCCCACCGGCACGCGCCATCCAGTAACTAAACACTCGTTTTACTGGATTAGCTATGTAACCTTCTGATAGTTTGTTAAAAACCCAAGAGACTGCGTATGACCCAATAGTAATTTTTGGCGCTAAACATAATCCTGCGACAAACATAGCTTGTATGATTGTTTCTCTGTAGCTTGTTCCTGCAATTAGCTCAACAACATCTGGAATTATGGTATTTGCTGCCGAAAACATCATACTTGTTGTCATAAGCTGATGATTTAAATTTCTTGGCACTAAATGGTACAACGCAATATCTAAAGAAAGGTAACAAAGGATGGTTGTTGTTACTTGACGACTTGCTAGTTTATCTAAACCATAAGCCGATAAATAAGATACAATGGTAACCTTGGGATCAAGGCATACTCCTGCTACTAACAAAGCTTGAGTAAGTTCTTTCCTTCTTTCTTTTCCAAACTTTTTTTCAACAAGATCTTGTGAAAGGTAACTTAGGGTAGCTAGTGGCACCCCAATAGATTTGCCACTTTCAGAAAATAAGCTATTTATGCAGGTATCCAACGTAAGGCAACCAACTACATAGAGACAGCCTGCTACAGAAGCAGGATTTTTTATTGTATCTACATTATCGTCAGGAAAAGTTTGAGGTATCCGCTTAACATTGCCAGTGGCACGTCTAACATTTACTTCATCTCTTTCTGTGGCAAATCTCTCTCTCTCCGAATTAGCAGCAGAACAAGAAGCAAACAAACAAGCACAGCTTATTAGCATGTAAGCTAAAAATTTTTTAATCATTTTTTCTCTCTTGGGTATTTAAAGTATTGAGATTGCATAAAAGTAAGTGATACAAACAGCTGACAATTAGAAAAACTTTAATAAAACTCTATGTAATTATTGGAGCATCAAAATTGTTACTTGGCAATTCCCATAAATGCGAAAGAGGATGGTGGTGAACTTATCATGAGCAATTATTGGGGAATTTTTGCGCTGCTCAATAACTACTATGGCATTGCTTGCCAGCAGCCGATATTTGCAAAGGTGTTCAATAGCTTTTATTTCTAGTGATTGATCATAAGGTGGATCAATAAAAACTAAATCTACAGGGGAACAAGACTGCAAATTAAATAAATCAGAATGCAATGTTGCCTTGTTAGTATTGGTTTTTAATGTATCGGAAATATTTTTTTGCAACACCTTACTAACCAGCGTTTCTTTTTCACAAAAAATTACGTGTACAGCACCTCTGGAAATAGCTTCCAAACCAAAGGCTCCTGATCCGGCAAAGGCATCTAAAACTCTGATGTCATTAAAATTTATATGGTTGGATAAAATATTGAAAACGGCCTGTCGTAAACGGTCTGAAGAAGGTCTGGTCAAACTTTGTTGTGGCAACGCTAACAATTTTCCCTTAAATTGACCAGCGCTAATGCGCAGCATTATAACCCATATTCGTTAAGTTTTTTGTGCAAAGTATTTCGGTTGATTCCCAAAATTCTTGCAGCCCTTGCTTTGTTGCCTTTTACAGCTTGTAATGTCTGCTCTAGCAATGGACGCTCAACTTCCTGCAAAACTGTGTTGTACAGGCTGGAATCGGTAATGTTATCACCTTGCGTAATGAAGTAGTCCTTGACCATTCTTTCAATAATGTTAGCTATTCCGCTCATATACTATGCAAACTCTGGTTGCTGTACATAAAAATTCGTAACGATTTCTCGCATTTTTACCGGACACTCATTTTGGTTTACGTTTACTCTAAATTCTGCTGAATTCTTCAGCCCCTTACTGTACCATCCCAAATGTTTACGGGCAATCTTTACTCCACCCTCAATACCATATAAATCCAAAATTGCTTCAAAATGCTCTAAAACGATGGCAAGTTGTTCCCCAAGAGTTGGGTCATTTGGGTAAGATCCTGTAGCAATGTATTGATAAGCCTGGTTAATAAACCATGGTCTACCATAGCTACCACGACCAATCATCACACCATCTGCACCACTTAGGTCTAATAAATTTTTGGCATCTTCAACGGTTACCACGTCTCCATTACCAATAACTGGTACTTTGACGGCATCTTTAACTTGGCGAATAAACTGCCAGTCAGATCTACCATTGTATAATTGGCAACGGGTGCGTCCATGTACAGTGATCATTTGAATTCCCAAATCTTCCGCAATTTTTGCTAATTTAGGAGCGTTACGTGATTTGTCATCCCAACCTGTACGCATTTTAAGGGTAACAGGAATTTTAACTGCCTTAACGGTTGCTTCAATAATTCGAGTGGCCAGATCCTCATCACGCATTAGGGCTGATCCAGCATGTCCATTGACCACTTTTTTTACGGGACACCCCATATTAATATCAATAATTTTCGCGCCTAGATCTTCATTAAGGCGAGCAGCTTCTGCCATAACATCTGGTTCACAGCCCGCAAGCTGTACAACCATGGGCTCTTCTCCATGGGCTTGAATCATGCGCATGCTTTGACGTGTTTGGCGAATCATGGCTTGACTAGCGATCATTTCTGAAACAACTAAACCTGCCCCCATACGTTTAACCAAGCGGCGAAATGCCATATCACTAACACCCGTCATAGGTGCTAGGAAGACATTCATATCAAGGCTAATTGGGCCAATATTAATTTTTTTATTAAGCATTTTACTAAGCTACGGCAAATGTGCTTAAAAAACAAGCAAAATCCTGTGAATATACACTAGAGATATCACATACTCTCTCATCAACCCCAGTCTTTTATGAATTTTTAATAAGATGTTATGCATATTAAATACTCATTTTCAAACAATCCTCAAGATTTGTTCTTGTCTTTTAGCTCAAACAAGGCTAAATATTAACCACTATTAACATACTAACTAGTGAAGGTTTCATGTCTGATATTAATGCACGCGTAAAACAAATTGTGGCTGAACATCTTGGTGTTGACCCATCAAAAGTAGTTGAAGGGGCAAGTTTTGTTGATGATCTAGGCGCAGATAGCCTTGATCAAGTAGAACTAGTCATGAAGTTTGAAGACACATTTAAGTGCGAAATTCCAGATGAGGCAGCTGCTAAACTAACAACAGTTGGCTCAGCTATTGGTTACATTTTGGAAAAAATTAATTAATCCATGAGAAGGGTTGTTGTTACTGGTGTTGGTGCCATTACTCCATTAGCGAATGGCGCCACTCTTACTTGGGAAAAGTTGATTGCTGGGGAATCAGGCATAAGAGAAATTACAGCCTTTGATACCTCTGACCTTCCTGCCAAAATCGCAGGAATGGTTCCATTGCATTCTGAAGACCACCCACAACAACCCGGTTTATTTAATGCCTCAGAGTACTTAGAACCAAAAGAACAACGCAAAATTGACCGTTTTATTTTGTACGCTATAGCGGCCGCTGAAGAAGCTGTAAAAGACTCTGGATGGCAACCAACCGACAGTGAAAGCAGAGAACGTACCGGCGTAATAATTGGCGCTGGTATAGGTGGCCTACCATATATTTACGAAACCTCGATAACCTTGTTACAGCAAGGCCCTCGCCGTGTTACTCCATTTTTTATTCCGGCAAGTTTAATTAACTTGGCCTCAGGACAAGTTTCGATTCGCCACGGCTTTCAAGGGCCAAACCACGCCGTAGTTACCGCGTGCGCAAGTGGCGCCCATGCTATTGGCGATGCTGCACGCATGATCATGCTAGACGATGCCGATGTTATGGTAGCCGGAGGCACAGAGGCTGCAATTTGCCGCGCAGGCATGGCCGGATTTTCGGCAGCTCGCACCCTTTCAACCGCATTTAATGACGAGCCAACCAAAGCCTCCAGACCTTGGGATAAAGAC
>JAPLON010000113.1 GCA_026400695.1 Pseudomonadota bacterium
AACAAAAAAAACAGAACGAGCCAAGCGTACGGAAGTGAAATGATTAACCACTTATCACGCAATTTCCTGCCTATATCGCAAAGCTCTACCCACAAAAATCCAAAAAAATGTTCCAGAATTTTTAAGATCATACGCTTAGTACCACCCCATTTTCCGGACGCCAGAATAAGTATACCTCATCGTCCCATTTAACGTCACGCTCTGAAAGACGCAGCAAATTAGGCAAGGAAGCTTGAACAATTTTACCAGATTCAAGCTGCACGTGGTAAATGCTGATATCACCCAAATAAGCTATTTCACGCACAATTCCTTTGGTGTAATTGCGACCAAGCTTAGGATTATGGGTAGTCGAAATCATTACTTTTTCTGGACGCAAGGCAACCGTAACATTTGCACCCACAGGCATAGATGCCGCATGAGTCACATACAGTTCGCATCCAGCCTCCGATGATTCTATTACCACGTGATCAGGCTCATCTTCTACAACAACTCCTTCAAACATGTTCATTGACCCAATAAATTCAGCCACAAATCTAGAGTGTGGAAACTCATATATCTCATGGGGTTTACCAATTTGCCTAATTTGGCCTTCATCCATAATTCCAATACGGCTAGACATTGTCATTGCTTCTTCTTGATCATGGGTCACAAACACGAAGGTAATACCTACTCGTTCTTGAATGTTAACCAATTCAAATTGTGTTTTTTCACGAAGCTTTTTATCTAACGCACCTAGTGGTTCATCCAACAATAAAAGCTTAGGACGCTTAACAAGACTTCTTGCCAAGGCAACACGTTGTTGTTGACCGCCAGAAAGCTGCTCTGGTTTACGGTCACTGTATTTACGAAGTTGCACCAAATCAAGAACTTCATCAACTCGCTCAGATATCTGGTTTTTTGATAAATTCTCCTGCTTCAAACCAAAACTTATATTTTCTTGCACCGTCATGTGGGGAAATAAAGCATATGATTGAAACATCATACTAACTGGACGCTTATATGGCGGTAGCTCCGTAATATCAACATCATCAATAAAAATTCGCCCACTTGAAGGTTTTTCAAGTCCAGCCAAAATACGCAGTAAAGTTGATTTTCCACAACCTGAAGCACCTAATAAGGCAAACATCTCACCACGATAGATTGAAAGAGATAAATTTTTAACAGCAACCGTTGTTCCAAAATTCTTATTAACATTCTCAATTAAAACATAAGGCTTAACATTCGGATCCTGCCAAGGTTCCAAATTGCGAAAGCTATCGCGACTTCCTGTAATTGTTGACATGGTTATCTCTCCTAATATTCATTAAGGCGTATTTTTGCCCAAACACGTGTACGTTCCCGCTCGTAATCCTGTTCCTTAGTAGTTTGTGGTGGGTTGTTTAAAAATAATTTTTTCAAGATATTTTTACCAGGATAAATTCCTTCATTCTTTAAAATACTACTTGGTAAATATTTCTTTGCATTACTAATAGAAACACCATGCAAAGTGCTTTGGCAAATACGTGCAGCAATGCGTGGTTGCAAAAGAAAATTAATAAAGGCATGAGCGTTTTTAGGATGAGGCGCACCCTTTGGAATAGCCATAGTATCGATCCACACTATACCACCTTCAGGTGGGACAAAATATTCAATATTTTTCCCTTGTTCTTTTGCTTCCTGAATTGCCTGTTGAGCTTCTCCTGACCATACTAAAGCAATTGCCGTATCACCTAAGACTAGATCGTTAACAACCTTTGACGAAGTAAATCTCTTAATATAAGGACGCATCCTCATTAAATGCTTGGCAGCCAAATCCAGATCTTCTGATGAACCAGAATTTGGATTTTTATTGATATACATCAATGCAAAAGGTATAACATCTACTGACTCCTCAAGCAAGGAAACCCCATATTTACTCAACTTCTTAAGGTTTTCTTCATTAAATATCAGACTCAGGTTTTGAGTATATCCTCCTGGAAAAACTTTATCCAAAACATCTTTGTTGTAAACAATGCCTATCGTTCCCCAAAAATAAGGAATGGCATAATCGAGGTCTTTATCAATATTTTTTTGCAATTTCGCAACAAATGGATCTATTTCGCTAATATTTGGCAATAGACTTTTATCTATTTTTTGATAAACTCCGGCTTGAATTTGCCAAGAAACATATGGAGTTACCGTTGGGAATACCACATCAAAACCACTATTACTAGCTAACAATTTTGCTTCTAAAACTTCATTATTATCATAAGAATCCAAACGCACAGAAATTCCAGTTTCGCTTTCAAATTCTTTGATAATGTCCATGTCAATTAGCCCATACCAGCAATAAACATTGACATATTTATCTTCAGCTTTTGTCGGAGATGGCTTAAAATACAACCAAACCCCGACACTAACTAAACTTGTAATCAAAAGCAAACGAAACAAAAAACGTGAAATCACCTATTTGTACCACTCAATGCGATTCATTAAAAACTGCACTACAGTAGCAAAAATGGTAACAGATACAAGGGTTATAATTGTATATTCTACAGGAGAATCATAAGCAAATTGAGCGATCGGTAGCATCCAATGCTGATCAGGCATTGCCATAATTTTCTTTATTACATTTGGAAATTTATCAGCATACGATTGACCATTAGAAACCGTCTGCCAATTAACCGCTTTTAATTCTAAGTACATTTTGTAAGCAATAGCCATAAGTACAAAAGCACCTATTGCTCCTAAAATTTTTGATTTAAATCTATAAGCAAGCTTAGCACCAATTACAGATCCGATAACACTACTTACTGCTAGAATAGGCAACAATACAAAGTCAATTAACGAATGCTCCATACTTGAGGCAAAAGTAACCACTATGTTAATACCAAAACCAGCAAGCAATGAAGTACCACTAACAACTGGAGAAGAACGCGCTAACAAGTAAGTTAAAATTGGAGCAATTAATAAACTGTTTCCTCCACCCAAACTGGTGGTAACCATGCCTGTAAAAAAGCCAACTCCTATAGGCACAAGAATACTCATTTCCACCCGAGAACGTAAAAAGATCTTATGCCAAGGGAAATAAATCATCCAACGGCGCATTATTGCACCTTTTTCAACCCTTTTCTTTTTTGGTAGCTGGGACTGAACTAAAGTCACAATACTACAAATAACCAAGACAAAAAAAACGATAATTTTTAAAACAGCAAATCCACTTGCCCTGTTTACAGCCTTTAATAGAGCTAAATTCTCAACTAATGCACCTGCTATTCCACCCATAAACAAATACCAAGCAAGACTAATATCAACGTCACGTTCATGTTGATATGTCAAAAAGCCGCTAAAATTTGTGCCAACCGCATTACTTAATTGAGTAGAAATAGCTACAACTGATGGAATACCTATGCTCATTAAACTTGGTGTAATAATGATTCCACCTCCAATTCCTAGCATCGTAGAAACGATACCACCCAGCAACCCAATTGCCAAAAGCAATGGGAATGATAAGTAAACGTCCGCCATAGGTAAATAGATAAGCTCCATTGTTTAATGATAGCTTATTTATTTACTATTGTCAGGGCAGTTTATGTTATCCAAAAATTCCCTTCATAAGGTCCTTAACAACTTTTTCTGGCTTAACAGATTTAGATTCTTCCGGTTGATTAGAATTACTGGTGCTTTGAGTTTTATCAGGCTCGCTTTTTTGTGATTTTTTCCCCATACCAGGAATTATCTTATCAAGTCCTGGTATAGCTTTGCCAATAGACTTTGAAACCAAATCGCCAACTCCTTTTTTCATAAGTAATTGTTGTAATTGTTTTAAGTCAAGGCTATATCCTGGACTATCAATTGGGCCTTTTATCACAAATTTTAATGCTGGCAAATCGCTAACACCTTGCACAACAACCTCACCATTAAAACGCATTTGCCACTCTAAAATATCTGCTTGTCCCTCAATTTTCATGACAGCATCAGCAGTTTCGATTGTTAAATCATTTGTACTTGCAACACCGTTTTTAATGGTAAAAATACCAGCTGCTTTTGAAAATGCGGTCTCCCCTTTGCCACTGAAACCGTTCTGTAAAATTTTAAGATCCAGTAAATTTTTAGGTTTCTTCAGTGCACCAACAATTTCATGTAAATCAAAACCTTTAACAATACCATCGGTCACCTTAAATTCAGCCTGCCCCCGCAACCTGCTAACAAAATCGTATTGAGATTTACCATAAGTCTGCAAATCCATACTACCAGATGCTTTACCTTGCTTAAAATGCGCAGCAGCTGCAGCAATTTTTTCAATTGAAACGCCATCAAAATTAACTGACAAATTAACTTTTTGCTCATTGTCTGCAATTTTTAAGGCACCATTCAAACTACCACCGTACATGCGAGCTGAAAATGGCACCGATAATTTACCACCTACCAAAGCTATTTCAGATTGTAATCCTTCAAAAACCAACCCAGCCAACGTAATCTTCGGCACAGCAATTTTTAAATTTATATTCAAAAGAGATAGTGGAAGCTTAATTTCTTCACTTGACCATCTCGAATTCTTATTAGCAATTTGTAGCAAGCGGTATTTGAATAGCTCTGGGTTATACAAAGCGTTTAATACAAAAACTTGCTCATCTTGATAAGACGTAAGTTGTATAGGTTGCGCAGTAATTGAACCAACGATGTGAGGCTTTTCCTTAGACGTATCAATCAAAATATCTCCACTTGCTGCCAAATCAAATCCTGATTTAGATTTCAAATTAATATTCCTGATACCTAAATTGACCTCTTTTGACTTCACCTGAATATCGCTCTTTAAATTAACAACCATCTCATTAAAACGAAGTTGTTCCACACTCAAGATTCCTTTTGCAATCAGCGCACCCTGACCAAGTACACCATCAAATGCTACTTTGCCTTCTGCTATTGCAAGTTTTGTTGAAATTTTTGATCCATCTTTATCCGGTGTAATATTTAGATTGATCGCAGCTCCTCCTGATAATGGCAAATCTTGACCAAAAACTTTCCCCCAACTCTGTATGTCTTTTAATTTACTTTGCACAGCCGTTTCTTTTGTAGCTGAATTAAATTGAATGTCGGCTTCTGCACTGGCGCCATTAAGTTGAATTAGATTTTTTTTCAAAATCAGTAATGAATCTTTAGTTTTGAAAATTCCCTTAATATCAATAGAACCGTTGATAATTTTTTCTTGACCAAACAATTTAAGAATTTCTTGGTAGTGCAGACTAGAAATATGATAATTAAAATCTTCAAAGTTTTGAGTAGCACATTTCATGCTAATTGAATCTTTCTTATGATTAAACGTAAGATCAGTATTCAATGCACTATCAGCAAGATCATATTTTAGTGACCCAACTATGGAACCAACCGGGTGGCTAATGCTTAAATTTTTAACATCTACCTGGGTTGCACTTGCAGAAATTTCTCCTTTTATATCTACGCCTTTATTTAAATCAATTTTTTGATTTGCAAGTTCAACATTTATTGGTGAACCTTCAGAAAGCACGTTAAAGCTAGCTTCAAAACTTTTATTAGTAATATCTAAAAAGCCACTAAGCTTACCTTGAATTTTTTGCTGATCGTAAAGCACCGAAACATTAGCTTTTAATGCTGTCTTAGAATTTAGACTAATTTCTCCAGACAATATTTCTAAATCAAGCCTATCAAAACTAGACTCACAAAAAATACGCACTTTATAGGGGCCCAGTAATTTTTCCGTTGTACTTTCAATATTTAAATTAGAAAAATCTTTGGTTGAGCCACTATTGTGATCAGTATAATGAATCACCGCATCAGAAATCCTAAAATGTTTTACCAATAAACCTGCAGATGCTGCATTCGTTGTGGTGCTTGTAGTTTTCTCTACACTTTCTTCTTTTTCAGGCTGCGCTACATTTATGTTCCAATTAGCATCACCATTTTTAAATTTTTCTAAATTAACTTCTGGACTATTAATATCAACTGACTTAACAACTATTTTGCCCATTAATAAGTCAGTTAAACTTAACATTACTTCAACGCTTTTTACTTTTAACATGTCAGGGTTTGATGAATTTGAAGAATTACCAAGCACTACATCCTTAATTTTTATGCGAGGTGTAGGTAAAATCTGTAATTTTATAGACCCTGTCTTTATAGAACGCCCTACAGTTTTTTGTGCATCAGCCAAATAGGGAGTGGCGTAACTAGAAAGATCAACAAATAAGGGAACAACCCAAATTAACAAACTCAAAAAAGCAAAAACATATAGTAATTTACGAAGCATAATCACATTCAAATAAAGAATCTTGTTAAGGGCACCATAGGAAATTAATAAGCTCTATTCAAGAGATTTATTATATACTCCCACTAACACCTGGAATAGACCTCAAAGAGCTAAACGAATAAATACCCAGTTAAAATGTCAGACTTAATCACAAGCATTCCAGGAATATAATGGGGGCACTACTTCTTCTTTTGTGTGTGTAAGTTCTATTAACTCTTCTAAACTAGATTTTTTCTTAGATATTTCTTTTAGTGTTTCCTGACACTTCAATAAAGTACCTTCTAGCAATGTACCAAATGCTTCAGTATTTAAAGGTACGTTAAAGTGCTCTGCCAAATTTTTTTGGGTCTTTAAAAGTTTCATAACACCTTCAGCAATGGCGAAATATCCTTGGCATCTAATTCCTACATTTGATCTCCAGTTAAAACCATTGTCATATAATACATCATGGCAAGTTTTGCTTATATCATCTTGTAAACGTGTAATTTCTTTTTTAGCTTCTTTTATAACACCATCAATGTTTAGATGTTTAGAAAGAGCTTCGCGCTTATCTGAATGAATTTTACGCATAAACTCAACATAATCTTCGGTGGTTTTTAAAACTGTGAGAGTAGCTATCACGACTGTGCTGAAGCTTGTAGGGGACATAGCGGGCAATCTAGAACTAGAACTTGAAGTTGGAAGTACTAATGGCTCAAGTGGAAATTGACCTCCAGGATATTCATTATCCATAATCGATGTTGGTGAACCTGATCTTGCATCTCTCGGTACCTCTACTACAACGCCACCACCACCTTCCGGCTCACTTGCTAATAAAAAAGCCGTACCTTGACTAATAAAAGCCACTACAAGAAATTTTAAAAAGCAGGAAAACCCACGCATGATATACCTTAAGACCAAAAATACTGCCGAATTGTCGCACAAAAAGTAAAAAAAATACACAACCTTTTATAACAGTTTAATTTACTCAGTTATTTTGATTCTGTAGCATCTCTGCTATAAGCTATTGATTTATATCCTCTGTCCAAGTTAGCCTTATACACTGTCTTTATAAAATTCAAGTTATGGCATCTCAATCAACATTTTTACCTGCTCAAAAAAACCTTAAGGTAGGAGACAAAAATTACAATTACTATGCTCTTGATGAACTTGGAGACCTCTCCCATTTGCCATATTGCCTAAAAATTTTATTAGAAAATTTACTACGCCATTTTGATGGCAAACGAATTACAAAAAGTCATTTAGATGAAGTAATCAATTCTGTAAAATCCACAAACACCCCTTCCGAGATTTCATTTTTTCCAGCCCGCGTATTAATGCAAGATTTCACTGGCGTACCAGCTGTAGTTGATTTAGCTGCTATGCGTGATGCCATGGCCCAAAAAGGCAAACCAACCGAAAAAGTTAACCCGCTAATTCCAGTAGACCTAGTGATTGATCATTCAGTTATGGTTGATCAATCTGGCACACCTGAAGCGGTTAATGAAAACGTACGTCTTGAATACCAACGCAATAATGAACGATACCGTTTTTTACGTTGGGGACAAAAAGCTTTTAAAAATTTTCGAGTAGTTCCACCCGGAACTGGAATTTGTCATCAAGTAAATTTGGAGTATCTGGCAAAAGTAGTCTGGACATCTGAAGATGACGGAAAAATCACAGCCTACCCTGACACTGTTGTTGGGACTGATAGCCACACAACTATGATAAATGGTTTAGGAATATTAGGTTGGGGAGTCGGAGGTATCGAAGCCGAAGCAGCAATGCTTGGACAACCTCAAACAATGCTAATTCCTGAAGTAGTTGGTGTGCATTTAGATGGCACATTAAACGAAGGAATCACAGCTACTGATTTAGTGCTAACCATCACCAACATATTGCGCACCAAAGGTGTAGTGGGTAAGTTCGTTGAATTTTATGGTCCTGGATTAAAGTGGTTATCTTTAGCTGACCGCGCCACCATAGCCAACATGGCCCCTGAATATGGAGCTACCTGTGGATTTTTCCCAATCGATGAAGAAACCATCAATTATCTAAAGCTTACTAACCGAAGCAAGGAACAAGTAGATTTAGTCGAAGCCTATTCCAAAGCACAAGGACTCTGGAATAATGGCAATGAACCAACGTTTAAGGATAAAGTTCAACTAAATTTAACCACTATTCTTCCAAGCTTAGCAGGCCCCAAGCGCCCACAAGATAAAGTTTACTTAAAAGATTTAAAGACCA
>JAPLON010000037.1 GCA_026400695.1 Pseudomonadota bacterium
GTCATGAACGGGCAGGGTTTGAACCACCACATTACCAACAAAGTATTTCAACAGATGAGGCTAGGAATTTACTTCCTTACTTGTATTTGTTAAGAGAAAATTATTCAGAGGAAATGTCTGATCCTGAGCCCACAGAAGGTGTGATTACACTGCTTGAAAATATTTTAGCTGAGGCTTCAGAAGGTATAATTGTAGATGATGGTGAAGAAAAGTCTGAGGACGCAGAAGAATTGCCAGGGATAGCAACAATGGAAAGTGGGTCAGCTATACCCACAAGAAAAACATCTAAGAGCGCCTTCAAAGAAATGGACGCATATTCTAAGCAATCCCAAAGAGAAAAATTGGAAATGGAGAGTTTTGCCAAAAGGACTCGTAAGTTAGAAGGAATTAGAGAACACTTCAAAAGAGAGGCAGCGAAACTTAAACACTATAGCCTTGAGGAAACACAAAATATTTTAACTAGATTGCATACAGCACTATCACATCATGGTATCCATGCAACAGGAAAATCCCGAATACGTGGTGATCATCTTGGTTTTGAAATTACGGCTGAATCAACAGGTAATTCAACTCTTGTTGGTTTAGTTTTGCGTGGAAAAGAAGGGTTTCAATCAGGAACCCTGAAGAAAATTATTGGCGACCACGTTAGTAACGCACTTAAATTACTTGGGGTAATGCAACAAAAATGAAACATATGTTTCAATTGTTTTAGAAATCTGTTGGCTTTTTACAAATTTTGAAGTCCTTTTGGTATATTTAGAATTAACAGCTTTTGTTTTAATAAATTAAATGATTGTTATTTGAATAAAATTACCAAAAGGTTCTGCCATGACAATTTTTAAAAACTACCGCGAATCGATTATTATTAAAGACCATGTAAAGTCTAAGCACATTATTGCGGGTGACCATTCTTATTATTCAGGGTATTACCACGGCAAACCATTTGAAGAATGCGTTATGTATTTAGATGAGCTTGATAACGCAGTGGATCCTGAAAACATTGATAAGCTTCTTATTGGTAAGTTCTGTTCAATAGCAACTGGTGCCAAATTTATGATGTGTGGCACCCAAGGGCATAATTACAATTGGATTGCAGTACATCCTTTAGCAGGGTTTGATGATGCATTTTTTCCAGGTCACAGCTGGAAAGGTGATACAGTTATTGGCAATGATGTGTGGATTGGTGCTGAATCATTAATTATGCCTGGTGTTCAAATTGCAGATGGCGCTGTAATTGCCTCACGTGCGGTGGTTTCTAAAAATGTTGGCCCTTATGAAATTTGGGGTGGTAATCCGGCGCGCCTCATCAAAAAGCGTTTTGCAGGCGATGATATTGAAAAATTACTACAAATCAAATGGTGGGATTGGGATATGGAAACTTTAAAGCGTAACCTGCATCATTTAAGATCAGCGGATGTTGGTGCTTTGTGGGAGAAGTTTCAAAATGGTGGGGGGTAGTTTTTTAGCAAATATTACTGATTTGCTGCGTAGTGATATAGGGCATGCTAGTCAAACCCAAGATCAGCAATTGGCCGCAGTACCATGAAAAATTTTGCGGATAATTGCAAGCCATTATAACGGTTGTTTTAAATGATTTTGTATGCGCTTAAAGCTGCCTTTCTTGATTCTTCAAGATTAACTATTGGTTTTGGGTAGTCTTGACCTATTATAATTCCGCATTCTTTTAAAATATGTTCTGGGGTTTCCCAAGGTTTAAATAAATATTTATTTGGTATTTTCATTAATTCTGGAACAAATTTACGGGTGTAAATGCCTTCAGGATCAAATTTTTCACCTTGAATGACTGGATTGAAGATTCTAAAGTATGGGGCAGCGTCTGCGCCTGAACCTGCAATCCATTGCCAGCTAGCGCTATTATTGGCAAGATCAGCGTCTACCAAGTAATTCCAGAACCAATCGCGTCCATGGTGCCAGTGCAGTAAAAGGTTCTTAACCAAAAATGAGCCAACAATCA
This sequence comes from Pseudomonadota bacterium, assembly GCA_026400695.1. Classification (GTDB taxonomy): domain Bacteria; phylum Pseudomonadota; class Alphaproteobacteria; order Paracaedibacterales; family CAITNM01; genus CAITNM01. Next base: position 1,976 of record JAPLON010000037.1, read on the forward strand.
TGCGAACTCTATTATGCATGTATCCGGTTTGCCAAAGTTCTCTCATTCCAGCATCAACAATTGGATATCCAGTTTTGCCCATTTGCCATGCCTTTAAATAATCTTGGTTTTTTTGCCAGGGGAATTTATCAAATTTCGTTTGAAAGTTTTTGAAAGGTAAATCAGGAAAATGATATAGCAAGTAGTGTGAAAATTCTCGCCAAGCAATTTCACTTAAAAAGTGATCAACGTCAGATATTAATGCCTGACTAAATCCAAAAGATTTTGCACTATGCCAAATTTGATTTGGTGAAATCTCACCAAAGTGTAAATGTGGAGAAAGCTTTGAAACACTATTTTTATTTGGATAATTTCTGTTTTCTTTATACCCAGCTAACCCAACATTTAAGAATTCTAATAATTTTGAGTATGCAGCTTCTTCGCCAATTTTCTATGGTTTTATGCCACTTAATCTTTGGCAGCAAATTAAGATTGTCTATACTTATTTGACTGTGCGGATCTTTTACTAACTTTAATTTTTGTATTTTTGGCAAGGGTTGTCTTGGTTTGTTGGCTTGCAGGCATCCATTGTTATAAAAAGGGGTAAATACTTTGTACGGTGTGCCATCTTTTTTTAAAACTTCCCAAGGTTCCCAGAGCAAAGATCCATTAAAACTTTTGCACTCTACTCCCAATTCTTTAAGGGCTGTTTTGATATCAGTGTCATTTTTTATACGCCAAGGTTCATAACAACGATTCCAATAGACTGCATCTACATTATTTTTTTTGCTAAATTAACAATAATATCTTTTGATTTCCCTATATAAACATTTATTGAAAATCCTAAGCTTTTATTTAATTTAATTAGAGAATTATGCAGCCACCACCTACCGGCTTCCCCCATTTTAAATGGATTGTCGTTATCATCCAGAATATATACAGGTAGAACATCGCCGTTGCTTGATGCGGCAAAAAGTCCTGGATTATCCGTAATTCTTAAGTCTTGGCGAAACCAAAATATGGTAGTTTTTTTAGTTAGGGTTCCCATAACGATCCTAATAAAACAGAAATCTCTGTTTGGATGATTATATAACTTCTTGGTATTGTCTTTTGATTAAGCTTGTTTTGCAATGTCAAAAGCGATTTTTTGTAAATCAAATGGGCTATAAAAATTTCAAAAGGAATTTGCATTAATTAATATCAGCGGATGTTGGTGCTTTGTGGGAGAAGTTTCAAAAAATTACTTTGTAATTATTCCTTGAATCTATCGTAAAGCCACAGGGATTTACCCGTGTGGCTTCACTTTGAGTTAACCTGTATTTTAGGTAACTTGATTTTTATATCAAATTATGTTATAAGTCTTGAGTGTTTAATTTTACAGTAAGGATTTTTATGATGAAATATTTGTTTGTGTTATTTGCTTTGACTACTCTTTTTTCTGCTCAAGAAACTACTGCGTTAGTGCCGATGAATGAAACCGACCTAGGCGCTGTACGTAGAATTACAGGATGTCGTTTACATAATCAAAAGGTTGATGTTCGATGGTGTATACCGAATTCCAGTATATACAAATTTGATGATGGTAAGGTTACTTTTCATGCCTATGAAGGCCGTCCATATAGGTATAAGTGTGAAAATCTTTCTGATACGATGAAAGTAACACAGCGCTTTTTTGCAATAACAGATAAAAAAGATATTCAAATCATCGGTCTAAATATTTTGCTAGTTTCGACTGGTGTGGAGTACAAACTTATTGCATTTTGTAAAAGCTGTATACAATGGTCTGAACTACCTAGATCTGTTGCTTATGGCCTTCTTGAATCTCCTAAAGACTGGGAGAAATGGTTTGTAGCTGAACATGCTTCTTCTAAATTGCCCTTAGAAGTAAAAGAGTTTTGTAAGACTACATTCAGGTTCCAGTTTTAGGTAAAAAAGTTAATTAACTAATCGCTAATATACCAGCCTTTACTTAACCGTTAGGCTGGATTTCTTTTTTTAATTTCCCGGTACAATAATACCACCACCTAAATAGCTATATTTTCTGCGGTCGTTACCTTTTTACTTGCAATAGTTTTTAATTTTTTCTATAAATAAATCACGTTAAATTAAGGAAACAAAAGTGATGAAAACGACTAAATCGATTCGTCCAGAAGATGTGAAAAAGCAATGGCTACTAGTCGATGCTACAGATCTTGTGGTAGGCCGCTTAGCAAGTATTATTGCCAATCGCTTGCGCGGTAAGCACAAAGCTTCATATACACCGCATGTTGATTGTGGTGACAATGTTGTAGTGATAAATGCTGAAAAAGTACATTTCACAGGCAATAAACTGGAAGATAAAATATTTTATTGGCACACTGGTTATGCAGGTGGTATTAAAGAACGCACTATGGGGCAAATTTTGTCAGGTAAGCATCCAGAACGTGTTTTATTTAAAGCTGTAGAACGTATGGTTCCACGCGGACCTTTAGGTCGCCAGATTATGGGTAATTTAAAAGTTTACGCTGGATCTTCTCATCCTCATGATGCACAGCAACCAACCGTTTTGGATGTTGCAGCAATGAATTCCAAGAATAAAAGGAGTTAATTATGGCAACAATTAAAGTTGGTTTAGAAGACTTAAAGTCGGCAGTTAGTGAAACTGTGGGCGTTGATGTATCTAAAGTTGAAACTATTCAAGCAATCGTTTATGAGAAAAAGGTTGATGAGCAGGGTAGAGCTTATGCAACTGGTAAACGTAAAAATGCGGTAGCCCGTGTTTGGATTAAACCAGGCCATGGTAAGCTATTGGTAAATGGTCGCCCCGGTGAGCAATATTTTGCACGTCCTGTTTTACAAATGCTAATTGGACAACCATTCCATGCTTCAAATCGTAATGCGCAATATGATGTGTGGTGTACGGTTGATGGCGGTGGTTTGTCAGGACAAGCTGGTGCGGTACGTCATGGTATTAGCAAAGCTTTGGTTAATTTTGAACCAGAGTTGCGCAGTGTTTTGAAACAAGGTGGCTTCCTAACCCGTGATAGTCGTGTGGTTGAACGTAAGAAATACGGTCAAGCAAAAGCACGTCGTCGCTTCCAGTTCAGTAAACGTTAGTATCGTTTATTATACTATTTCCAAAGAGCTCGGCTTCGGCCGGGCTTTTTTTATTGCTCCATGTTAACTAAATATTAACCTAGTTATATGACAATTATAGGTATTCATAGTGCATATAGGTGTATAATGAGTAAATATAGCTGTCTTCAAAATTTGCATTCATACAAATATTCTATTAAATTACTGATTTTATTAACTTGCATTTTTTCAAAATTGTTAGCTGACGGGCGTTGGGAAGTTTCCACTATTGCTGGTACAGAAGAGTCTGGTTTTCTTGATGGTCCTGGTGTGACTGCTAAATTTGAGAATCCTTGTGGGATAACATGTGACAGTTTGAAAAATCTTTATGTAACCGATTACGAACATGTTCGCAAAATATCGCTAAATAAAGAAGGTCGTTGGGAAGTTGCAACTATCGCTGCTACGCCTAAACAGTTAACTAGTTCAGTAATTACCATAGGAGATGATTTTTATGCGGTAGATGCTAAACATGATCAAATTTACAAGCTTGTTTATGATAAAGGTGATTGGACCGTTTCGGCTATTGCTGGGGGTAATGGCCGCGGTTTTATTGATGGTATAGGGGAAAAAGCAAAATTTAATAATCCTACCAGTATCATCAATATAGGTAACGATCTTTACATAACAGATACTGGTAACCGTAGAGTACGCAAGCTTTCTTTTAACTATCCACCTGTTGCGGCTGGTGTTGTTGTTGAATCTGAGAGTGGTTCTATTGAATACACCAATAAAATTTTGTTAAAAGAAGACTCTATTTATGAGGGTAGGTTAGGGGCAACTAATATTGATATAGGTCGTACTCCTATTTTTAGTCTAGCTTATCAGGCTAGATATGGCGAAGTAGAAATTGACGAAACCACAGGTGAATTTTTCTACGTTCCAAATGATCCAAATTTCAGGGGGCCAGATTCATTTGGGTATTTCGTAACCGATAACATTATTAAGTCAAAGCCTACACAAAGCCCTAAACATAAGCAGATTTTTGTTAGTATTCAGCCCATCACTGGTTGTGTGGCGTTTAAAAAAGCCGCTAGACAACCATTATGGGGTTTTTGGCATTACTTAAATTGCGTTAAGTTCTGGCGTTCTTAAAATTTAGTGACTTTTAAATATCTACTTCATTAATAATTTATTCATAACTAGTTCGTACACTTACTACATTAGCCAATATTGTTTAGGGGTACGAACATGTCTAACAGTTTATCTAAAAAAGCCTTTTTATTTTGCACTAGTGTACTACTTATGGGTACTGCTTGGGCATCTGATGATGGAAAATTTCCGCAAGATGATCATAATGGAGATAGATTAGGATATTTTTTCATAAAAAAGCACTTTTTAGATGATGGTAAGATATGCGGTGATGCAGTTGCTAAATATCAAGCACTTAGCCAGCAACAGCAAGTTGCATTAACCATATCTTTGCGAGAAAAGCAAGACAGAAGTGGTAAGCCCGTGCATGCTAGAGTTTGCGAGACCTATGATTCCTTATTAGAAACAATTTTAGAATCATTACCATCTTCGGTTGCTGTATCAGGTGAAGATCTTGCTCTGGCATTAGTTCCTGCTCCTTCCCACTCCCAGGCCACAAATTTTTGGGATTACCAAAAAATAAGGTCAAAATTTTTTAAAGACTTAGGCAAAGAACCTGGGCAGTCGTACACTAAAAAAGCAGTTTGTTCTGAAGCGGAAGAAATATTCAAGTCTTTGCCAACAAGTTCGCAAGGACTTTTGATGGCATATTTAGCTTTAAAGCTAGAGGGAAGGGTTGGAAAAAATCCTCTTGCAGAAGGATTAAAACCTCTTTTTAAAGAACTTTTTTCGCGCTGTGATAGTTGTCCACGTATTGCAGGGGTTGCGTTTCCAGATGCTCCTTTAGACCCTAAGCGCCCTGGTATGGAGTATACTGCTAGGGAACTTGAGCAATCAGGATTTTTACTGCAAGGAGTGAGTCCTCATGACTTTTTGAAAAAGCTTTCAGAATATTTTACAGAACTACGTGGCATGAAGCTTTTAGAAGATATCGTAAATGCCGAGGATAACTCTGTACCAGATAAAGTGGCTCCGGCACCATTTCCAGTTGATGCGGGAAAGTTGCTAAATGTCACTGTAGGGGATGATGGCGGCGTAATTCTTGAGTTTGTTGGGGATGGTGTGGCTAACGTTGAACCATTAAGTGTATTGCGCCCACTAAGTAAAGAGGAATTAGAAAGAGCCGTTACTATTAGAGAAAGTGTCAAAGCACTTAAGGGAACGGTAATTCCTGCATCAACAAAAGTAGTACCGGTTGTACCATCTAAAGATGCACCATCTCAAGCAGGCGTTATTAGTGTTGTTGATGGTCTTGCGCAAGATGCAATGATGAATTCCAAATTTGCAAAAGGTACTGTTGGGGTACATAACTTTGCAAATGCACGCAAATTAGGAGGAGGGGCTTGGAATGGTAGGTCACCTCAAGAAGAATGCTTAATGCGTGCTCTACCAGAGGTTTTGGTATCTTACATGTGTGTGCCTGGTCGCAGAGGGACAGATGTCTTTTTAAGTCCTGGTGAAGTGATGGTTACACCAGGGGTAGATGCTCATAGTCATATCCGCGTGCTTGCTGCTGCTCTTCCTTGGGTACATTTAGTTAATGGTGATGGTTCGGTGATTTTGCACCATGAAGATGTTCCTGTTTATGGGAAAAAAGTTTTGTCAAAAGCTGAATATGAAGCTCAGTTGGAAACAGATGTATTTAATTTGCTATCTGTTGCAAAAAGCCAAGGTGTTGATTATTTGATTACTGGCGCTTGGGGATCTGGAGTTTACAATAATGATCCGGAACTTGTTTCTAGTATTTTTCAAAAAACCCTTAACGCAGAAGATTGCAAAGGAAAACTTTGGAAGAATCATTTTAAGGAAATACTTTTTGTGATTCCAAAATTAAATGGTGATGGATCAGTAAGTGCGAATTATGCGGTTTATGAAAAGGCATTTGCTGGGTAGTTAAGTTGTTGAAGTACTTCTATTAACGCCAAATAGTATTTACCCCCGATCAAGTCGGGGATAAATTTCTATGGTAACCTATTGCATTTCTACTTTTTTGTTTATCTGCTTACGACGCTATTCATGGTGTCACTTGATCTTTAGGATGCATAAGACGATAAATTTGAAATTTCGTTACCCTTTCAGCACGTAGTGGTAATCTATGTTTTGTTACATTTGCTTCTTCATTTAAGTATGCAGTAAGAGCTATTACATAATTTGTTGGATTCGTTCTTTTAAATTGATCGTAAAGTTCTCTAATGATTTGCTTCCTTTGTTCATCAAGGGGGGCAACATGGTGAGATCCTACTCCAGTACCCGCTCTTGATCTTGCACTTTCAGGGGAGGGGAATGAACCGGGGGCAGCAGCTGCTGCTGTAACCACGTCTTCCTCCTCAATATCTAATGGCACTGGCCTTTGCCTTTTTAATCTGCGTGCTTCTACAACACTTCTGTCTTCAGCGGCGTCATGGGAAGGGGCTGCGGCGGCGGCAGATGATACACATGCAGAAGCAGCAGCTGCAGCAGATGCCGATAGAGCCACATGTGCAGATGATACAACTTCATCATCATCAGATTCACTGCCAGAATCAGAAAGATCATCTTCAGTCATTAGTGCCGCTAGCCTACTTTCTATTGCTTCGGCTAGGCCATGTAGAGCAGCAGCCGTTTTGTAGGGGCAAGCATCTTTTGTAGGAGTAGGTGGTTTTCTTCTTCTTTTTTCTGCAGGTTCTTTCTTATCCTTACGTGTGCTTTCATACTCTCCATATAGTTCAGAAGCTATTACAGTGGCATCATCAGAGTTACCACATCCTTCAGGCAAAACTTCTCTTTTTATAATTAATGCTGCAAGTACCAAGGGGATAGCCCTGCTTCTAACAAAGTGATTAGCTCTGACAGTTGCTAAAACTGTATAGGCTTGTGTATATAGCTCTGGCGTTTGTCCATCGCAATTCAATGCTTGTTGAACCCAAGAAAATCTAATAGCGTCCAACTGTCTCAAAATCTTTCTATCGCCATCCGCAATACGTGCAAGTGCACCAGCATCTATGTCTATAGCTAAACTTCTTAAAGCATTTACTTTTGTGTGTTGAGGAAAACTATCACTTTTAATAACTGAAGCCAATGCTTGACTGTATTCTATAGCTAATTCCAAATTAGGCTTAGTGGCTGTGTCTGCAGGTATTCCTTCTACTAGCACACTACTGAATGTACGAACTGAAGCTAAAACTCGGCCAGCAAGGTCAGTACCACGGCCAAGGGTACGAATTTCTAAAGGGGTTAGCAAATTACTATCAGCTAATAATTTATAAAATGTTGCATTGTTTTTGGCTGTTAGATACTGTCCTTGAACAGGAATAGCCATAGCTGCGTGCAACCATTCAATTCCTCGGTAGAACTCTACCATAGCTGCTGCAGCCATATTTCGTTGATCAACATAGCGGCAATTACTTAAAAAAGATCTTTCTTGTATCGTGTAATCTCTGTGATATTTGATTCGTAATTTGTCTCTTAATTGTCTAACAGCGGATAAACAGATAGGATCTGTAATTGTACTAAAATCACGGAAAGCAAAATTTTCTTCAAAAGGAAGAATAAGAAGCGGATTTATTCTGAAAGTATCAGGTGGGGTTGAGATTAGCCCAGTTATTACTACATGGAAATAAGACCCTGCTACAGGAAGAAGCGCAGGTGATAGACTGCCAAACCTTGAGTTAATATCAAATATGCTCGTGAATGCTTGTTGCCTATTTTCTCTATTGCTAGAACTTATTAAACGAAAAAAAGAATCTCGAACGCGTGAATCTAAAGTTGTAGTTATGGCTGCTCTAGCGCGGCCAATATTGCTTTCTATTCTTTCTATTTGAGCCAAGCGGCTATGAGTTTGACGATCTTTCGTTCTTAAACGTCTGTAGCACGCCTCAATACCTATTACTTTGTTGATATTATCTAGGTTTTGATACGTCTGGTCACGAACATCTGTGAGTGCGTGATTTAGTGCATTTTCTAGATCTATCCATGCCATAGAAAAAACATGTCCAATATTTAAACCTGCTAGGCTTAAACCTACTGGCATTTGACCACGATGTGCGAAATTTATAACTTCTTGCGGTGTTAAAAATCGTCTTCCTTCACTAAATGTTGGTAAACTTCCAGGTTCTTGTACGTGTGATGGCATGGCCATAGAACTAAAAAATAAAATACCAAGTAGTAATAGACAGTAAAAACATTTTCTCATTATTAAATTCCATAAAATTGATAATAAAAATGAAGATAAAATTTTTATGTGAAAAAATCAATAAAAAAAACAAAAAAGCAAGTATGTAAGCAAATAAAATTTTAAAACAACGAGCTATATTGATTTTATATTTGGTTTGTTGATTGTCTAATTTTATATGATCTCTTATGTAAATCATATTGTTTATAAAAAACTGTTGAGGCTAGTTTACTTACAAAAACCCCCTCGATATCACTTCCAATTTTTTACAATCAGATTCAAATACTTGAAGATACTTTAATCCCAATAAATTTTCTGAAGTTAGAGGGAGGGGGATTTTCAGAAATTCTGTTACTTTTAATGCAGCCAACGTTAGGTTACCTGGAAGGTGCATGAATCTTGGAGTCATCTTATTTTGTATAAAAATGTCTCGGTAAAATTCCTGTAGTGGGTAAACGGTGGGGTGCACTAAATTGTATATGCCTGCCTTTTTTTGTAAGCAGGCGTTAACAATTCCAGTCACAAGATCTTTTAAGTGAATAATTTGCAAGGGCTGCTTGCCGCCCCAAAAAAGAGGGGCGAATTTAAGTTTGCATAAAGATTGTTCCAATCGTTTATAAATACCGCCATCGCCTATAACAAATCCGGGGCGAATGATTGTGTCATTACTATTTAAAAAGCCTTCCAGTTGATATTTTGATTTTCCGTAAAATGAACGTGCATTCGCATGGGATGAGCAAGAAGATAAAAATATTATCCGTATACTTCTAGCACGACAATAATCAAATAGGGCTTTTGATCCGGTAATATTAGATTGGAATGCTTGCTTTAAATCTTTGGCGGTTGTCGTGTATGCAGTGTGGATGACTGTGTCTATATCATCAGGAATGTTGTTAAATGTGGCAATATCTGTAAGGTCAAACTCAATATCATTTTCAAGTTGCGGATTGCGGCACAATCCCACCACTTCTATTCCTTTTTGAATAAAGGCTTGCCTTAAGGAGCTGCCAATAAATCCATTAGATCCAGTAATGGCAACTTTTTGTGTTAGCATGTTCTATATTATTGATTATTCTCAGTAGAGTTTAGCTTATTTTTAAATATAGAAGTAGTTGATTGTTTTTTTATAAAAAGGTAATATGCATGCACAAATTCACATCAAAAGTATACAAACGGTGTCTTTTAAAAAAATAATTGTATCTGTATTGTTCCTAGGGTCGTTATTTTCAACCGATTTAATGGTGTTTGGTAAACTTGATAGTGATCTTGCCGAAGCTGGCGTGCCTCCTGAACTTTTGCCAATGAATCGTCATCCAAGGGAAAAGCTCATAAGAAATCTACGTTTTGTCTTCGGAACAGGATTAAGCTTTAATGGTTTTTATCCTTACTCGGTGGGAATTGGTAAAATTAGTTACCCGCAAAATGCTAGTGGTGCACTTACTGAAATGTTCTTTCCCAATACTTTTGTCTTTAGTCCTAATGCCAGACCTGGTACTATTTCAGGACTTACCAGCTTAGATCTAGGTCAGCTAGTGGGTAGGGTTGCAAAAAGTTCAAATAGAGATGAAGTAATTGCAGCATTTTCAAACGCTTTGAAAGTTGATGAAATGCCTGATGTTTCTATTGTGGATTTTTCAAAAGATAATTTTTATGAAGTCATACGTTCTTTATACCAAGATCATTTTGATAAATATGCTCGAGATATCAGTGAAGAAGATCAAGATGATAGATTGTTAAAAAACCTTCCAAAAGGAAGGGAAGTTACAACAATAATAGAAAGATCAGTGAATCTAACGAAGGAAGCTAATAGTCTTTTAGCGTTAGGATTTTTTGATGCGCAGCCTAATGTAGAAGATAGGGAATTATTAAAGAAGAGAAGAAATCAATATCTTCTCTTCTTAGTAGGTGAAGCTTTAAAAGAGCATGATGGCAGAAATACATTATTAGGGATAATCATTACTTTTGCTTGGCAAAAATTTAAATCAGTGGAAGATGTTGCAGGATTTTACGGTAGCGTAACAGGAATAGATAGGCTTGATTTTTCTGAAATTCCACCATCTGAAACATTAAAGGTGGTCGCAGAACTAAGTGCGCTAGAATCACCTGATGATATTCTAGCGAAAGTAGTCGCTTTGACAGAAAGTATACGAAAAGGCCTTGTAAGATCAACTGAATCATGGGCTGCTCCGCCATTTGCAACGTTAAGACAGCGATCTGTTACTTATTCAGATCCTGCTTCAAAAAGTAAAAATTCACTGACGTTTTCAGATTGCGTGGAAGCTCAGGTTAGGGCATTTTTCAATGGTCTTTTACACACAATTACTGAAGCTGGTATAGTATTTGATATTTCTAAATTACCTGGAAATGCTCCCATTAGAGAATTTTATAAAGGTGATTTTTTAAAATATGAAAGTGCATCATCTCAAGAAACGCATGATAAATTTGCAGCTTTTGTTGTTAGGATACCAGGCATAAAATATGCTTCTCCAAAAACACAGAAAGAGATTAGCAAGAGAACTGCGGAAATTTGGTCAGGAGTGGGTAATCTAGCAAAATTTTTGTGCTATTTATCTGGGTTAGATGATCCAGGAATGGCCGAAAAAGCAAAAACTGCAGTAGGTATAAAAGAATTATTTACAGCTCTTGGTGGTTGTTTAACTAGAAAAGATTTTGCACTGAGTTTTAATTTAGATATTCATCGTAATGCCGCCATTGATGATTTTTTTGGAGAGATTGAGGGAATTGTGAATGGAACCAAAAGTTTTACATTGGTAGCACACACTCTGCATGGAGAACTTAAAGCATTGCAAAAGCCAAAACCAACATGGTTAAGTAAGCTTCCATCATCTGGAGATGCGTTTGAGTCATTACCACTTGATTTAAAGCACTGCGTATACACCACTATGCCAATGGAAGAATTTGCAGCTTTAGATCCTGCTTTACAGCGCAGTGCGATAATGAGTAGCTCACTTACAGATGCTGCAGATGAAAATCTTGCAGATTTAACTAAGTGGGCAATACATTGTTTTTCTAGCACAAATCATGCAC
>JAPLON010000053.1 GCA_026400695.1 Pseudomonadota bacterium
CAGGAGTTCCTGCAACAAAATATTCTAACAGTCTTAACTGCTCTGAACGTGACAGCTTGCAATGCTTTACATACATTCTTACATCCTAACTTCTTAAAAGTCAGGTGTCAGCCCCTTAATAAATATTGAAATCACACACTGGATCGTGACGCTTCGCTCACGATGACAGTGTGAATTGTCGAACTACAATCTAGGCTTTATGTAGTCAATCAGATTACCCTCTTCCAATGTTAATACTTTGGCTAAAGGAAGTGTTACCATTTTTATCCATAGCAAAGGTCTGGGAAATTTTCATTTCTTTGCGGTTAACGACCACACTAAAGGCATTAGGGTTGTTAGCAACTGCTTTGGTGATATCATCCACACTTTTGACTGGCTTACCATTAAATTGTAAAACAAGGTCCCCTTTTTCAAATAATCCAGTGACTCCTGATCGTTTGACCTCAACCCCATGTTCGCTTGTGTCAAATTCAGCTCCACCTAAAATATTTTGCTTGTTAGGTTTAGCATTTGGATATATGAATACGTTTGCGAGCTCACCGTTGCGCCACACTGTTAGTGGCACTCTTTCACCAGTAGCTTTATCGAAATATTCCATTAGCTGTTTAGGCGTATGAACGTTTTCGCCGTTGATTGAGACAATTACATCACCTTTTTTCAGTTCTTTGGTAGCAGGTGAACATTCATTTAAATCTGTAACTATGACCCCTTGTTTACCTTGCAAACCAATACTTTCAAGCATATCCGGTGTCATTTTCTGTAGTAAAATGCTACCTTGTTCTTCTAGCGCTTGTAGACTAGCCAAAGCACATACGCAATACAAAATAACTTTGAACATAAACTCCCCCCCCCTCTACTAAATTAGAAAAATTTAGTTAAAAATTAGTTAAATTTCAGGTAAAGGCGGAACCTCTTTGGAGTATGGCCAAAGTAAAAATATCAGTACAGAAGTCAAAATTGCCATACCAATGTACACTGGAATAATTGTGCCGTTAAAAAATGCCCCAACCACTAGCACAAGTATGGCCACCACCCCGTTTCTAAGCAGACCGAGAAATGCAACAGCTAAGCCTTTTAATTTTGGAGCGTATTCAATAGCTCTAGTACCCGTGCTGGCTATAATTGTAGAAAGGCTTAAATTGAGTACACACATAATTAAAACAATTGACACTGGAATTTGCAAAACATCAAGCATAACACCTAAAATTGTTAGGGTTAAAAAGGCTGCACAAAGATATATTCCAAACTTAATAGACTTAGAAACACCCCAATTTAAAACTTGGTGGCGGTATATAATTGAACCAATCAGGTTAATCATAACTGGAATTAGTTGAATATAGGCATATGAAGTTGGTGAAAATTTAAAGTGATCAATAAAAATAAAAGAGCTATTAACTGAATAGACTGCGGAAATGGCTACAGGTAAACCGTGGGCAAAAGCAAGGATCAAGAAATGCTTCTTTTTAAGTAGTTTTTTAATATTGGAACCTAGATGATTCCACTTCAAAGTTTCTGTATGTTTTTGATTGGTTTCAGGCATACTCTTGTAAAAAATTAGCCACAAAATACTGGATATAACTCCTAAAAACCAAAAATTGGCATGCCACCCAAACCACTATAATAAATAAGCGCCTATAACAGGAGCCAAAGCAAACATAATAGGAAAGCCCATACTGTAGGTTGCCATATAGCGTGCATAGGTTGGGCCACTAAACATATCAGCCAATATCGAAATACTTATTACAGATATTCCCCCTGCCCCTATTGCTTGGAAAAAACGAAAGGCTAGAAATGACTCAATATCCCAAGCAAAGCAGCATAAAAA
>JAPLON010000032.1 GCA_026400695.1 Pseudomonadota bacterium
ACAGCCACAAGCCATATCTGTAATTAGGTGTACCTAGCTTCCAAACAACAAGGCTTGAAATATAGATACAATTTCTTTATAATATTCTGATGAATTTACTTATTTTATGAGCGCTTTGTGAAATACATTTTAAAGTTATTACTGCTTACTGGCTTGGTTTTTCTAGAAAACTTTGCAGCTTCAGTAGAAGAAGGGCCAATCAAAGGTGCTGTTGTAATTGTGGGAAGCAATCGCGCGGCGGGAAGTTTAATACATCACGTTATTGGAATTGTTGGGCAAAAAGAAGGTGATTTTTCTCATACAAAAAGTTTCCCAGGAAAAAGGGCTGTTAGTATAGATCCTAGACCTTGCGCCTTAAAAGAGCTTGAGCACATTGAAGAAGATTTTACAACTACTGCTAAATTTACAAGTGATGCTCAACAAACCGTTTTGTTTGAGTGGTTTCCCGGAAGCGATAGAGAGAACTTATTTGATAATCAAATGCTCAAAGCTTTAAAAAAAGCTTATGATATTCTTGTGCCAGGGGGAACGCTAATAATTGATAGCCATCCATTTTTTGCATTGGTTGGCGATAAAGAGGCGAATTTAGTTCAACTTCTTAATCCTTTTAGTTTGTTTCTAACTGAAGAAGAGATTGGGCAGATCGCAGAGTGCCTTGGTTTGGCAAAGGGAGGAAAAGAAATACCACAAGCTTATAAAAAAATCTATCCACACATAAAAGAATCTATAGTAGTTGTATCCAACATTTTTGTAGGCATAAAAAAACGAAAAATAGCAAATAATATATTTAACTGCATGAAAACTAAAGATGGTGGAACTGCATTGATAGCTACACTCGCAAATCCCATGGGTTATATGTTTTTATGGGCATACCATTCAATATCACGAGCCACAATAATGGGATCTGCATTGAAAGAAATTGGATTTGAAGCTGAATCATCTGAAATTGGATTTGCACTAAAGAATCCACTCAATCAACGAAAATATGCGTGGTTTATTCAAATTAAGAAACCAATAGCAGCTAAAATAGCAGAAGGTAAAAAAGACAGCCAAGATAAAAAGGAAGAAGATTTTAGTAGATAGTTAAAAATTAGGCTTAATGTTCCAAAAATTGTTCGTGTAATATGCGTTCTTGCAGATCATGATTTTGGTCAAACAATATAGTGTATGGTGTAGAAGTGTCTAAGGTTATGCGAACTTCTTGTACTTTATTAATCAACTTCTGATCAGCGGTTAATTTTACAGGGCGCGTATCAGGGGTTGCCACCTCCACCTCAAGAACAGATGTATTTGGCACTAAAGCACCTTTCCAGTGGCGTGGTCTAAATGGGCAAATAGGCGTTAAGGCAATTAAGCCTGATTCTAAAGGTAAAATTTGACCTCCTGCCGATAAGTTATATGCAGTACTGCCAGCAGGTGTTGCCACAATTAGACCGTCTCCTACTAGGGAATGTAGCCTAACTTTTTCATTTAAACGTAAGGAGAGTTTTGCTGTTTGCGCGGAACTGCGTGTTAGTGATATTTCATTAAATGCTTGTACACTAAACTTTTGCCCAAAAATATCAGTAACTTCTGCTCGTAGGGCATACAAAAGTGTAGGTTTTGCAGCCTTGATTTTTTGACATATGTTTTCCAAATCATTAGTATTGTTTAACAAAAATCCAATAGTTCCTGCATTAACTCCATAAACCGGTAAACGCCTACTATTAAAATTATGAAGGGTATGCAGCATAAAACCATCACCACCACAGGCAACAATAAGCTCTGCATCTTCAACAGGTACGTTTCCTAAATAACTCTCGACATCTGTGGCAAGTTTTTTTGCCTTAGGATTATTTGAAGAGAGAACTGCAATTTTCATTTGTTATATTTCGCCTACGTAAATACCCATGGCTTTAGCAGTTTTTATTAGTACACCATTTGGATTTACTCCGTTATATGTATCGATAGTGCTATCAATTGGCACAGCTACAACTTCATTATTTCTCCAAGCCACCATTTTTCCAAAATCTTGTTCTGCTATCATATCTACAGCTTTTACGCCAAAGGCAGTTGCCAAAATCCTATCTTGGGCTGTAGGTTGACCACCGCGCTGCACATGCCCAAGTACAGTTGCTCGGGTGTCTGCATTTAAAAATTCTTCTAATTGGTTGCATAAATATTGAGAAACTCCACCATAGCGTGGTCTGTCATTTAATGATTTTCCTCGTAATACTTGCCCACCTTCTTCGGTTTTTATGGCTTCTGAAACCGTAATTAATGCAAAGTTTCTGCCTGAGTTGTTTATATTTTTAATATGTTTGCAAATAGATTCAATTTTGTAAGGAATTTCAGGGATTAATATGACATCGGCGCCACCGGCAATCCCGGATACAAGTGCGATGTGTCCAGCATCTCGTCCCATAACCTCTAAAACCATTACTCGGTTATGGCTTGCAGCAGTCGGTTGTAAGCGATCCATAGCTTCTGTAGCAACTGTAATAGCAGTATGGTAGCCAATAGAATAGTCAGTTTGTGCTAGGTCATTGTCTATGGTCTTAGGTATGCAAACTAAATTGATTCCACCTTTTTTTGCAAGACGACTGTTAATACGCATACTGCCATCGCCACCAATGGCAATAATTGCATCCAGCTTTAGTTCGCGATAACCCATTATTGCATCATCTGACCTATCGGTTTTGCTGCCATCATCGCTGGGAAAGAAAAAAGGATTTTCTTTGGTAGTACTACCTAAAATAGTCCCAGCTGATCTTAACATGCTTGAGTCGCAATTTTGTAGAGATAGCTGCATATATTCCATTGGTCTGCGGATTAATCCGCTAGTGCCTTTTTGTATACCAAAAACTTCCCACCCGTAATGTTGAATTGCATGTAGGGTAATCGCACGAATCGCTGAGTTTAAACCAGAACAGTCACCACCACTAGTTAAAATACCGATTCTTTTAGTCATCTACTTTTTCCTTCTGCAATTTTTTATCAACTCTTTGCTGACGTTGGAATACTATGCTCCTAATCGTAACATAGGAATCTTTTGATGTCTCGTAGATGTCATCTAAAGTATTTAATAATTCTGCGCGTGTGGAGATGATGTTTGCAGCAGAAACACCCCAAAGCACATCCCTGACTCTATGATTACGATTTATACAACATGTTGAGTGATTAGCAAAGATTCGCAAAGGATCTGCAAACCAATCAAATGCATAACCATAAGCTCCCCTAAAGGTTGTTGGGCCTAGAATTGGTAGCATAATATACGGTCCTGCCTCAACTCCCCATGTAGCTAAAGTCTCATTAAAGCTTGTGGTTTCTTCGCTAATGCCAATAAATTCAGCAAAATCGATTAGTCCTAAAAATCCAAAAGTTGTGTTTAACAAAAACCGTAAAGACGTTTTCCCAGCGTTATCCATTTCCCCTTGTAATGTGTGGTTGAGTATATTGATGGGTCCGTACGCATTTTTTACAAAGCTTGTTGTACAGTATTTAACATTTTCTGGTACCCCTTGATCATACATAATTGCAACTGGTTTAATTAGCGCAGCATCAATCACGCGGTTAAAGCCATACATATAGCGGTTAAATAGCTCCAAAGGATCTGGTTCTGCTAAAGTAAACTCATCTTCTTCATCAGGTATTTTTGCAGAGTTTTCTGAATCTTGAACTGTTGAACAACCACAAAGTATAAATGCTAATAACAAACACCATCCCAAAAATTTCATAGATACCAAAATATTACATTCAGCGAAATTTTAGCAAAATTTTTGCTATTACCCAAGATGCATAACTCATAAATTCCTGGTACATAGATAATTGAGGAGAAAATAAGTGAATCATAAATTATTTGACAGCCGTGCTTTTGATGTATTATTTCATTTGCAAGATACTCGCTACAACAGGTGGTTTGTAGGCGGTTGTGTGCGTGATGCATTATGTGGAAAAAAATTTACTGACTATGATTTAGCAACAGTTGCTACTCCGTTAGAAGTTATTAAAATTTTTGCAAATTATGAAATTGATAAAAAATCATTAGACTTTGGGTGTGTGCGTGTTAACAATGCTGGATTATGGATTGAAATAACAACCTTGCGGCAGGATATTAACCCTGATGGCAGGCATGCACAGGTTGTTTTTACTAATGATTTGGAAACAGATGCTTTACGTCGTGATTTTACAATGAATGCTTTGTATTGGCAGGGCAGGGCAGGCTCATCAATTGTTGATTTTTTTGATGGGCAATCTGATCTTTTGGCAAAGAAGGTTCGTTTTATTGGTGACGCTGAAGTTAAGGTCCAGGAAGATTACTTGAGAATTTTACGCTTTTTTCGTTTTAGTGCAATTTATGGTTGTGACCTTGATCAAACAGCCACAGAGGCTTGCGCTAGGCATCAGCAAGGATTGGCTTATTTATCCGGTAGCAGAGTTTGGTATGAATGGGCAAAAATATTACTGCAACCTAATAGCATAAAAGTTCTAAATAAAATTAGTGAGCTTGGTATTGATCTAACCTTATTCGGCGTTGCGTTGAATTTTGGCAAAAATCACGAGCTTCTCTCTTTATACAAAGGGAGTGACCCATTACTTTTGACTAATTTGCTATTACCAAACCTGCAAGTGCAACATCTGGTGCATCGGTTTAATTTAAGCAAAAAAGAAAGAGATTGGTTGAAAACAGCCGAATCACTTATTGTTAATCAAGATTTTCGCGAACTTTACTTAGAATATGGATCTGATGCACATGAACTGGTTTATTATTGGGCTGCCAAATTTTTAACTTCAGCTAATGCTGAGTTTGATAAGAGTTTCTGGAAAGTACCAAACCCAAAATTTCCATTAATAGGAAAAGATTTATTAAAACTAGGTTGCTTACCTGGGCCAATTATAGGAGTCTATCTAAAAAGCACCAACAA
This sequence comes from Pseudomonadota bacterium, assembly GCA_026400695.1. Classification (GTDB taxonomy): domain Bacteria; phylum Pseudomonadota; class Alphaproteobacteria; order Paracaedibacterales; family CAITNM01; genus CAITNM01. The sequence goes on from JAPLON010000032.1 coordinate 4,905, forward strand.
TTGGTGGGTGCAAAATAATTTCATACCTAGCCATGAGGAGTGCTTACTCTATGCAAGCTCACTTTTTAAATGCTAAAATCCTACATATCCTACTGAACACACTCTTTATTTCTGTTTCCGCACCAACTGCGAAAAAAATTTACGCCTCCATTAAAGGCTCTTTTTGTTACAGAGCCCATTGGCCTAAGTGCGTAATGTATTGTTGGATTAAGCAAGTAATCCATCCAACCACTGATTAGGCAAAAATTCCTATCGAATTTCCCGTTATGATGTTTTGCATGATGCCTTTTACCTAGAATCACCCTCCAGTCCTGCAATTTTGAAATAATAGGATTTTTTCTATAACCACCATGTGAAGCAGCATGAAAAAATTCAGCATTAGCTCCTAATACAGCGACAGAAAGCAGAACACAGGAAGCAATAGGATCACCCACATAAGCAGCTGCTCCAAAAAATAAATAAGCGACCAAATAAGAAGGTCTATTGTTGTACCAATAGCTCATTTTTAACATGTGGGTTGGGTGTATGTGATGAACTGCTTCATTAACTTCTTCTCTGAATTTATTTTCTACTAGAAAACGTTTAAAACGCTCAGGAAAAATATCTTCATCCGCAGCAGCATGAATAATACCTGTAACTAGATCTGCAGCTAAATATCCTGCAAAAAGACCTACTGCTAATTGGGGGGAGGTTAACTCATTACAAACTTTGGAAAATTGAAAGGCAGATAACCCATAAAGTGGCCCTGCAATCAATGCTTTATCCATCCAGCCATACTCATCTTTCTTTATTGTTGCAGTCTTTATTATGGCAGTAGAAGAAACCACTGTAGCGTTTCGCGTATCTTCAGACTGTAAATCGTCCTTATCATTAGACGCAATTGCTAGATTCAAAGAGCAAGCAAAAAAAAGTACACTAATTCTTAAATTAAACATTAAACATCTCCCAATTTTTATTTTCTAGGTAAATCCTCATAATAGCAGGCATGATATTTTGTAATACAACCATCCAGTAGTTATAAAATAGAATATTTTAATTAATTATTAGTTAATTAATTTGTTATTATTTAAGATATGGTTGTATACAGATGAATGCTTTGGTTGGAAGATGCATTAATCAAAATCATGGTTTAATAAATTTAAAACCAAATAGTTGCTTATAAGTGCTAATTGTTGGAGGATATTAAAGAAGTAAAGATAAAATGGAGCACCAGCAGTATGCAAGCTCACTTTTTAAATACTAAATCGCAGCTATTGTTTGCTAAAACTTTGCATGACCTCGCGGCACCCTTGGGGGCTTTAAATTTATGTATTGATGATATTAAACACGCTTTGCCTGATTCGGCTGATTTGATTGAATCTAGCATTGAAACTCTAAGTAAGCGTATTAACTATTGGCGACTTATGCTAACTGGCCAAGAAAGTTCTCCAAATTTTGCAGATGCTGCTACAGCTATACGTTCATTAGCTAAACTAAAGGGAATTAATTTTGTTTTTTGCGAGGCTAATGAATACCAAGGAGTGTACGTAAGGCTTTTATTGGCACTTGCAATGGTTGCCATTGAAAGCCTACCGCGAGGTGGCAAGGTTACAATAGATGCTAATAATGGCTTGGTAACTGCAGTTGCAGCTGATGGGGCAAAGTGCTTTATTCCTAAAGAATTGGCTGAAGCTATTGTTAGTGAAATTAAGGACCCTAGCAGCCGCCACGCTTTGGGTATTTTGATTTATGATTTAGCCAAAAGTTGCAATGCTTTAGTAAAATTAGAGCACGAACCAAATAAGTTAGCTTTGGCGTTGTGTGTTGGTTGTTAAACACTATGGGTAACCATTTAGGTTATCCATAGTGCATTATCCATGCCAGCGCTTCGGCAACCATTCCTAGTTAGCATCCAATTAATGTCATAGTGAATTATTAAAATACCAAAAATTTTATTGCTTTTGCATTTCATATCATGCATACTGAAAGAGTAGTGTAAAGTATATATGAAGTTGACAATTTAAAGTGATTACACGCTATCATACAAAATTTTTCACCACCACGGCAACCGGCTTTCGCCGGTAATCTTTCACATCATCATTTTTCATTTGTAGTTTTACATAAAATATCCCGTAGGAGAGATATATGTTTCGCCATATGCCGTTTATATTGATAGCCACTATTCTTGCTATCGTGTTGTTAGATCCGTTTATTCCTTTAAATATTAAGCAATTTTTATTCACAATCAGCCTATCGATTAAGTCATGTATTATCATGGTTTTGCCACTAATCATCTTTAGTCTTTTGTTTAAAACAGCAACAACCCTTTCTAGTGGCGCAACACGTATTATCGGATTGATTTTAATTTTGGTATGCATATCTAACTTTTTATCAACTACACTAAGTGGCTTTATAGGAAGTTGGGCTTATCACTTTAATTTATCAATGATTGTGCCCCGCGAAGTTTCTAACCTTGATCAGCTTTGGTCTATTAACCTACCAAACATTATATCTAATGACAAAGCCATGTTTGGTGGAATTATTTTAGGAATTATTATTTCAAAAATTTATCCTCAACAGGCTATTGATATCTCAAAAATTATAGAGGTATTGGTTAGCAAAGTACTAAACTTCATAGTCTACATTATTCCATTGTTCGTTGCTGGTTTTGTTGTAAAGCTGCAGGCTGATGGGGTAGTGGGGTTAATTGTTAAAGATTATGCGGCAATTTTTGCAATTATCGGTGTGGCGCAGTTTAGCTATATTGCTTTGGTTTATTTTGTTTTTAGTAACCTAAAGTTTAAAGAATTTGCAACTTCAATTAAGAATCTTTTTCCTGCAGCTATTAGCGGCTTTACAACTATGTCAAGCGCTGCGAGTATGCCGCTTACAATTTGCGGAGCAGAAAAAAATGCCAAAAATAAAGACCTAGCCCGTTCAGTAATTCCAGCCACAGTTAATATTCATCTAGTTGGAGATTGTTTTGCAATTCCCATTTTTGCTTATGCCATATTAAAAAGCTTTGGCATGGAAGAGCCATCTTTGTTGAGTTATATAACTTTTACAGCATACTTTGTGTTGGCAAAATTCTCTGTAGCAGCAATACCTGGCGGAGGTATTATTGTTATGCTGCCAATACTAGAGTCACATTTAGGGTTTAACGCAAATATGATGTCACTAATCACAGCGCTTTACATTTTGTTTGATCCTGTGGTTACTTGCGCAAATGTACTTGGAAATGGGGCATTCGCTAAAATGATAGACAAATGCTCTTCAAAATTAGGAAAGCTGCCGTGATATTCATGGTTAGCCCATTAAAACGGCAATCAAGTGTTTTAACCAATTTTTTACCACTTTTAGCCCACAATAAACCCACCCAAATAAGGGGTGGGGGTAAGCCTTAATATTCTTATTTGCTTGAGGTGTCCATATAATCTTCTAGGGCATCCCCAAGCTCATCGTTAGCCCAATCTGTTGCTCCTAAGAAGCTACCAAACAATATTCCATCGGCAGATATTACAAACGTAACGGGTATGCCGCTAACATTTAAAAAATTACCAAGGCCACCGCTTGAATCTGAGCAAGCATTTAACCCTTTCAAATTGTAGCTTTTATAAAAATTCCATATTTTTTTAAAATCAATATCTTTTCCATCTTTTAGCTCTGGGGTGATTGTAAAAACATCAAATGTATCTTGTGACCTAACATATTTTGCAAAATGAGGCATCTCAAGCTTACATGGACCACACCATGTTGCCCAAAAATGTATAAGGGTAGGCTTTTTGTTAACCGTACCAAGGGTAATCCTTTTTAAGGGAAGGTCTATAGAATCCTGTGCATATATTTCTACTTTGGGAATTTTTTTAGTGGGTATTTGCGGTTGAAAACCATGTTCAATCAAAACTTGAAAAGCTTGATTGCGGGACATCTTAGTTTTTTTAGCTCTTACTTTTTTAGGTGCAACAACAGCAGGGGTGTTTTCTGCTTGTTTTTCTTCATCAATGTTTGGTTTTTGGGGTTCATTTTCACTATTTAACCAAGCCCAAACTAACAGAGGAGCGACAGAAAGCATCATACACAGACTAAATAAAAACAGTACCTAATTAATTAGAGCAAAAGCACAAGCGCAGCTCAAGTGATATTAAATAAGAAAGCACTATTTCTGCATCAAGTTATCCACAGAAGTTATGCACAAAGAAACTCAGTGCCTGTACGTAAGGCACAGCAATAACTTTCCATAATATAAATTATACAATTTAAATAACTAGACGTTACGTCACAAAGTCGCCATATTACTGGTTCCACAGACTCCTATTTTCTGGCATATTGTTAAACCATTTAAGAATAGATTTGAGACATGGCTTTTTTACGCAACATAATGCGCAATATCCCCTTACAACTATTTCTGTGTTTGATGTTTGCTTTGTTCTTTGGGTCTGGGGTAACTCATGAGTTTGCCGAATATGCGCTTACAGCCAGCAATTTACTAAAAGATTTGTTAATGCATTTTTTGCCCCTATTAGTATTCTCTTACATTGCAGTAGCGCTTGGGGCATTTCATACAAAGGGATTTTTATTGGTTATCTTTGTTATTGTGTGCACATGCATCTCTAACGCCTTAACAGTTTTTTATGGTTACGCTGTAGGCAGTTACGCCTTACCATTTTTGATTACACCACTAAAAAATTCTGATTTGCTAAACACCACAGTAAAAACTGTACACAGCTTGTGGCAGCTACCGTTAAGACCTTTTATTCCAACTGACAAGACAATGCTAGTTGGAGCGATTGTTGGTCTATCTTTAGGGTTTTTCCCTATAAAATCAATTTTGAATGTAATTTTTAAGCTACGACAATTTTCTACAACTGTGTTTAAAAAGTGTTTTATCCCCCTACTCCCAATTTATGTATTAGGATTTTTGCTAAAGATTGCCAAAGAGGATGCCTTGTGGCCTCTAGTAGAGCGCTACACCGGTGTGTTTGTTTTCACATGTATCATGTTATCTATTTATCTTTTTTTAATGTACGTTATTGCCTCTCAAGGCAAAATAAAGGTCACTTGTTCATACCTTAAGGAAATGTTACCTGCTGGTATCACTGGTTTTAGTACGGTTTCTAGTGCCGCCACCATGCCAATAACTATTGCAGCAACAGAGCGTAATACTGGCGATGCAAACTATGCAGATTTTTGTATTCCAGCCACAGTTAACGTGCACTTAATAGGTGATGGGATTAGTATTAGCATTACTGCGCTAGCCTTAATGTTAATGCACGGTAGTGATCTTCCTAGCATTTCAACTTATGCAATATTTGTATTTTACTATTGCCTTGCCAAGTTTTCTTGTGCTGGAGTGCCAGGTGGCGGTGTATTGGTTTTAATTCCAGTATTCCAGCAAAATTTAGGAATGTCGCCAGAAGTGGCTGGTCTGTTAGCTAGTATTTATGTTTTGCAAGATCCAATTTTAACATCTGCGAATGTTATGGGTAATGGAGCTTTCTCCATTATCACCCATAAGATCGCTAAAAAAGTAAGGCTGATTACTTAAACGAAAAGCCATCTGGAGCATCTGCTTTTTTATCTTCTTCTTTATCGCCTTCATCTTTATCGTCATCATCACTATCTTTATCATCGTCATCTTTATCATCATCATCATCTTCATCTTCTTTATCATCACTTTTTGCAGCAGGCTTTGCAGCAGGAGCGCCAGAAGTAGCTACAGCTGGCGTATTATTTGCTGGCTTTGCACTAGAAGCAGCAATATCCGACTGCATTCCCTTAGGTGCTTCACCAGGCTTTACCACGGTTACCGCGGCAGGAGCACCCATAATTGCCCCCTGTACTGCCATTAGAGCTGCTGGATTTCCCATGATTTGACTTGGCAAAGCGCCATTACCCACTAAAGAGCACGTCTTATCATTACAATAATTAATGGCGGCTGATTTTCGATCAATAATGAATATGCCACCTTTTGCATCTGACACCATATCAAACCTATGGTGTTCACCAAATTGATACAACGCCAAACCAACAGCACTCAATATGCCTAAAACTAGTAATAACATCGGTCCCATAACTTTTCTCACTTAAACATTTTTGCTATGCTTAATTTTAAGCTAACAGCTAATTGTTAATAAATTATCAATTTTATTCTGTAAAAGTTAAGTTAAATTCATCAGGGGATTTCATCAATGTTTACTCGTTTACTTATACTACCAGCCATTTGTAGCTTATTATTTGCAACATCTGCTGAACAAAGAATAAATAATTTTTTACCTAAATTTGAAAAATATATTGAAAAATCCATGCCAGCTTGGGCGATTCCAGGAATGGCAATTGTTATTGTTACACCAACTAAGGTTTTAATGTGCAAAGGATTTGGTACTCGTGAAGTTGGAAAAAACAAACCAGTTGATGGACACACAATTTTTCAGATTGCATCATTGACCAAGAATTTTACCGCAGCAATTGCAGGAATTCTTGATAATAAGAAAATTTTTTCTTTGCATGACTTGGTAAGAAAGCACCTTCCTGAATTTAATCTTTCAAGTAAAGATGCTACAGAAAAAGCCACACTACAGGATTTAATTAGTCATCGCATAGGGATTGACCAGTTTGCCGGCGATTCATTAATGAAATTAGGCTTGCAGCCCATGCAAATCGTTGAAAGATTTGGCATGCTTCCATTTAATTATAGCTTTCGAAATGACTATACCTATAGTAACCAAATGTTTGGTTTTATGGGGCTAATCATGGAAAGGGTCCTTAATAAAAAATTTAGCGAAATTTTTAGTGAATACATTGGTAAACCACTAGGTATGACTCGTAGCTCAGCAGGTGACAGTTTAATTGATACAGAAAAATCTTGGATAAATAAACTAAAAGGGTTATTTGGCAAAGATGAGAACATCGCACTATGTCATGATAAAAACAAAGATGGTCAAGCCGTTTGTATAGGTTTACCGCCATTAATCTACGTACTGCCATCAACTTCTGGTGTAAATACTACAGCACATGACTTTGGTATTTGGTTGCAATGTCAATTAAACGATGGCAAACATAATGGCCAGCAAATCATTCCACAAGATCACATCCACGCAATGCGTAAGGCCGTGGTAAAACATCTAACAATAAAGCCAAGGGATATGCAGTTTCCCGATGTTATGCATGATGTTGGATACGGTATGGGATGGTTTAGCTACGACTATGGAAAAGATAAAAACACAATACAAACTTTTGAGCACATGGGCGGATACGCTGGCCAAAGAAGCCTAACGTTTATGTGCCCATCAGAAGGATTTGCAGTTGCAATTATAACCAACCTCGGTCATTTCAATGTTAACTTATTCCCAGAAGCACTACGCAATGTATTTTTAGACTGCTTTTTAGATTTAGAAGAGCGTGACTGGAGTGAGGAATATGTAAAACGCAAAAGTGAGTATTATGCAAGAATTCACAATCAACGTATGGCAAAAAAACTGACAAAGCTGGCTCCCAAACATGATGATAAGTTCTATGTCGGCACCTACACTAATAAACTTTATGGCGAAATTGAAATTGTTGAAAGTGCACAAGGATTGCTATTTATGGCAAACAAGCATTCTTGTCATATTGTGCACTGGAACGCTGATGAATTTGATTTAAATGGGTGGGAATTTAATGGCAATTTCTCTAGATCCGACCCCAATTTTATTGAATTTGGACAAAATGAAAAAGGTCAAACGATAGCATATGTAAGCTTTTTGTTTGAAGGAAACGATCCTATCTTTACCAAGAAAGGCTAATTAACAGGGGAAAGTGCCCATTTAAGTGATATTTGCTGATTATCTGGAATCAAGAAAGTTAGGCATAGTGCATGCTGCCCTAGAACATCGTAAACATTTAATTGGACATTTCCCTGGCATAAGAAACGTTTAATGTGTTCTGGCTTTTGTGTTTTATCCGAGTTGGACTTACATAAAAAAGCGCTTTCATTTTCCCCTGTGATTCGCCATTCAAGTCCAGGGGCTGCCAGGAATCTTAAATATCCGGTTCCAGGTTGCGATAAAAAAATCTGGTCTTCGCCGCGAATGTCTCCGTTAGGAGAAATATAAAGTTCTCGTCTATTCTTTAACAGCGCACTATATGGATCTTCTTTGATATGGTAGGTTTGGTATTCACCATCAAAAAATCCTACACTCTTTTCATGGGTAATATCACTTTTAATTTCTTGGTTTTTTTGTTGCCTATAGTTTATATAATTTTTAGAATCATGAAGATAAACACTAACATCACTACGAGTTAATAAGCGCTGCGCCCTATCCGACCATTCAAAATCAAGTATTCCTGTAGATTTACTATGCCAATCATTAAGCTTTGTATAGCAAAGTGTTGGTTGGGTGTTTATTAGTAAAAATCCAGCTTTACTAGAACATCGCACATAACCCATGGCAATAGGATCTGGCAAAATTGCCCGGCTATCTGCTAATGACAATGCCATATCAACTAAACTTTCGCTTAGAGCTGAATCGCAGAAGGCTTCCAATCTTTGGGTGGCATTTCCTGTAAAAGAACTTAACCCACCGTCTCCGTGGCGCAGGTGCCTTACTATTGGAGCAAGTCGAATAATAAAATCATTCAAGTTATCAATCTGGCCTGCGTAAAAGTGCCGCAATAATAAGCGCAGATCTATTAGATCACGTAACAATAAAACAGTTGTTCCAGGATGACGAGATTGCTGATTAAACTGCTCATCAAACTGTTCGTTTAAACAAATTTGCAAATGAGCTAACCATTTATCTAATTTATTTCGTTCTCTGGGTAAAGCGCAGCCTGCATATATTAAGCCTTTCAGTGCGCGAAAACGACTAATTGGATCTTTTATTCTTGTATACCCACGTTTTAAAAAACGGTATTGCTGACCAATTGAATTTAGTAGTTTTTTGCGAAATTCTTGGTCTGCACTGTGCCCAAAAAAATCATAAAAACCCAACCAATTGCATAATCTATAACCTAAAATATCAAGATTCCATCCCGGAGTGCGCCAAGGTTTTTTTGTCCACAAACTATTATTTTCAATCCAATGGCTAATACACTGACGTGCAAGTCGCCTACTATTATTGTCACCAATTGTGTGAAGATCGCGAAGGAAGTCAAAAGTATGAACGGAAACTG
>JAPLON010000024.1:0-12859 GCA_026400695.1 Pseudomonadota bacterium
GATGATCTTCCTCGGCAACTTCATTTTTACCGTTGTTGTTTGCAGAGTTGTTGTTTGCAGACGCGAATAAAATACTTGATAGTATTATCATACTTAAAATTTTAAAATTCATTTTTGTTGTCTCTAATAATAAAACTGTACAATGAGTTATATGGAGAGTGTTTGCTTGCTTGTCAATATTTTTAACATATAAAAAATTGATGGCTACTTATGGCAGGTGATGCTTGTGGTGAATGCGGTAACTTTACCATGGTGCGTAACGGCACTTGCTTGAAGTGCGTTACTTGTGGCTCTACGAGTTGTTGTTCTTAAAAAGAATTTTAAGGATGAGTAAGTTAAATTGCTCATCCTTAATGAACTACTTTGTTGTTTTGGCTAATCTTTTTTTTATTCTTTCTTTTCTTTCATGGTCACTAAATTGTTCTACTATTCGAATAGCTGTTTCATCATCTTTTTTTTGTAATGTAACTACAATTTGATCAGACGTTGCGCGTGTTAATGTTAGAGCCATATTAGTAATTGACCTTTTGCGAGCTTCTGCCAGTTCAAGTTTTTTTGCCTCTTTTACACGGTTAATCATGGTTAAGTTTGAGGTTAGGCCGGTATAATCAAGGTCATCTTCATATTCATGATCAAACATGACCATTATACGCAAATTTGGGTTGCGCTGTGCTAATTGTCTGTAAAAGCTTAGACAGCCAGTTGTATCGGTGTTACATGGGGGTAGTGTAGTGTACACAAAAAGATATCCACCATTGTGTGCGTGGGGAGGGAGTGATTTTTTAATTAGTTCTCTTTCAATGTGGTGATCTTTGTCATCACCTTTGGTAAGTGCTTTTCGTCCTGCAATAATGCTAATTGTACGTTCATCAGAATACAGAGCAACTCCTGCTAAGCGTCCCTTTGAATGCTTACTTACATCCTCAACCGCTTTATATAAAATTGGTGCGCTATTTTGGAAAAAAATACTAAGAGCCTTAGGTATTTTATCGCTTATTACTCGTTGCCAACGTGTTAATAAATTTTGTCTGTAGGACTCCATGCGTTTTAAATTTTGTAAAGCGAGGAATTTATCAGTTATCTCTCCGAATTTGTCAACTGTGTAGTTACTGCATATTCTCTTTGATGACCGTAGAAGCAAGTTAACCCAAGGAAGTCCGAAGTATGAAATATGTAAAGCTCCGGAGTAATGTCTGAATTCAAAAAGTGAGCTAGCACTTTCATAATATTGTCTTAGTATTTTAGACAAGGCAAAATAGCTTTCCAATTCTACGCCTACAAATTCTCTAAAACCTCTAAACCCTTTTATAAATCCTGTGACTTCTTTTATAGGGAATGAAGACAATCTTTCAAATGGGTGCTCTAGGATTGCACATGGTGGCATTAAAGCTTTTAAATGGTTTATGTTCTGCTGCACAAAGTGGGTGTATTTTTCTATAGATTCTCGTGTGCAGCTTATATTGGATGCTTTATTACCAAGGTCAGGTAATGAGAATATTTCTGCTGGTGTGATAATGGTGGTGGTTGTTTGCAAAGGACCGTGTTCATCTACATGACTACATTCACTCTTACTGCCATAACTTTCGGGTATGTAAAGAGACAGAAATAGAGTTATTGATAAAATTTTAAATTTCATGTGGGGTGATATCAATAATAAAATTACATAATGAATTATATAGAGAGTGTTAGCTTGCCTGTCAATATTTTTGCTTACAGAAAATTAAAAGGCGCTTTTTATGTTGATTCTTCTGGTTGGTGCAAATGTAGTGCCGTAAACTAGCACAAATTTACAAAAACACCCTGAAATATAAAATTTTAGCATTGTACAATTTAAAGGTAACGAATAGTTTGTACTAATTTTAACGTAAGGGAATACAGAATGAAGAAAGTACTAGTTTTAACAGCATGTCTTTTAAGTGGGTTAACGGCAGCTAGTGTTAGTGGCGAAAAAAAGATAAATGAAGCTGAAATTCAAAGAGTTACGACAGAGATGGAAAGGGTTACAGGGGAGATAGCTGGAAACCAAGGGATGATTGATAGGGCAAAAAGCGATAAGGAATTTGAAAAATTTCTCATTTCAAAAAACCCCAGGAATCTAGAACTTAGAAAAGAAAAAGTAGATGACTTTAAGAAACAACTTAAAGCTCTGGAAGATGAATTGCAAAAGTTGCTTCATTAAGCATCAAAATGCTTAAAAGAGGACACCCATTGCATAATCTGCCTTGGGTGTTTTGAATTTAATATTCTCTCTAGGGAAAAGTTTAAATTTTGCCTATAATCTTACCAATGAATGAATTCAACTTAATCTGAAGGTCTAAATGAGTTTTCCTGATTTGCTAATGAATGCTTTAAAAATTAAATCACAGAATCGTGAAAAATTTTGGCGAGAAACGAAAAGCCTTACGAAGTTTATTGTTGGATTTTTGGTTTTTAGCTCACTATTTTTTAAGCCATTTAATATTCCAACAGGATCGATGATTCCTAATTTATTGGTTGGTGATTTTTTGGTGGTTAATAAATTTGCCTATGGCTATACGCGCCACAGCCTTCCATTTGGTTCTGACATTAATTGGTTTGAAGGGCGTATAATGCCGCAAAATCCTAAAATGGGGGATATAGGTGTTTTCAATAACCCTAATGATCCTGAGCCATTTAGTATTTTGGGGTTTAAGTTGTGGAACTCTAGCAAAGACTACGTAAAGCGTATTGTTGGTTTGCCGGGTGACCGCATTCAAATGAAGCGTGGGCGCTTGTGGATTAATGGCGTAGAATGTCCAATTCAAAGAATTGAAGATTTTCCATTATTAACAGAATCTGGAAAAATAAAAATGGTTGAGCAGTATGTTGAAACTTTGCCAAATGGAGTGAAGCATACATTTATTAAGCAGGTTCCATTTGGTGAAGCTCATCAGTTTCTTCATGATCCTAATCATAGCTCAGACGATACTATTGAATACGTTGTGCCAGAGGAACATTTTATGATTGTGGGTGATAATCGTGATAATTCTTTAGATAGTCGCTTTATGAATGATAAAGTTAAATTCATACCATTTAATAGTTTAATGGGTAAGGTTTCTTTTGTGTTCTTTTCAACATCTGCTAAGTGGTATGAAGTTTGGAAATGGCCAACTGGTATTCGTTTTGAAAGAACAATGATATTTCCGAAATGACCATTGAGGGTATCTTAGGTTACGACTTTAAAAAAAAGACATTGCTGGTTCAGGCGATGTCTCCTCCTGTTTTGCAACATCGAAAAAATGGTAGGGTTTTTGAGCGGCTTGAATTTTTAGGTGATAGGGTGCTCGCAATAGTTATTGCTGAAGCACTCTACAGCTACTATACCCATGATGAAGAAGGAAAATTAGCTAAACGATTAGGTTATTTAACTTCCCGGGAATTTTGCCATAAAATCGCTGAAACAATTAATTTGGCGCAATATTTGCCGATTAGTAAAGATGACATTATTGGTACAAGCATTTTGTCGAACTGCATTGAGGCATTGATTGCTGCCTTATATATAGATGGAGGTATTGAGGCTTCTCAAAATTTTATTCATAAATATTGGGGTAGCGCCATTCAAGATATTGATGAAATGCCAAAAGACCACAAAACTTTGGTGCAAGAGTGGTCTCAAAAGCATGGGATGGAAATCCCTGAATATATGCAAATTGACCGTACAGGGCCTGATCATGCACCATCTTACATAGTTGAAGTTGTTTTGAAAAATGGTTTAACAGCTAACGGGCAAGGTAAAAATAAAAAGCTAGCAGAACGTGATGCGGCGCAAAAACTATGGCAAATAATCCAAAAAAAACAATAAAGCTTGATTTATCCACAAAAAAAGCCATTTCGGTTAACTCTTTATTGACTTTTTGGCTCCATAGTTGAAGTATAGGGTGACGCCCCAATTGCGTTACTATTTGATAAGATGATGGAGAAAATATGAGCAAATCAACTGGAGACAGCAAAAATACATTGTATTGCTCTTTTTGTGGAAAAAGCCAACATGAGGTACGTAAGCTTATTGCTGGTCCGACTGTATTTATTTGTGATGAATGCGTTGAGCTTTGTACTGATATTATTCAAGAGGAGAGTAATGGGCCGAGGCTTATTACTGAGGGAGTGCCGACACCACTAGCGATTCGCACCGTGCTTGATGATTATGTTATTGGTCAAGATCATGCCAAAAAAGTACTTTCTGTAGCTGTGCATAACCACTATAAGAGATTAAATCATGGTGGGCGTGCTAGTACTGGTAATGAAGTAGAGATTGCTAAGTCAAATATTTTGCTAGTAGGTCCAACTGGAAGTGGTAAAACTTTGTTGGCGCAAACATTAGCAAGAATTATTGATGTACCGTTTACAATGGCGGATGCTACTACTTTAACCGAAGCTGGTTATGTGGGTGAGGATGTTGAAAACATCATTCTAAAACTTTTGCAAGCTGCTGATTATAATGTAGAACGTGCACAGCGTGGTATCGTTTATATAGATGAAGTAGATAAGATTTCTCGCAAATCAGATAATCCATCTATCACTCGCGATGTTTCTGGAGAAGGTGTTCAACAGGCGTTGCTAAAAATTATGGAAGGCACCGTTGCTTCAGTTCCTCCGCAAGGTGGGCGTAAGCATCCACAACAAGAGTTTTTGCAAGTTGATACTACTAATATTTTGTTTATCTGTGGTGGAGCCTTTTCAGGGTTAGAACCATAAGGTTGGTGAACTTTTGCGTGATCTTGAGCCAGAAGATTTATTACGATTTGGTTTGATCCCAGAATTTATTGGGCGTTTACCAGTAGTTGCAACTTTAGGTGACCTAGATGAAGCTGCTTTAGTTGAAATTCTTTCTAAGCCAAAGAATGCATTGCTTAAGCAATACGCACGCTTGTTTGAGATGGAAGATGTAAAGCTCACATTTGATGAGGAAGCTTTGCATTCGGTCGCAAAAAAAGCAATTGTCCGTAAAACTGGGGCTCGAGGTTTACGCTCTATTATGGAAGGCCTCTTACTTAATACTATGTACGATTTACCATCGCGTACTGAGGTGGAAGAAGTTATAATCAACAAAGATGTTGTAGATAACAAGGCAGATCCAGTCGTGGTTTTACGTCCTACTGAACCGAAGCGTAAAGAAGGTAGTCGTTAATGGCAAAAAAAAGCTCTTCACTTTCAATAAATAAGGGCAAACTTTTACCTGTATTGCCGCTTAGGGATATTGTGGTTTTTCCACACATGATCGTCCCGTTGTTTGTGGGGCGTGAAAAATCGGTGCTTGCATTAGAAGAGATGATGCAAACTAACGGTAAGCAGCTTATATTGGTCACCCAAAAGAATCCTGTTGATGATGATCCAGAACCAAAAGATCTGTATTCCATTGGCAAGGTTGGCAACTTATTACAGCTTATTAAACTTCCAGATGGTACTGTTAAGGTGCTGGTTGAAGGGATTCAACGCGTTAGATTAAATGAGTTTGCGCATGAGTCTGAATTTTTTCAAGCATATGGATCGGTTATTCCAGAAGAGCCTGGAGTTGAAGAGGAATTAGAGGCATTAACGCGTGCTGTTGTTTCGCAATTTGAACAATATGTAAAGCTTAACAGAAAAATTCCGCAAGAAGTTTTAGCAACAATTAGTCAAATTACTGATCCAGCAAAACTGGCTGATACGGTAGCTTCGTACTTTAGTTTGAAAATTTCTGACAAACAAATTTTGCTGGAAACGACCAATGTTTCAACACGGTTAGAAAAGGTTCTTGGATACATCGAAAGTGAAAGCGCTGTATTGCATGTCGAAAAGAAAATACGTACCCGCGTTAAAAAACAAATGGAAAAAACTCAGCGGGAATACTATCTTAACGAGCAACTAAAAGCGATAAATCGCGAGCTTGGTGAGGGTGAAGAGGGTAAAGACGAAATTGCAGAATTGGAAGATAAAGTAAGAAATTTGAAACTTTCCAAGGAAGCGTTAGAAAAAGCAGTTTCTGAAATTCGTAAACTAAAGTCTATGAATCCTGCTTCCGCTGAATCAACCGTACTGCGTAATTATTTAGAGTGGTTGTTGAATTTGCCATGGAAACATCGCAGTCGCAGCAAAAATGATTTGAATGCAGCTGAGGCTATTTTAGATAAAGATCACTATGGCCTTAACAAGGTAAAAGAAAGAATTTTAGAACATTTGGCTGTGCAGGCCAGGGTTGGTAAGGTTCGTGGACAAATTTTGTGCTTGGTGGGACCTCCTGGTGTGGGTAAAACAAGTTTAGGCAAATCTATTGCCAAAGCTACAGGTAGAACTTTTGTGCGTATCTCTTTAGGTGGAGTGCGTGATGAGTCTGAGATTCGCGGACATCGTCGCACTTATATAGGGTCAATGCCTGGAAAAATTATTCAAGCCATGAAAAAGGCTAAGTTTTCTAATCCTCTATTTTTGTTAGATGAAATTGATAAGATGGGTAGTGATTGGCGCGGTGACCCGGCGTCTGCTTTGCTTGAGGTGCTAGATCCTGAGCAAAACTCAACATTTAGCGATCACTATCTTGAAGTTGACTATGATCTTTCAGATGTTATGTTCGTAACTACAGCGAACACGTTGAAAATGCCGCAACCATTGCTGGATCGCATGGAGATCATTCGCATTCCTGGTTATACGGAAGATGAAAAACTGGTAATTTGCCGTAACCATTTGCTACCAAAGCAAGTATCAGAACATGGTTTGAAAAATAATGAATTCGAAATTAATGATGAAGCAATTACTCAGCTGATTCGTACATACACACAAGAGTCTGGCGTGCGAGGTCTTGAGCGAGAAATTGCCAATTTGTGCAGAAAATCTGTACGTGAAATTATGGGCGGCAAGAAGAATAAAAGCATAAATATCACAGCTGAAAATTTAGGCGAGTATGCGGGAATTAAGCGTTTTCGTTATGGTCAAGTTGAAGAATTTGATGCGGTTGGTGTCGTTACAGGTTTGGCATGGACTGAAGTTGGCGGTGTATTGCTAAATATCGAGGCGGTGGTCTTACCAGGTAAGGGTAAAACTATGATTACCGGAAAACTTGGTGATGTCATGCAGGAATCAATTCAGGCTGCATTTAGCTATGTTAGGTCGAAGTCTTTACAGTTTGGATTAAAGCCAAGTTTATTTGAAAAAAAAGATATTCATATTCACGTACCAGAGGGGGCTATTCCAAAAGATGGACCATCAGCCGGTATTGGCATGTGCACAGCTATTGTTTCGGTACTAACAGGAATTCCCGTTCGAAAAGATGTTGCTATGACAGGTGAGGTCACATTGCGTGGCAATGTCCTACCTATAGGTGGTCTGAAAGAAAAGCTATTAGCTGCTCATCGTGGTGGTATTAAAACTGTTATAATTCCGTACGATAATGAAAAAGACCTGGCTGATATTCCAGAAAATGTCACCAAAGGTTTAAAAATAGTTCCAGTTAAACATGTGGATGATGTCTTAGGTATAGCTTTGTCTTATTTGCCACAAGCAATTGAGTTTTCAGAAGAAGATATGGCCAATGAAATCTCTGCTACGAAAGTAAATTTGGCAAGTCAAACTGTTCAGTAATAGTTATTACTTATTTTAATTACTTGCATTAATTATTTATTAATAAAATCAGTGTAAAAATGTATTTAGTACACTTCTAAACTGTTTTTTTATGTCAAAAATTTTTTATTTATTACCCAGTATTTTAATGGCTGGGAAACTTATAGCTTCTGATCCAGCTATCCATCCTGGTTATAATTTTAATGAGGATCTTTCGTCAGCCCAACCGGTAAGAATACCAACGCAACCTGTGTTACCCATAGGAATACCAACAACAATATTTCCTATTGATCAAGGGATATCCAATCCTGTGGTTAATCCGGTTGTATCTGATCCAGTTATTGATGATGCTTTAGGGATAGATAGGCCAAAACCAGCTCTGCTTCCGTTAGTGGTAACCCCGGCTACTAAGCCAGAGGTACCAATTGCAAAAGACGAACCTGTTGTAGTTAAGCCAGTGGCACCAGCAGTACAACCAGCTACCAAACCACAAGCAGCATTAGTTCCTGGTAAACCTGCTAGCGATGATTCTGACGATTCTGACCTTGATAACATTGTCAGCGCACTTGTTGATAATACAGATCTATTTGATGAAGACTCCTCATCTGATGAAGATGACATATACCCAGGAAAAAAACCTGCCATTAATGTTGTTCAGCCAGACGAAGCAACTAGGCTTAACGGTAGTGATAAACCACGAGGCATGATTAGCCGATTCTTTAACGGTTGTTTTTCTATAGTTTGTATGCCTTTTAGATTTTTCTTATGGTGTTGCGGCTGTGACTCAGCAACAAGCGATACAAAAAAATCAAATTAACTAGGAATACTAGCGCAATCAGCGGCAATTAAGTGTCGCTGATTAAACCTCTAAATTAAAAAACTTAATTTAATGTGAAAGGAATAAATTATGCGTTATTTTTTGAGAGTTTGTTTATCTGCTACATCACTACTTTATGGAGCTAGCACTACTGCTAATAGTATACTAATAGACCCATCAGGTGAAGTCAACGGGAAAGTCTCAGGCTTAACACAGGAGCAAAAACCTACATCATTAGTTGATGAAATTTTAGGCGGAATTGCTTCATCTAGCAAGATTTCTGAGCAATTAATTGCTGAACAAGCTGTATTTGTTGAATTAAGTGACCTGCCATTTGTAAAAATGCCTAAAGAGTGGCAAGCAAGAGGTGATGTTTTTAATGATTCGGCAGCTTTATTGCTTTTGTTAGAAAAGTCAAAAATCAAAGGAAAAATTGCTGCTGTAAATCGCACAAAATCACCTGTTAATTTGCTTTTAACTAAAAAGGCTCCTGCCCAAGAAGGATCTAAACCTTCGAGTCTAAGTATAGCAGCTGGTAGGTATAAGGATCTTGAAATTTCTTCTGTTGATGCTATTGATTCTATCTCTGTTGATTCTGGGTATTTGAATGTAGTTTCAGAACAAGGGCGTTGCTTTTTAACAGTTGAAACTGAGCAACCATTACTGTTTCCAAGAGTTTTGGCGCCATTTAGGTTTGTACCTGACTTAGCCGAGGCTGAGAAAAAGGCGGTTGAATACGATGAAAGAGCTAAAAAGGAAGAAGGTAGCACTTACTCGGAAGCATTAAAACAAAGAGCCAAAAAAATTAGAGAATACGTTGGGCATATTGGTTACTTAAGATGGGCAGTTGCTAGGGATGAATGGGTTAAAGGCAGTAAAGAATTTGGTTCAGATAAATTATATTTGCCGCTATATAAACAACGTGAAAGTTTATATGCTGATTTTTGTCTAGAACGAATGCTTGAAAGTGCTGCAATTGCTTTGCCACTTACACCAAGGATTCCATTAAACTTATTTTCGATTTGGCTTACTAATCAAGAAAATCCTGTTGAACCAAAAGAAGAATACATTGATCTGCTGCTTAGAAGTGCTGTTGCTAACCCAGCAAAAGAAGGGTGGAGTCAGTATTTCGTTGTTCAGGATTTTGTTCAACAAAGGATTTTGTTCTAGAGAATTCTGACTTATTTAAAAAAACTCGTGAAAAATTAGCTGGTTCAGGGGTTACATTGACCTCATATGAAAAATTAATCGGTAAATTAGAGTTGCAGGATTCTTTTGATGCAATAGTTACTAAGAAAAAATTTGCGAAGGCAAGTGATCTTTTGCGGGTTGAAATACTACATAAGCTTGGTGGTGGTTACTTAGATATAGATTTATTGACCGCCCAGTCTCTAAAACCATTGTTTTATATGTACGATTCACTTTTTGGTCTTGAGCCTATGTCTGAATTTGTTGGCAATGCATTTATGGCTGCTAGAGTAGGACATCCTGTTATGCGTGAAATGCTAGATTTAATGGCGAGAAATTTCAGGTTTAAAGCAGAAGGTAATACGGCATTTTATAGTGCGTCTGTTTTAGATGAGAAAGATGGTTTTGATACAATTTTGCAAACAGGACCTTGTTCAACAACTGTTGCATTTTTCAATAAAGCTGGCACGGGTGGTAACCGCGATATTCTTATGCCACCAGAAATGTTTTACCCATCTGATAGTCCTGAAAGACCTGAATTTGGCCTTCCAGGAATTGATGAACCTATAAGTATTGCTGCGGCAACTCATCACTTATGGCGTACAACATGGGCTGGTGCTGCCGGTAAAGACAATGGCTGTAATGGCTAAATTAAAGAATTTTGAAAGTATATAACCATGGGGCTTGCCCCCATGGGGTTTTACTAATTGAAAGGAATTTAATTATGTGTTGCTATATGAAGACCTGGTTAGTGTCTGCAACTCTACTTTGTGGGGCCACTGGTTTTGCGGCTGATGATCTGCAAGCGCCATCTTTAGTAGATGAAATTCTTGGCTCTGGAGTCGCGGCTGTTAATCTTGCTGAAAAAGTAGTTGTAGAAAAAGATGACTTTATCGATTTAGATCAAGCAAGCTCACGAGTTCGCCAACATATTTTGACAACAACTAAGACAGATCAGAAGGTTGTTCAGGGGTTGTATCAAGCCGTGAAAGATGTCACAGAAGTTTTGACTTATTTTGGTATCGATCACTGGGCTGTCGGTGGTACTTTGCGTGGAGCTGTGCGGCTAAAATATGGTTCTCCTGCACGAGGTGGGATGTCGCCTTGGAGTAACGACGCTGATTTTGCTGTGAATAAGAAAGATGAGGAGAAATTAAAATCTCCAGCGGTAGTAGAGCTTTTTGATAAGCTTGGGTATGGTTTAGCTTCTGATGAAGATACTGTAGAACCTTTTGTTGGATACAAGGTATTTGCTAAACAAACCGTTTCTTTGGGGGATAAAGATGTTCACGTTTTTGTTGATCTATTTTTACTACAATGTGAAGGCGACAGATATTTTCTGACACGGCCTCTCGGAAGAACCTTATTTAAGGATGCCTGGTATTTTTCTGACGAAGTTGAGAAGAAAGAAATGTACTCTTTTGGGGAGGTTAACATTCCTGGACCATCAAGCGTTGCTGCATCGTTAAGTCGAAATTATGGTCCTGAATGGTACGACCTCACCTTATATCACAACAGTCATTTTGGAAAGATTTCGTTTAAATATAAGTGGTCTTTTCAGTCTGAGGAAGAGCGACTCCCAGCGTTACCATTGGCTCCACTAGAAGAACGATTGAAGCATTACTTGGAAAGTTCCATTCACAGTTTAGTAGAAGGGGGCAGCCACCGAGAGAGAGAAGGTGGGGGTCTTGTGGGGGAAGTATTATTACAAAAGGATTCTGCGCCTATTAAAATGATAAAATATTTTCTAGAGTTTTAATGCATAACAAGCAGGACTACGCATATTAATTACTTATTAATAAATTCAATATAAATATATATATAGTGTTGTTTTATACAGGTTATTTATGTTAAGAAAAAATTATGTATTTTCTAAAGTTTTTATAGCTACAAAATTTGTAGTGGCTACAGTTCTGTTTTTTGGATCCAGCAGTTTTGCACCATGGATACACTTAGATTGTGTTGATCCATCTGAAAAACAGGCAATTCTTAAAAGAGATGTTTTTTCAGATCCTACATTTTTTCCGCCACTTTACCAGGCAGCGTACGACTTGCAACAGTTATTTGAAATTGGTGGAGTGAAAGCCATAGCTAATTTTGGCACAGCCCTTGGAATAGCTAGATTTGGTCAGTCTTTACCGTGGGATGATGATATCGATTATGTTGTGACTATTGATCAAATAGATAAACTGAATGCATTAATTCCATTAGCTGATAAGTTAGGGTATGATCTTTTTCCGGATGATGTGGTTAGATACGGGGTTCCAGGTGATGCTTCAGTTGGATATAAATTGTATCGTAGGGAACCATTTTTTGTTGATCCAGAGACTAAGCAAGAGCATTGGGTATTTGTAGATATATTTTTATTTCAACCAGATGAACAAGATTCAGAAAAATATATAGCTACACGTGAAAAATTTAGAAAAAGTTTTCCAAAGTCTTGGATGACAAGGGAGGAATTTGAAGAAAGAACTGAATTACAGTGTGGTCCAATTAAAAAAATGCCATGTAGTAAGCATATGCAAAGAATGTTATATCGTATGTATGATAAAGACTGTGAAAAAACAGCAAGGTTCTATTTTAGCCACCACCATGATGTGAAAACATGCTACGACTGGACAATTAAACCAGAAGATGATTATCCTTCCCATAAGGATATTAAATTAGAAAGTAGGGTGGAAAAGCTTTTAAGTGGTATGTCATTTGCTGAATTAAAAGAAAGTGCTTGCAAAGAAAAGCAACTCTTATTAGAAGATGAAAAAAAACCTGTAGAAGAAGTTGTTTCTGCACTTTTGGGTGATTCTTTATAAATTTCTCCAAAGCGATGTGAGATACAAAAACCCCCTGCGACCTTTCGTGGGGTTTTTTGTATTAGATAACTCCTCTGGAAAAAGGTAGAAACTTTTTTTGATTAGTTCTGTTCCTGAAATTGCGTAAAAGGGACGCGTCTGGGTTTTTACGTGGTTCTTATCTTTCACCAGTTTTAGATGCACCGATTACCTTTTTAGCGATGATAAAGGAAGACTCGTTGTCTGGGTTGAGTACTGAGTTCCAATACTTTGTAATCGATAGAATCCGCTGCTTTTATAGCTTACTTTTGTGTAATTGTTTAACATCTGTAATTGTCGTCAAAGATGGTTTACATTTTAAATTGTAATTTAAAACAACCAATAAATGATTAATGTCATTAAAAAATGGGATAAAAGTAATTCCATTTGGTTGCAGGAATCCGGACATTATTTTTACAAATGTCCGGTATTTTAAGATAGAAATATTAAACTAGAAATTATAATTTTCTTAATA
>JAPLON010000024.1:12894-14504 GCA_026400695.1 Pseudomonadota bacterium
CAAAAAGTACTTCAAAGTTTTTAGCTGTAAAGCACGAAGTTACGCTTTCCAATGATTCAAAACGGCGGAAATGAGATGTTTTTTTAATAGCCGCACTGAAAGAATCGGATTTTTCTTTAAGTGGGTCTTTTTCTGTTCTGAATTCCAGAAAAACTTTTGCATCGGTTGGGATAGAACCTAACCATTCAATAAAGCTATCTCTAGCAAACTGTGGCAAAGCGTGTAAGAAGAAACGAGCATAGTAAGCATCACTCGGTTTTAATGTGTTCATAGCTTTTGTGTTACTTACATCCATGACTAAAAAATGTAAATTACTTAAATCATTTAGTTCACTATTTATAGCAATGGCACTTTCAGCATAGTCTGTTGCTACTACTTCAAGGCCACCTTTAGCGAAATAATAACTATCGCGTCCATCACCGCACCCAAATTCTGTAATTGTTTTAATTCCTTTTTCTTCAATAAAATTAGAAAATATGAAAGCAGCAAAAGAAGATTGCTGTGTTTGTCGCTTGGAAGCAGCGTAGTGTTTTGACCAATATTGTTTGTTTTCACTACTCATTAATGTATCAACATCTATTCTATCGCATACGCATGTAACTTTTTTGTGGGCTGTTACTTCACCTGATACTTCAGATTCTAAAACTTGGTCGACTAATTGTTGTGTGCTAGCATACGTGCTTATTGATAAACCAATTAGAATAGCTAGGGTTATTTGTTTAAATGCCATATTAATCTCCTATTGTTATATATTAAATTAATACTCTATTTTTATTAAAAAAGTATTAATATTTGTGATATTAATATTGCGTTATTAAATAAATTTTTTGAGTTGTTGAAAATTCATAAAGTTTTCCTGCTTAAGGCATACAAGACATAACCAATAAAAAATTGGTGCGTGTGCATGCATAACTTTTGCTATAAATAAGCCAACACGAAAAAAGCTGCAGTGCTATGAAATTTTCAAACTTTGTCGAACAAAATGATTCATTAGAAAGAGTTATTTTAGTTGATAGCAATAATCAGCCATTAGGGCTTATGGATAAACTTTTGGCACACCAACGTGGCAGTTTGCATAGGGCTTTTTCGGTATTTATATTCTCGGAACAAAACGAATTACTTTTACAAAAAAGGGCAGCTACCAAATATCATTCATCTAATCAGTGGGCAAATACTTGCTGTGGCCATCCTCGTGAAAACGAAACCACCCATGCAGCGGCAAATCGGCGCCTAAATGAGGAAATGGGGTTGTCCGTATTGCTTAAGGAGGGGGCTGAGTTTATTTACAAAGCAGAGCTTAGTAATAACTTAATTGAACATGAATATGTACAATTTTTTACAGGTACAACTTCTGAAAAACCAAAGCCTAATCCTTTTGAAGTTTCGGATTATTTATGGATTTCCCGTGAGCAATTATTTAACAATACAGATTTAGATTTAGCACCATGGTTTAAACTCTACCTAAAAGAATATCCCCATATTATCAACGATATGTTTAGCATGCGGTGATTAATCGTGCACCGGATGATCCGTCAGGGCCTACGCATGAAAATAAAGTAAGGGACATAAGTTAAGATTTTAGATAAGTTTTGTTTAAACTTATTAAAATA
>JAPLON010000146.1 GCA_026400695.1 Pseudomonadota bacterium
AGTTTGAGGAAGCATCAAGGAAGTTTAAAGAGATAAACGAAACAGTAAAGACAAATGATTTATCGGTATTGATGTATATAGATAGGTGTAAGGAGTTTATGGAAAATCCACCACCTAAGGAATGGGATGGCACTTTTTTCTTAGAACATAAGTAAGTTAAAGATAGCTATCCTAGGTGGTCATTAGCTAAAATATTACAACTATTCCTATACAAATCTTGGTTCACACTATACAAGTAAGATTTTTTTACGCAGATTCAATATATTATTTGACGATTTTAAAAAATCTAGTATTATCACGTTGCGCCCCTGTGGTGGAATGGTAGACGCGGCAGACTCAAAATCTGTTGTCCGCAAGGACGTGGGAGTTCAAGTCTCCCCGGGGGCACCACAGCTTATGCACCGTTCCTGTAAAGTGTGTTGATTTAGTTTTAAAGTATATTTGAGGTTTTATGCGGCGCAAGACCAAGCGTGCATTTCGTTATTTTTTCCCAGTGACGTTATTTTTAACGTGCTTGTTGCTGTTTAATGATAAATCTTCAAGAGATGTAAATATTGGTATGCAGCTTCAAAAACCGCAATCGAGTAAATATATTAATACTGGTGCAAAGACCCTTAATTTAAGTTCTCATAATCCGCAAAGTCAGGAAAAACTAAAAATAGAAGCTGTGGATGCTATCCAAAAAATAGATGGTGAATTGACTCTAAGTAGTCCATCTGGGCTGTTTGAAAGCTCTAGGGGGCCAAATTCGCTAACATCGGTAGAAGCATTGTATCGTGAAATAGATCGTGAAGTGGAGTTTCTTCAAAGTGTTAATTTTACGCACCATTCAGGATTAACTGCTATAACAGAACGCGCGGTGGTTAATACTCAAACACAAGTTATTAGTGGTGAGCAAGGAATTAAGGCTTGTCATAAATCAAGCACAATTACTGCTAATTCATACGAAATTCAAAATTCAGGTGATTTGATAAACTTTAGTGGTAGGGTTTGTTTAAATATTTCACAGAAACACTAGAAAACCGAATTGGTTGCGGGGGCTGGATTTGAACCAACGACCTTCAGGTTATGAGCCTGACGAGCTACCGGGCTGCTCTACCCCGCGACAGTGTTATCAATGTATAGCTTCTTCTTGTTAAGAATGCAAGATATTTTCCTGGACAATTTTCCAAGTTTCAATTAAAACGAAAATGGTTGCACGAAAAATGCAAGCACAGGAGTGTAGCTCAATTGGCTAGAGCGTCGGTCTCCAAAACCGAAGGTTGTGGGTTCGAGCCCCTCCTCTCCTGCCACTTAATAGTTTGTTCTGGACATTTGGTGGATAATCATTTACAAATTGCAAATATAGTCTGTTAAGCAGATGTTGCATTTTGTTGTAGTTTTCAAGGAAATATTATGGCTGATCAAATAAAAAAACCGCTACTCAAAAAAATTCCAGAATTTTTTGCTCAAGTTCGTCAAGAAATGCGTAAGGTAACTTGGCCATCGGGTAAGGAAACTCGTGTTACAACTATAGTTGTATTTATTTTTGCGATTATTGCTGCGGGTTATTTTATGATTGTGGACCAAATCATTTACCGTTTACTAAATTTAATTATTGGATAAATCGTTATGTCAGCTAAGTGGTACGTTGTTAACGTATACTCTGGGTTCGAAAAGAAGGTGTCCCAGCACATTATAGAGCAAGCCGAAAAACTATCGCTGAGCGATATGTTTGAAGAAGTTTTGGTGCCTTCAGAGGAAGTTGTCGAAATACGCAAAGGCAATAAGAAGGTAAATGCGGAAAAGAACTTTTTTCCAGGTTATGTTTTGGTTAAAATGGTGCTTAATGATAGCACCTGGCATTTGGTTCGTGGTGTTCAAAAAGTTTCTGGGTTTTTGGGGGCTAATGGAAAGCCTAGCCCGATTTCCCAAAAGGAAGTAATTAGAATAATGCAGCACGAAGCATACTGTGGTATATGAAGTTGGGGAGCAGGTTAGGGTAACCGATGGTCCATTTACTTCTTTCAGTGGCTTCGTGGAAGAAGTTGATCAAGAAAAAGGTCGCCTAAAGGTTTCAGTAATGATATTTGGTCGACCAACTCCGGTGGAGTTAGAGTTTGGTCAAGTAGAGAAGCAATAGATAAATCTGTGGGAGGCTGCCAAGCCGTACCACAGCTCAATTTTTTGAAGTGAGGAATTGTATGGCAAAAAAAATTACAGGCTATATTAAGCTCCAGGTGCCTGCTGGAAAAGCTAATCCGTCTCCGCCTATTGGTCCAGCTTTGGGCCAGCGCGGTTTGAATATTATGGAATTTTGTAAGGCGTTTAATGCTCAGACTCAAGGTGTTGAGCCAGGTACTCCGCTTCCTGTTGTTATTACGGTTTACGCTGATCGTACTTTTTCATTTATTACAAAGACCCCGCCAAATACGTTTTTCTTAAAGAAAGCTGCTGGTATTCAAAAAGGTACACAGACACCTGGTAGAGGGACTGTTGGGAAAGTGACTATGAAGCAGATTCGCGAAATAGCAGAAATTAAAATGAAAGATTTAAATGCCCATGATATTGAAGGTGCGTGCCAAATGCTTGTTGGTTCTGCCAGATCAATGGGCCTAGAAGTGGTGGAGGCGTAGAATGGCTGGAAAACGCATTAAAACTGCTCTTAAGAGTTTAAGTCGTGATAAAGTGTATCCTTTATCCGAGGCGGTTAAATTAGTAAAATCGAATGCCAATGCAAAGTTTGATGAAACAGTAGAAATTTCTATCAATTTGAATGTTGATGCAAAAAAAGCAGAACAAAATATTCGTGGTGTGCTGAGTTTACCAAATGGCACAGGTAAGGTTTATAAGGTTGCAGTTTTTGCTCGCGGTCCTAAAGCTGATGAGGCTAAAAAGGCAGGTGCTGATTTAGTTGGAGCTGAAGAGCTTGTTGAGCAAATACAAAAGGGAGAAATTCTTTTTGACAAATGCGTTGCAACACCTGACATGATGGGCGTTGTTGGAAAAGTTGCAAAGATATTGGGGCCTCGTGGTTTAATGCCTAACCCAAAGCTTGGTACGGTTACGATGGACGTTGCTGGTGCTTTGGCAGCCATTAAAGGTGGTCAGATTGAATACCGCACAGAAAAAGCTGGTGTGGTTCATTCGCGTGTTGGTAAAGCAAGTTTTTCTGAAAGCGCTTTAGTGGAAAATATTAAAGCGTTGATTGATGTAGTTCAAAAAGCACGTCCTGCTGGCGTTAAAGGTACTTACATTAAGAAATTGAGTTTAAGTTCAACCATGGGGCCTGGTCTCCAATTTTCGGTTGAATAATCTATTCCTGCAGAAATGATTTCTGTAGGATTTTGAACAGGAGCCTATCCTGTCCAAGACTGTGGGTTCTGGAAACCGTTTAATGGTGTAAGCCGCCTACATAGACAGAATGGGTTGAGCTTTGCTTACCCCTTTCTGTTTCGAATAGTAAACGAGTGAAGGAGTATAACTATGGACCGTATGCAAAAAGAAGCGTTGGTTTCGGATATGCGCCAGCGCCTAGAGTCATCGACTCTAGTAGTGGTTGCTCGTCAATCAGGTTTAACGGTTGATGAAGTAACTAAGCTGCGTCGTGATATGCGTGATGTAAGCGCTGAGTTTAAGGTTTTAAAAAACACCCTCGCTCAGATTGCTGTTAAAGGAACTAAACTTGACGGCTTGACTGGTATGTTGACTGGGCCAACTGTATTGGCTTATTCAGTAGACCCGATTGCTGCAGCTAAAGCTCTTGTTACTTTTGCAAACAAAAATGACAAGATTAAAGTTGTAGGGGCATGCCTTGATGGTAAAGTTTTAAATGAAGCTGAAGTAAAAGCTCTAGCTACCTTGCCTTCACTAGATGAATTGCGTGGTAAGCTTGTGGCTATTATTAGTACGCCAGCTACAAGGTTGGCTATCTTGTTAAAAGAGCCTGCGGCTCGAATAGCAAGAGTGCTTGCAGCAAAAAACAGTTAATCAATAGCGAGACAAATATAAGGAGAATAATACTATGTCTAAATTACAAAAAATAGTGGAAGAACTATCAGGCTTAACGGTATTGGAGGCTGCAGAGCTTTCAAAATTGTTAG
The DNA here is from genome assembly GCA_026400695.1 of Pseudomonadota bacterium. Taxonomy (GTDB): domain Bacteria; phylum Pseudomonadota; class Alphaproteobacteria; order Paracaedibacterales; family CAITNM01; genus CAITNM01. The sequence continues at coordinate 4,083 of JAPLON010000146.1, forward strand.
AAGAAACTTGGGGTGTAAGTGCAGCGGCAGCAGTTGCAGTTGCAGCACCAGCAGCAGCTAACGCTGATGCAGCTGAAGTTAAAACTGAATTTGATGTTATCCTTGAAGATGGCGGAGCGAACAAAATTAATGCAATTAAAGAAGTTCGCGCAATCACTGGTCTTGGCTTAAAAGAAGCAAAAGACCTTGTTGAGGGCGCTCCTAAGCCAGTAAAGCAAGCTGTATCAAAAGACGAAGCAGATAAAATTAAGAAACAGCTAGAAGATGCTGGAGCTAAAGTTTCTGTAAAATAACTTGACTCTCAGCAATTCCTGTGAAAGGGGTTGCTGAGTGTATTTTTTTAGGCTATTGTACAAAATTAGTCGATTATTAATTTTTGTTAAAGTTTGTCATTTGTGTTAGGCGTGCAGAAAAATATCATTCATTGTGTTTCAAAATGGTGTTTGCATGCCGGTGTTTTTAGTCTCTATTTTATCGTGTAGGAGTTTCGTGCATGGTTCGCTCGTTTACCGGTCGTAAAAGATTTCGTAAAAATTTTGGTCGCATATCTGAAGTTGCGCCACTTCCAAATTTAAAAAAAAAAAAAAAAAATTCGTATGAAGCTTTTTTGCAGCTTAATACTAAGAATGAAAAACGTGATAATGCTGGTCTTCTTGAGGTATTTAGCTCAATTTTTCCGATTAAAGATTATTCGGGTAAGTCACAGCTAGAATTTTTTCATTACGATTTTGAAAAACCTAAGTTTGACGAAGAAGAATGTCGTACTCGTGGCCTAACTTTTGCAGCGCCACTAAAAGTTACATTTCGTTTGGTTGTGTGGGATGTTGATGCTGACTCAGGAGCACGTTCTATTCGCGATATTAAAGAGCAAGATGTCTATATCGGTGATGTGCCGTTAA
>JAPLON010000018.1 GCA_026400695.1 Pseudomonadota bacterium
CCTAGCCCTACTAGCCCTGCGCAGGAGCTGAAAGTGGAGAAAACAAGGAATAGTCGTTGTAGCTACATAATGTCTTATCTTAATAATATCTCAAGTAATGTTTACGGTGGTTTACAAAGAGGTCTTGGTAGTGTGGGCAGTACCATGTTTTCGGGATATCTAAATGCCGTTACTTATGTTTATGAATTGGCGTGGAGAGGAGGAAAATCAGCTCCAGCCGTTACGGAAGATGCTGCATCAGCTAGAGTATTTAGCAAGGAAGAGAAAGACATTAATAAAGCATCTGTGAATGAAGAGCAAACTAAAGAAAATGTGGATGCTGCAGAGAAAAAGAAAGCTGTTGCACAAAACGAGCAATCTGAAGCAAATGGCGCTGTAGCAGTAGCTAAGGAAGTAGTTGTTGAAAAGGTAGAAAAAACTTCAGCGGTTACAGAAGCTGCAGTTGTGGTTGAGGCTGAGAAAGCTAGAATTAGTAAAAAAGAAGAAAAAATAGCTGCAAAGAAAAGAGCTAGAAAAGAGCAAGCAGAAGCAAATAAAGCTAGGAAAAAAGCTGCTGAAGAAACTTCACAGCAAAGACCAGCTAATGCTAAAGAAGAGTTTGAAAAAAAAGCTGCTGAAACCAAGTGGACTAATGATTCAGAGACTAATGATATAGTAAAAAATAGAAAATTAGCTACAGCTGCAAAAAAGCAAAAAGAGGCTTTTTCTGCTGCTCAAGAGGAGCTAATAAAAAAGATGAATCTATTAAATCTTAAAAAATAACCAAATTACAAAAGCATTAATCGTTAAGCAAAAACTTAGCGATTAATGTCTTCAGTCTAATTACTGTTAAATACCGCTTTCAACCCATGCCTTAATTTTTGGCTTTGGGTTCACGCCAACCATGTTACTAACAGCTGAACCACCCTTAAACAAAATCATTGTCGGAATACTGCGTATACCAAGCTGGCTAGCGATTTGTGGGTTTTGGTCAATGTTAACTTTAACTATTTTAGCTTTGTCTGCAATTTCTGGCTCTAATTCTTGCAAAATAGGAGTTAACATTCTACAAGGTCCACACCATTCTGCCCAAAAATCAACAACCACAGGGACTAAAGATTGGGTAACTTCTTTTTCAAAGGTTGCATCGGTAACTTCTAACATTAGTATTCTCCTATAGTTTTAAATTTTTTTACGTGACGGATTTTTTTTATAGCTCTTACGTTTATTTTTGACAATACTTGACTTACTGCTTTCTTTTTGCACTGCATCTTTTTTTTCTTTATTTTTTTGCTTTATAGGTAGAGTTTTTTCCCTAACTAGAGCAAAGCCAATTGAGCAAAGAATAGGATCAGCATTGCTAACCAGTACCTTTATTTGGTTGCCAATTTGATAAGTTTTGCGAGTGCGGCGACCTGTATAACAGTACGAAGCTTCATTAAATACGAAATAATCTCCGCCAAGGTCTTGTTTTGGAATGAATCCTTGGGCACCTATTTGATCAATCTCCACAAATATTCCAGGTACGCCTACCCCAACTATTGTGCCATTTAATACTTCTCCCAAATGATCTTTCATGTAATGAGCCATAAAACGATCATTCACCTCTCGCTCTGCTTCCATGGCAGTTCGTTCAGTTTTTGAAATATGCTCACTGATTTCTGCTAAGTCTTCTAGCTCTACATTTGGGTGTTTTTTGTCATCAAGCTCTAAAGCGGCAATCAATGACCTGTGTACTACTAAATCAGCATACCTTCTGATAGGGGAAGTAAAGTGGCAGTAAGCGGTTAAATTTAAACCGAAATGTCCCATATTTTGTGGGCCATAGCGTGCTTGTGCCTGAGACCTTAATACCAGCTCATTAAATAACCTAAAATAGGGGCGTTCTTTTGCTAGGTTCAACAAATCATTAATGCCGCCAATGATGTTTGTTCCAACAAATTTTTTCACCTCAAGCTTTAGCCCCTTTGCCAAGGTATACAAGTTTTGCAGGCGAGTTTTATCAGGTCGTTCATGAACTCTATAAATGGTCGGCCAGTCTCTGGCTTGCAAAGTTTTAGCTGCGGCAACGTTGGCGGTAATCATGAATTCTTCAATTAGCTGGTGGCTTTGGAGACGATTTTTTGCGCTAACAGCTTTAATGCTACCATCATCAGCTAGATCAAACGAGTTTTCAACTTTTTCAATTTGAATGGTGCCGCGTAAATCTCTAGCTTTTTTAAGGCTTTGGTAGCAACCATAAAGAGGCATTATAACACTATCAAGTAATGGTTTGGTGGTTTTATCGGTGATTCCACCAATTGCTTTTTCAACCTGATTATAAGTTAACCTGGCAATGGAACGCATTAAGGCGCGCTTAAACTTAAAAGATTTTAGTTTTCCGTCCTTGCTAATGATCATATCTACAGCTAGACAAGCACGATCTTCATTAGGGCGTAATGAGCATAAATTATTGCTTAAATGTTCCGGTAACATTGGTACGACTCGGTCTATAAAATAAACAGAGTTACCGCGTAAATGAGCTTCTTTATCTAGCGCATCACCTGATTTTACATAGTGACTAACATCAGCAATCGCAACTACCGCACGCCAGCCCCCTTGATTTTTAGGGTCAGGATCACTTACTGCATAAACCGCATCATCAAAGTCCCTGGCATCTTCACCGTCTATGGTAACTAAAGGTAGGTTACGTAAGTCAACACGTTTACCAAGCTCAGGTACGCCACCTTTGTCTGCTAAATGCTGTGCTTCATCACTAAAAACATGGGGTATGTTGTAGGCATGAATTCCCATTAATGCATAAGTTCTAGGCGATAGCATTGAACCAAGGTTGCGAATAAAATGAAATTCCCCTTGGTGGTTAACTGTATAGACAATTACATCGTTTTCTTTAAAGTTTTTTGATTGTGCGTAGTCTATGTATATGCCAGAAAATGGGTCTTTTCGGTGGCACGGAGCTAGATGCCCACCTTGAGGATTAGGTACAAAAACTCCAACATGCTGTTTTGGTTCTTTATACCCTAAAGATGAATGGCGGTCACGCCGTAGATCTTTGTGACCACGAACGTAATTTCCACCACGCTCACCTTTGTGTTTTAGTTTTTGCGTATATTTGCTGCGACCTTTTTCCATTAAAATAACATACTCAATCTAATCATTACGGAATGAATAGTAGGGTGGTAAACAAATTTACGTTTTTGACCGCCTACGGCGTATGAGTTATCTCTTGGGGCGGTTTGGCCTGGCACATGAATTAGGTACTCACATCCTATCATAATTTTATCTGTGATAAGATAATTGGCGCCACCGCCTCCGCTAATGCCTGCCATAGTTTTGCTATAGTTTGCATCGCCTTCTGACAAGCCTTTATATTTTAAGGTTGTTTTCACCCATGCATAACCAGCCTTTGCATAGAACATTAATTTAGGAGTCATCATGGTTCCTAAAATGGCATAGCCACCAAATGTGTATGGGTTAGCGATCTCTACCTTACCTTCTGGTTGACCACCAGAAACTTGTAAATTGTAATTTGCCTTTGATAGGTTCATCGAAACGCTAACTTCACCACCTACAACCGCTTTGGTTTTTTCAACCTGATTTAACATACCAAAGCTAAGCCCAAACGAAGTAGCTAACTCACCTTTTGTTTCTTTACCAACAGCTCCTGTGTTGTTTGTGTAATCATGATTTTGACTAGTGTAGCGACAGCCTAAGTTAATCGAAGCAAATAGACCGCGCACAGGTGCTGCAGCTAATGGTGCCGCAATGACAATGATTATCAGTAGAGTTTTAATGTATTTTGCTAGTTTTATCATGCACAATTAACCATTTTTTAATTCGTATGGGGTATATTAACATTTAAGAACAGTTCTTCAGATATTACTTCAAGGCGTCCACTTAAAGCCCAAAAGGATGTTAATGGCGAAGCTTTATCTGCTACAAGGTTGGAGCCAAGGCGGGTGGCCCACCCTTTACTTGGGCGGGGGTTGGGGGCGGAACCGTATACCATTAAAAGATTAATCATTCGTTAATCCTTGTGAAAAAACTTGTACACTGCATTTTAGAAAAATTAATATAAAAATATTTTCAACTTTGATTAATCATAAGCGTAGAGCTTCAACAGGGTCAAGGCGGGATGCGCGATAAGCAGGATAAAAAGTAGCCAAAAAAGTTAAAATTAAAGATATTGCAGCAACCAATATAACTTCATCCCATATAATTTTTGCTGGCAGTTTGCTTAGGAAATAAACTTCAGCATTAAATAATTCGGTACCCAATAGCTTTTCAACGAGCTTGCGGATCTTTTCAATATTGTGCGCAAAACCAACCCCAAGCAGCATGCCAATTGCAGTGCCGCCAATGCCAATGCAAGAACCAGTTAAAAAGAAAATTCTTAAAATATTTCCCTTGCTAGCACCCATGGTACGCAAAATTGCAATGTCGCGAGTTTTATCTTTTACCAGCATTATCAAGCTTGAGATAACGTTAAAAGCGGCAATTATAATAATTAAGGTTAGTATTATGAACATAACATTTTTTTCAACCTGAACTGCTTGAAAAATCTGGCTGTCGCTATGTTTCCAGTCTACAATTTCAAAAGCTGGTGGTAGTTTTTGTTGCAAATCATCAATGACTAATTTGCTTGTTTTTAGGTCTTTTAAAAAAATATCAATATGGTTAATTGTGTTGTCGCAATTGAAAAAATGCTGCGCTGTATCTAAAGGCAAAAACACCATGCTCTTATCAAACTCATGCATGCCGATTTCAAAAATGGCAACTATTTCAAAGGTTGCTTGTTTTGGCATGCTACCAAAAGGAGTTTTTGCTCCATCAGGCAGTAATAGAGTAATATTTTGCCCTATATGTGCATTAATTGAATGAGCTATACGACTACCAATAGCAATTTTTTTACCTTCAAATTTATCAAAACTGCCCTTTAAATTTTCGTTATTTATTGCTGGGCGTTGCAGTAAATCGCTAGCGCGCATGCCAAGCACCCCAACACCGCGAGCTTGACCATGAAATGTAGCTATGGCTTGTTTTTCCAAGACTGGGTAAGCAAATTCTACCTTTTCATTTGCTTTAGTAATTTCTAAGGTATCTTCCCAATTCTGTTGTGATGCTCCACACATGACCATAACGTGCCCACGCATACCCACAAGTTTTTGGTAAAGTTCTGCACGAAAACCATTCATGACTGCCATAACAATAATTAGGGTTGCCACCCCTAAGGCAATACCAATAAATGAAAAACCAGCAATGACTGATACAAACCCTTCTTGACGTGGAGACCTTAAATAGCGGAAAGCAACAGTACGTTCGAACAAATTAAACATAATATCCAAAATAGGAAAAACAACAATTTTACATATAACTTTATAGCATACTATTTTTGCTAATATGAAGCGCACATCTAAATAATGCTATTCAGTAATCAAACTAAAAGACAGCTGTTTACCACGTTTGCCTTGTTCAAATTCATCTACACTTTGCAAGGTTGTTGTAGCAATATCAGTTAAGGCTTCGTGGGTTAAAAAGGCTTGGTGACTGGTGATGATGGTGTTTGGAAAAGTCATTAACCTTGCAAGGTTGTCATCAGCAATTACAGAATTAGAAAAGTCTTCAAAAAAGTACCTACCTTCCTTTTCGTAAACATCTAACCCTACATGACTAATTTTTTTAGACTTAATACCTTCAATGAGAGATTCAGTATCAATTAATCCTCCACGGCTAGTATTAATGAGCATGACGCCAGGTTTCATTTTTGCGATTGAGTCTGCATTAATCATATGGGTGTTTGCTTGGGTTAAGGGCACATGCAAAGTAATGATATTAGAATTGGCATAAAGATAATCAAGATCTGTGAACATTAATTGATCTTTTGAAAAATTTGTAAATTCTTTTGCTTTATTTAGTAAATCATAAACAAGGACCTTACAGCCAAAACCAATCATTATGTTAATAACAGCTTTGCCAATATCTCCAGCGCCAATAACCCCAACAGTTTTTCCGTGCATGTCAAATCCCTCTAACCCATCGACCGAGAAATTACCATCGCGGATACGATTATAAGCCTTATGAATACGGCGGTTTAAAGTAAGTATTAAAGCAACCGTATGTTCAGCAACAGAATAAGGGGAGTAGTTGGGCACATATACGGCATCTATGCCATATTTGCGACAAGCATTAAGGTCAAGGTTGTCACATCCTTTGCATCTCATAGCAATTAGCGAGACGCCCATTTGATTTAATGATTTGATAATTGAATCATCCAGGCAATCATTAACAAAGACGCAGACGCATTCAAAATCTTTCACTAAATCAACGGTCTCTGGCGTAAGTTTTAACTGAAAAAAACGGAGAGTATGCTTTTTATTATTAACTTCTTCAAAGATTTTTCTTAAATAGGGCTTAGAATCAAAAAAAGCAATTTTCATAATTATATATTGCTATCCATTTGCATGTGAAAAATTATGTAGATATTTAAGCAGCAATTCATTAAAAATTGCTGCTGTGTGTTGTCGGTTAATGAATCCGGCTACCAGGTGCAGGTGGGTTAGCTCCTGCATGTAGGTCTCCTGCAATTGCAAGCATTTCTTCCGTAATTTCTTGTTCCATTCCTTCAACCATGTGAGAAAAAATCTCTTCATCTGAAGCACCAGCAGGTATTCCTTCTAGATTATCTGCTTTGAATGAAGTAACTAAATCTGTTCTTGATTTAAGTAGTTCAGCATTTCCTTTTTTTGCTCCTTCTTCAATTTGTTTTAAAATACCAAGCATTTCCTTATGTTTTGCATGTTCTTCCATTTTTTTCATGATTTTAACACTGCTAAGATTTGCTATCATTGATTTGTAATGCTCCCCTCCTCCGCCACCATCACTTTGACTAGGGCTAGGAGAAGGAAGAGCAGCAGCAAATACAGTAGTTAATGCTAAATTTAGTGCTACTAATTTTAATAAATATTTCGTTTTCATTTTATTGTTTCCTTTTTGTTAAATTGAGTAGTTCCACACAAGTATTCTACTAACAGTCTGTTAACAAAAGGTTAATAGCCACAGTATCATTTGTCTGGTGGAAGTAGATCTCTAATTAAGCAGCAATTCATTAAAAATTGCCGGTATTGATAGTTAGTTACTGATGAACCCGATTACCTACAGCTAGTGGAGCAACTTCAGCTCCTTGCACAGGTGTATTAGCGACCTCACGTAATTTTTGTGCAATTTCTACTAATTCATCTCCAAGTTCTTGTTCTGCATCGGCAATAATTATGGAAAAAATTTCTTCTTCTTGGAATGACGCAACTAAAGCTGCTCGTTTTTTAAGCTGGTCAACATCTCCTTTTTTTGCCCCTTCTTCAATTTTTCTTAAAGTAGCAATTATTTCTCTATGTTTGGCATTTTGTTCCATTTTTTCTATTGCCTTAACATTACTCGTGTTTGTTATCATTGGTGCATTAGCAGCAACGCTTCTTTCGCTACTTTGAATATATGTATTAGGAGGAGGAAGAGCAGCAGCAAACATAGTGGTTAACGCTAAATTTAGTGCTGCTAATTTTAACAAATGTTTTGTTTCCATTTTAGTATTTCCGTGGTGTTAAATTAAGTAATTTTACATAGATATTTTGCGAACAGTCTATTAACAAAAAGTTAATGGGGTGTAGTATCATTTGTTTTGATAAGCATTTGCAAATTTTAGAAATAGTAGCCTAGAATTATTTATAAGATAATTTTTACGGAAAATGACATGTATTGTTACGGATATTTTTGTTAACCGTTTGTTAATAAATAGTTTGTCTAATCTAATTGAACTACAAACGCGAGAGTCGTTATGCAATCAAAAGTACTATCAGAAATTCATACAAATATTTATGAACATCCCATGGTCACTAAGCAGGTGTGGGAAAATTTCACTGAAGAAGATCACAGTACATGGAAATTTCTATTTGAACGCCAAGCTGTAGTTTTAAAAAATCGTGCCTGTGATGAAATCATTGAAGGTATGGAAAAGTTAGATATCTGTAATGATAAAATCCCCAAAATGGAAGACATTAATGCCATTTTAAAAAGGGAAACAGGTTTTTCAGTAGTCGCAGTTAAGGGGTTCATTCCAGAAGATTTATTTTTTAAATTCTTAAGAGAGCGTAAATTTCCATCTACTTGCTTTATTAGAAAACCGCACCAAATGGATTACTTAGAAGAGCCAGATATTTTTCACGATATTTTTGGCCATGTGCCATTGCTGGTAAACCCAATATTTGCAGACTTTATGGAAGAATTTGGCCGTAAGGGGTTGCAATCGATTGAGTGTGGATTGTTAAAGTATGCCGCTGCTTTGTATTGGTTTACTGTAGAATTTGGCTTAATTAAAACTGCTAATGGCTTGCGCATTTATGGAGCGGGAATAACTTCATCAAAGGGTGAGTCTATCTATTGCTTAGAATCTGAAATTCCGGCGCGCGTTAAATACAATATATTTAGGACAATGAAAACGAATTACCATATAGATTCTTTTCAAAAAAGTTACTTTGTCATTGAAAATTATGAAGAATTGTTTAAATCTGTACGCAGCCTTAATTGGCGAGAAATGCAAGAAGCATTAAAACAGTTCCCACAAATTGACCAGGGAATTTATGTTAATGAATTAGAAAAAGTAACTTAGGAGAATTTTATGGTAAATGTTGAAGCAAGTGTTTGTTTAATTGATAAGGCCTGTATCCCTTGTATGGGAGGAATTCCACCCTTAGATAGTGTAGCTACTAATAAATTACTGGCAGAAGTTGGCCATGGGTGGAAAATTAATGAAGCAGGACATTTATTTAAAGAATACAAATTTGACGATTTTATGGGGCCAATTGCTTTTGCCAACAGAATTGCTGAGCTGGCTGAAGCTGAGGCGCATCATCCAGACATAACGATTGCTTGGGGAAAGTGTTCAATTGAAATATGGACCCATAAAATTAGTGGCCTTACAGAAAGTGATTTTATTCTAGCTGCTAAAATAGAAGGAATAAACTAAGGAGCTGCACCAAGTAATTTAGAAGTAACCATAACCTGCGTAGACGCGTGGGTATGGTTCTTACTGGTTATCAGTTTATGGACTTAATGCTTTAAAAAATTACTGCCTGATTTTCGGCGGCATATTTTTTTCTCAGGTTCTATAATGAACCATGTGAAAGATGATTGTCGCAAAGGGCAAAAATGCTATCCGAAAAAAACAAGCAAGAATTTTACCAAGCTTTGATTGATAAAAATACAGAGTATGAATGTGTATTTTTTGTAGGAGTAAAAACTACAGGAGTTTTTTGCCGGCCGACATGTGGGGCACGCAAACCAAAATTTGAGAATTGCGAATTTTTTAAGACTGCACAAGCAGCTTTGCTAGCCTCATATCGTCCATGCTTGCGTTGTCGTCCTCTTTCTCATCCCAACCATGTTTCTGATTTGGTGCGCACCCTTGTGGAAGCTATTGAGGCTAATCCTGAAAAAAGATGGAAAACTCATGATTTTGAAAAACTGTCCGTTGATACCTGCACGGCACGACGCCAATTTAAAAAACGCTTCAATATGACCTTTGTTGAATATGCTCGTGCACGGCGTTTAGGAATTGCCATGAAACAAATCAGAGCTGGTGAACCCGTGATTGAAACACAGCTAAATTCCGGCTATGAATCAAGCAGTGGCTTTAGGGATGCTTTTTCAAAAATTATGGGTGCTGCACCAAGCAATTTAAAAAACCAGCATAATCTGCTTAAATCAGCGTGGTTAGATACTCCCTTAGGACCGATGTTGGCGATAGCTGATGATATGTCTTTGCATCTACTTGAATTTGTTGACAGGCGTGGATTAGAGCGCGAGATTGAGCGTTTACGTACACGTTGCAAGGCAGCGATTGTTCCTGGCATGACATCTCCAATTAAATCAATCCAAACAGAACTTGATAAATATTTTAAGGGCGACCTGAATGTTTTTCAAACTCCATTAAAGTTGTTGGGTAGTGACTTTCAAAAGAGTGCATGGCAGGCATTGGTTGAAATTCCCTATGGGCAAACGCGAAGTTACATGCAACAAGCTGAATTCATTGGTAACCCAAAGGCATTTAGGGCAGTAGCTAATGCAAATGGTGCTAACCAAATTGCCATTGTTATTCCGTGTCATCGCATTATTAATGCCAATGGCGAATTGGGTGGGTATGGTGGTGGCGTAGCGCGTAAAAAATGGTTGATTGAGCATGAACGACAATATAGTTAAGCACATTAGAGAACACTTGCTTGTGGTGGCTAAAAGCACGCCAAAGCCAAATGTAGTATTTTTTAAAACCGGTAAGGGTGATTATGCTGAGCATGACCAATTCATTGGCGTGACTGTGCCAGATTTACGCAAAATTGCTAAGCAATATAGCCAAATTAGTTTGCAGTGTTTACAGATTCTTTTAAATTCAAAGTTTAATGAAGAACGTTTGTTGGCTCTATTAATTTTGACCAATCAGTACGCTAATAATAAAAATGAAATTTACCAATTTTACATCGATAACTTAGGACAAGTTAATAATTGGAACTTGGTTGATGCATCTGCACACTTAATTGTTGGGGCACATTTACATAATCAAGATAAAGAAATTTTATTCAAGTTTGCAAAATCGCCAATAATGTGGGAACGACGCATTGCAATAGTTGCTACCTGGCACTTTATAAAAAATAATGAGCACGCTACAACTGTTAAAATAGCTGAGGTTTTGCTTAATGATGATCATGACCTTATTCATAAAGCAGTTGGCTGGATGCTGCGTGAAGTTGGCAAAAAGGATATTGATATTTTACGTAATTTTTTAAATAGATTTGCACTTAAAATGCCACGTACAATGCTGCGCTATTCAATTGAAAAATTTCCAGAAATTGAGCGTAAGGCTTTTTTGAAAAAGTGAAATAGGCCAGTTTCCTAGCCTATTCGTTATCTATTGGTTTTTAATTAGCCTTTTAAAAATTATTTTCATCCCTATGCCAATAGCCAAGAAAAATATTGGCATTGGTATTAGAGTACCGTTGTGCAGTATGCCCATAGCAAGAGTTATCAAAGCTACAACAATATAGTAAAAGAACCCAAACAAGGCTGATGCTGTGCCAATTGCTTGTTTATAGTGTTGTAATGATTTTGCCAAGGAATTGGTGGATACCATACAATTACCTGCCATAGTTAACATCATGCAAAAAATAGTGATAAATATTAAATTTTCTGATGATATATTCACAAATTTTGCAACTAGAACTACGACTGAAAAAATTGCACAACTTGCTATGGTTAACCAGATACCTATTTTGATAATTTCTAAGGAATTTAAATGATTATGAAGTTTCCTTGAAATTAAACCTCCAGCGGTTGTTGCTAAGGCAAGTAACCCAAAAGTAGCGCCATACATACTTGGTGAAAGACCCAAAATATCAATTAATGAAAATGGCCCTTCAGCGTAATAGCTAAAGTTAATACCATTACATAAACCTACCAGTAGTCCGCATCCAATTACATTTTTATCCAATGCCAAGCATCGCAAGGTTGATAACAGATTTGGCAGGTGACGATTTTGTGCTGGTAAAGTTTCGCACAGATTCGTCATTGATATAATTAAAACAATAATCCCAAAAAAAGTTAACAAAATAAATATCATTTGCCAGCCTAATTCTTGGGTAATAAGTCCGCCGACAATTGGCCCAAGCGCTGGAAATATTGCTAAAGATCCCCCAATAACGGAATACGCTTTGCTTAAGTCTTTACCTTGATAAGCATCACGACATATTGCTTGTCCTAATACGCTGCCAATACTGCCACCAAAGCCCTGAATGAATCTGCTTACCATGAGTAACCAAAAAGAATCAGATAGGTAGCAAAGAAAAGAACCAATAATATAGGTGATTATTCCAGCAATTATGCACGGCTTCCTGCCAAAGTGGTCAGATATGCGGCCCCAAAAAAAGGTGCCTATGCCAAAGCTAAAAAGATAAATGGTAAGCGTATATTCAATCCACGATTGCTTTACTTTTAAAAAGTCTGCGATTGATGGTATAGCCGGTGAGTAAACAGTTTCAGAAATCATACCGATTCCTGCAATAAGTACAATTAGCCAGACTGCTGGCATAGAATTATTTTTCATGATAAAAGTCCTTGTAAAAATTTTGGTAAAATAAACCCATCCCCTTAAAAAGGGGGCCTAATAATACCTAATCTTTAAACAATGACAATGATCTTCATAACTACTTATCCTCCACTCGTACTTTACGTATACCAGAAAATAATGAATTTTCAAACAAATCAATTTCTACTGTAACAACAAATTGGTATTATCTACTTAAGCAAATTAGAAATGTCCCAGAAAGATTTTTTCATTATTTTAACTAAAAATTAACATACTCCCTTCAAGCTATACCTATGGGAAAATTTCTTAACGATTAACTTATGAAAAAATTTATTAAAAATCTCGGCGTTGTTGCTGTATTTGGAGCAAGCTTTATTTCAGTTGAAATGCAAACACAATTAGAGGCTACAGATGCTTATAGTTCTTCGCAGGCACAAGTATTAGAACCAGATAAAGTACCATCAATTAGTGGGTTAAGAGCATCTAATGTTGTATCGGTTAGCCAAAGCCTTACACGGTGGTTTAGTGAAAATGGAGGTACATTTTTAAAAGATAAGTATCCAGGAGGACTTCCAACAAGACCAGCTCTGGTACGCTCAAAACTATGGTGGCAGCAAAGCCTCCGAAGCAGAATTGGAACAAGCAAGAGTACAGGCTAGAAGTGAAGGTTCAGCAGAAGTTGCAAAACTAAAAAATGAGCTTGCTATTACAACTGGTCTTGTAGCTAGTGGTGGACAGTTTACAAATAAGTCTATTACAAAAGCTGTAGAACATATAAGGCAGGCAAGAGAGGTAAAAGATTTTTCTTCAAAATTTAATGAACATGATATGGAAATTACAGTTAGCGCTGTTGTTGATGGCACTCCATTAACTTATAAGTTTGATAATTTAGCTATCAATGATTTTTATGCCTTAAAACTGGTTTTTGCAGTTTTTGAAAATATGTATTCAAAAGCCTATAGTGCAGCATCAAACGCCATGGGGAATTTGATTACAGAGATTTTGACAAGTAGTTCTCCGCAACCTCATCATTTTAAGCAAATTGAAGATCTAAGTACTGCTAGCAAAGGATTAGAAGCTTATTTGAAATATCATCAAGAAATAAGTGCTGCTTTACAAAGTGCTAAAGCAATTCCATTGGCAAAATTTTTAAATGTTAAATTTTTAGCACCATCCGCAATTAATCAAATGCGTGAACGCGTTTTGAAAGGTTTTCTTGAAGTTGATGATATTATTAAACATGCCAGATTACCTGACCAAAGTCCTTCATTGGTCGGGTTCTTAGATAAAATTCGTGAATCAATTTCGCTACCAAGTTCAGTAAGCTTTTCTGAAGAAGAAATCGCTAATCTTCTTAAGGAGCTTGGATTTTTATTAGAAGATGACGACAGTGGAGAAATTATTGTCGGCGGTGATTATTTTGAAGGAGTCAATAAATTAGTACAATTATTAAATAGCATTGCAATTGCCATAAAGAAAAAACATGAGAGCATTTACGCTACAGTCGAAGTAGCAGAGGAAGAGAAACAAAAAGGAACGGGATTATTTACAAGGGTAAGCCAGGCAATATTAGCAAATAATCTTAGGGATTCTTGTTTCGGTGAATTAGTTGATCTATGTTCAGGTAAAAGTATAGATACAACAGTTGCTTTACCAGCTAAAGAATTTTTAATTACGCTTAAAGAAATTGGGTCAGCTGCTCCAGTTACTCCAACTCTTGCATATCAGGATGGTAAAGAATTAACAAAAACTATTATGAGGAGAATAGGTGGATCAACTCTTTCGTCTTCGCCTTCGCCTTCGCATTTGCCAGTAGCTACGCTTAAGTTAGATGAAACAGCGCTTAAACCATTTAAAGCCGTTTTATTTTTGATGCAGGTTTTTGCAAAACCGCAGTATGAAAAAGTTATAGATAAGTCAATTTTAAGTAATAAATTAAAGTTAGACGAAAAGGCTGCTTTAAGTCTTTATTTCCAATACAGCATACATGAACTTCAAAGAGCTTTCAGTGTTGTGCCTACGGATTTTGTTTTGTCTGTAGAAGATCATGAAAAATTAAGAAAATCTGAAAGTATAACTTTTATAGATATGTATGTTAAATCAGTAATGGATGGTAAACCCATATCAGCTGATTTTGCTACACTAAAAGCAACCGTTTTGGGCATGACTCCTGAGGTTGCAATAAAATCAAATCTTACTTTGCGGGTTTGTGAATTTTTGGCATTAGATTCTGTTTCTAAAAGTATTACAGAAGAAAAAAGGATACATGCTGAAAAGGAAGAGAGAGAAGCAAAAGCTGCTAAGGAAAAGGGCGAAAGCTATACTGGTAAGGCCTTTGACGCTAGAAAAAAAATTGAACCACAGTTAAGTTCAGGAAAAGTAAAAGAGATTACTGAAATTGTAGCGTACTATAATGGAAACCCTGCAATCACAAGATCTTTGCTAAGTTTTAAAATATTAGGTAATGACTTGGCTACGGACAACGATAAAGGAGATCTTGTTGATGCTTATTTCCGTTTAGACAGTGGCTTAAGTGTAAACAAAAAAGCGGAAAATCTAAGAAAATTTCTAGGGCAATCACTTGCTGGTAGTGCGAAAAGTGGTGATTTTGTAACCGCTGCACTGAGTTTACCCACTATAAAAACAGATTATGAAATGGCTTACTCTGCACTTGGAAAAACCCTTGGCCAATTTGCTGATGATCCTAATAAGAAAGTATTAGAAGGACTAATGGCATTTTCTAGTAAGGCCTTAAGCAATAATCTTGATACCCTTGCTACTGTTTCAAAGCACCTTGGAAATCTAACGGATTCACTAAAAGTAATTCGTGACTTTCTTACTAAAGGTAATGATAGTAAAGCCGTAGCAACATCCCACGGCAGTATGGCAAAGTCTCCATTCATATTTGTTGTTGCAGCAGGTTTACAAACTTTAGAATTTTCTAAATTGTTTAAGTGCGATAATTATTTTGATTCCCTATACAGTGCTGCAAAAGCATTGCATTACCTTGAGCTTACAATGCCATCAGATAATGATCTTGAATTTTTAAAGAGTGCTTTGATTACTGTACCTGGGATAGGAACTACAGAAATAGCTGAGACCACTATTCAAATTGATGCAGTTATAGAGCTGGTAAAAAGTGTTAAAGTAGATTGTGCTAACTTTTTTGAGCAGATTAAAAAAGTGTTGCGATTTGCAACAGAATTTAAGTTATTAAAAGATAAGTACGATAGTCCGACAGGAACTGAGACTCTTGATCTTTATGCTAATATTGATAAATTGGTTGTCCCACTTGCGCCCCCAGCGTTTCCAGATATGGCAGCATCAGTGAAAAGCCCTTTGGGGTCGCAAGCTGTAGTATTTTCTGATGAGAGAGGTTTGGCAAAGTTTAATCTACCAAGTGAGGATTCTATATATAGAAAATTATCAATAGATCCGGCCACGGTTCAAGGTGCTTCGCAAAAAGAATTAGATATAATGCTGCAGAAAAAAATAGCTTATTATAAAGAGCTCCTTCAAGAGCAATTGCGTTATTTTAGTCAAGTTGATTTTACCAAAATAAATGAATCTAATACTGTGCATTTTGTACGGCAGCTAATGAGTATGATAGATCTTTACATGCGAGTTAAATTGTATGATGAGTTTAGTAAAGCAGCTGCTGTAGACACTACACATGATTTAAGACCGGTTAAAGAGGCTGTTACTGAATTTAAAGATAAAGGAAGTGCATATAGAGCTGCTTACTTTAATATAA
>JAPLON010000110.1 GCA_026400695.1 Pseudomonadota bacterium
CCCCTATCAGACTAGCAGCACATCTCGCAGTTACTCCTGCTACAAAATACTCTAGTAAGCGTTCTTGTTTAACTTTACTTAATCGGCTCTTTCTCATCATTCACCTTATAACACTTTATCGTGTTATCTGGTACAGCCCCTAATTTAATAGCGAGACAAGCCTAAGGACGCATCTTTAAACGGCGCACACGGCGTGGGTCAGCTTCGAGTACTTCAAACTCTCCACCATTTGGGTGGCGAATAATTTCTCCACGTACAGGAACACGGCCAGCTAAGAAAATAACCAATCCACCGATGGTGTCGATATCTTCATCTTCATCGACAGTAAGCATAGGCACAGCACCAAGAACTTCTTGAAGTTCTTCTAGTGGAACGCGACCATCGCTAATGACAGTACCGTCTGGTTTTATTTCAATCTGCTTGGTGTCGTGTAGGTCTGTGGCATCTTGAATGTCACCGATTACTTCGCTAATAACATTAGAAAATGTTACTAAACCATCAATACCGCCGTATTCATCTACAACAAAGGCAATTCGTGCATAGGTTTCACGCATTTGCACTAGCAAATCTAAGGTGCGCATTGAAGGAGCAATGAATAACACATCTTTAACTAAGTGTTTAATGGGCATTTGACGACCATTTTGAAGCCAAGAAAGTACATCTTTAATGTGAATAACACCAACAATATGATCCAGTGTATCGCTGCATATTGGCAAAAAGGTCAGACTATTTTTTACCATTATCTGGATCATTTCGTCTGCATCGTCAGTAATTGAGCACGAGATAATATCTGCCCTTGGAATCATAACATCTTGCGCTGTAAGATCACGCAGGTTAAGTACATTTTCTAAAAGAGCTCTTTCTCCAGACTCTATTGAAGGCTCTGTTTCATCTCTTTCTTCAATCAATTCTTCTATTGTATTTCGAAGATTTTCGGGTTCGCTTTTTTTAAATAATTTTAATAAATTTTTAATGACTGCCATAAACTACTGATACGGGTTGTTGATATTTAAGGTGTTTAAAATCATGATTTCTTTTTCTTGCATAGATTCAGCTTCATCATCAGTTTCATGATCGTACCCTAGTATGTGCAACATACCATGAACTACGAGGTGATTAAAGTGATCTAAGAAAGTTTTTTTTTCAGCTAGAGATTCGCTAAGTATTGTTTCAAATGACAAAGCCAGATCTCCTAGCAAATAGGGGTGTGGCGAATTTTTATTAGCTTTAAGAAGCTCATCTTCAGTTAAGTTTGGAAAAGAAAGCACATTGGTTGGTTTATCCTTATTGCGAAACTCTTGATTTAGTCTTTGAATTTCAGCATCGTTTGTAAGCAATATGCTAACTTCTACTTTTATTAAAACACTTAAGTCGTTTAATACCTGTTGGATTATTTTATGTAATAAAATATGCCACTGATCAGCTGAATGCCATTCTAGCCAACGTTCATCGTCAACATCAATTAAGACATCAAGATTACTATCTTCATCTAGCATAAGTTGATTTCGATTCTTTATCATAGGCATTAACAATCTTTGCAACAATTGGGTGACGAACTACGTCAGTTTCATTAAACGTAATTATAGAAATATCAGGAATATCTTTTAAAATGCGTATGGCATGGTGTAATCCTGATTCAATTCCTGAAGGAAGATCAATTTGACTAAGGTCACCGGTAATCACCATGCGCGAATTATGACCAATACGCGTTAAAAACATTTTCATTTGTACAGAAGTCGTATTCTGCGCTTCATCTAAAATGACAAAAGCATTAGCAAGGGTGCGTCCTCGCATAAATGCAAGTGGTGCAACTTCAATTTCTCCGTTGATCAAGCGTCTTTCTACTTGGTCGCTTGGTAGCATATCATGCATGGCATCATATAGTGGTCGCAAGTAAGGATCAACCTTTTCACGCATATCACCTGGTAAAAAACCAAGTTTTTCTCCTGCTTCTACCGCAGGACGCGTTAGGATAATTTTATTAACCTTACCAGCCATTAGCAAAGAAACACCAACCGCAACTGCCAGGTAAGTTTTGCCCGTTCCTGCCGGGCCAACGCCAAACACCATGTCTTTACTTTGTATAGCACTGAGGTATTCACCTTGGTTAGGAGAACGTGGAAAAATTATACGACGTTTTGTCGTGATACTAATTTTCCCATTAGTACTATTTGTTTCATTTTGTTCTAGATTTATTGAGTGGTCAGCAAGACGAATAGCATCTTCTAAGTCATCTGTATCAATGTCTTGTCCTTTGCTTAGCTTTGAATATAAAAATTGTAGGGTATTTTTTGCATAACCAACATCTGGGTCCGTTCCAGCAATTGAAAGATGATTCCCACGAATAGATATAGTCACACCGAAACGACTTTCAATTTTTTTAATATTGACGTCACCTGGGCCAATTAGCTGAGAAAGTAGAAGGTTATCCTGAAATTCTAAGTGTTGACTACTATTGTCTTCTTTCAAATTAGCTCTCCGGCAAGACTATTGTTATATCCATTATTAATCTTAACCATTAAAAAGTTACCAAATAATGAACAATCGCCATCTAGTGTCACGGATTGCATGTATGGTGTCTTACCAATAATTTGTTGAGGAGCTTTTCCTTGCCGATCAAATAATACTTCTACGATTTTGCCAACCATTGTTTCGTTAAAGGCTAATTGTAATGTGTTTAAAGAGTTTTGAAGTTCTGCCAACCTATCTGACTTAACATTTTCTGGAACTTGAGTTAGCAAGGCACTAGCTGGTGTTCCAGTGCGAGGGCTATATTTAAAAGAGTAAGCTTGAATGAAGCCGACCCTTTCAACCAATGCTATAGTTTCTTTGTGATCTTGATCTGATTCGCCTGGGTATCCCACAATGAAATCTGAAGAAAAAGCTATTTCTGAACGTGCATTACGCAATCTTTCAATTATTTTTAAATATTCATCAGCGGTATGTTTACGGTTCATAGCATTTAAAATTTTATTGCTACCTGATTGCACTGGTAAATGTAGGAATGGCATTAGTTTATCAATGTCACGGTGTGCATTATATAAATCATCATGCATATCAAGTGGGTGTGATGTCGTATAACGAATTCTTTTTAATCCATCGATTTCAGCAAGGTCATATAGTAAGCGACCAAGTGACCATTCTTTTCCATCAATTCCTTCGCCATGATAGCCATTAACGTTTTGCCCTAGTAAGGTAATTTCTTTTGCGCCAATACTTGCTAGATGCTTTGCTTCTTTAATTATTTGAAGGGCAGGGCGAGAGTATTCTGACCCTCTAGTGTAAGGAACTACGCAGAAATGACAAAACTTATCGCATCCTTCTTGGATAGATAAGAAAGCGCTAACTTGTGTTTCGTCAGGTACTGGTAAAAAATCAAATTTGCTTTCAACAGGAAATTCAGTGTTTACGATTCGACGTCTTTTGCCTTTTACCTTATGTTCTAGTTGAGCAAGCATTTCAGGCAGACGATGGTAACTTTGTGGACCAAAAACCATATCAACATATGGAGCTTGGCGAGTAATCTCAGCGCCTTCAGCTTGGCCAACGCAACCACCAACGGCAATCAACATGTCGCGAGCTTCAGCTGCTATACGGTCTTTTTTGAGGACATTCAAACGCCCAAGGTCAGAAAAAACTTTGTGTTCTGCCTTTTCTCTAATATGGCAGGTATTTAAAATAGCAACATCAGCGTCATCAGGAGACTCTGTAATGCAGTACCCGTGAGGTTTAAGAAGATCGGCCATCTTCTGACCGTCATAGACGTTCATTTGACAGCCGTAATTCTTAATATAAACTTTTTGTAGAACAGTCATGCCTTATTTGGAAACTGCTGCCACTTGTGTAACATCACCTGTCGTTTGATCAACAAATTTTACACGTTTGCGGCGACCTGTTTGACCAAGTCCAGTAGTTTTAGCAATTTGGCTACGACGACGTGCATAATTTGGTGCAACCACAGGATAATCTGGTGCTAAGCCCCAACGTTCTCTGTATTCATCGATGCTCATTTTGTAAACTGTATTTAAATGTCTTTTTAACATTTGAAGTTTCTTACCGTCTTCTAGGCAAACTATGTATTCATCTGTTATCGAATCTTCAATTGGAACAGCAGGGTTTAGTGGACCAGCCTTGCGGAAACCATGTCCGTGACGCGCAAGATCTTGTACTACGTTATGCACCTTTTGCATAATGCTTTGAATTTCTGAAACGTCTACTGTGTTGTTGCTAATATAAGCACACACAATATCAGTTGTAATATTTAATATGTCTAATTGGGCTGTTGAGTCAGTCATACATAACCTATTTATTTAATCATGATATACTTATAGTTATGTTAAATTGAAATTGCAAACATTTTTTAGCAATAGTGAAATATTTTTTATTAATCTCTAAAAAAGTTTAACTATTTATTAACTTTTAATGTGAATTATATGAATATCTACGTTTCAAGTATTTCTTTCAAAAAAGTCTTTTGCTATCATCAACGTAGTTGGTAAATAAAAGATAAATAAATTAATGTTTAATCTTTTGCATGATTGGTGTACACGTAGTCCGTTGTATTGGTTGGTGTTACGCAAATCTGTGCACAATCAAATGCGAGAATTGCATCAAGACAGCTGGCCATCGGTAACACGTAATACTAGAAATTTAAGTGCAGGCCTTTATCAAGCTGGTGAATCAACACTTACAATAGCAGAAATGCTACAATGTCTGGCTCAACCAAAACAAGA
>JAPLON010000111.1 GCA_026400695.1 Pseudomonadota bacterium
CGGAAAATGATCCAACCCTAAGTTATGTATTTTTCTACATTGCTTTAAGCATATTTTTGCTAATTGCAGGACACCTACTTAAACAACACCACCAGCTAAAAACCCTAACCGTTTCACTTATTGGAATTTTACTTATAGGCATCGCACCAGTTATTTTACCTATTCATTCGTTGGTTAATTACGTAATTTATCAAATCACTTTTGCCTTTTTCTTGGCAGGATTTTTAGCCCCAAGCCTTTCTGTAATATTCTCATTGTTTAAAGATAACCAAACCATTTTTCACGCGACCATGTGGTTTACGGTTGGATATGCTTTAGGCAATATCATAAGTGACTGGTTTACGGAACAATATGGATTTTTCACCCATTTTAATTTTCTACCTATGATCCCCCTAATTTTTGGAGGATTTTGTTGTTTGGCCATATTAACATCAACGAATGTTAATAGATTAATAAAACCAAACAAACCGCAATAATTAAGTATGTATTGAATTTATGAATTATGATTTTAAAAAAAATATTAGTATTATCTTATTATTTACAGTAGTAAGCATACATTTTTTCATTTACCTAGGTTCAGCACTTTTATCCCCCTCTCTTCCGACCTCCTTACTTGGTTACACTGACTTTAAACCTAAGCTGCCATACCTAGTTGATTGGGTTTGGGTGACAATTATTGGAAGAATAATCGGCGCCTATATATTGTGTAAACTAGCATTACGATTGGGTTTCATCTACCTCATGAGAATTGTCGTGGTTTTATATATTTTATTGGCTTTATCCGTTAGCTCCGCCAATTTCACTGATATCATTGTATACAAGGACGTGCAGCTTTTGTTCGTACACCGTTTTATTAATGCTTTTTTAATGCCAGCACCTTTTATGCTGGTTAGTCTATTTCTTTTAAATCAAAAACCAAAAAAACCAATTATGTTAAGTGCATGTGCCTGCCTTGCTGTTGGCCTGGGAGCGATTTTGATTTATAAATCTTTAGCAATAATAAAATTTGCTAATGGTTGGCAAAACATAATGCTTTGCTCATCAATCATCGGTGGAATT
The DNA here is from genome assembly GCA_026400695.1 of Pseudomonadota bacterium. Taxonomy (GTDB): domain Bacteria; phylum Pseudomonadota; class Alphaproteobacteria; order Paracaedibacterales; family CAITNM01; genus CAITNM01. The sequence goes on from JAPLON010000111.1 coordinate 1,060, forward strand.
TGCTATGTTTTGTTTGAAAAATACACCCCCAACAAAACAGACAATATATCACCAACTACCATTAAATTAGACTTTAACAAAATTTTTCTAGTATCTGTTTTTGGTGGAACCTGCGGTATTACCTTTAGCTATCACTTTGCTTTTTTGGATAGCTATATCAATAACATAATTATTTGTTGTAAATGTGTAAATTGTCATAATGTTAGTTTTGCATACTACTATTACGCACTGCTAATTTCAATTATTCCAGTAGCAAGATTTATTTATGGAAAAAGCATATTCACCCCTCTTAAGATTTCTGTTGTTGGCATCAATCTTATAGCAATAATCATAACTATTATCCCTGAAATTACGTTTAACATTTACGTAGCAGAGCAAGTACTTTTTGGTATTTTATCAGCTATGTTAATAGTTCCTTGTCACGCCTTAGTTTACGAAATATTTAAAGATACACCCAATTATTTTGAAGGCATGTTTTGGTTTGTTACTTTTTTTAGCATATTCGCGGTAACCCCTCACTTTTTTCTTAGATTACTAGGGATTAATTCCATGCCTTGGCTCAGCCTACTATATGTAATACCAATTTCTTCAATGTTTATTTTTGCCATAAACAGATATGAACAAAAAACTATGGTCTCATCCTAAAAGTCTATTGCCCCTTAAATTTTCCATAAATTGAGAGCATTAACTTATTACACCTTTTATTTTTTATCCTTGGCACTAGTTTTAGCAGGGGCTTTTTTAACAAATGTTCTTGCTGTACCACTTGGTTTTGCTTTCGGATTCAGTCGCTTCTTTTCTAAAATTTCAAAAGCTTCATCGATAGTAATTTCCATGAAACTATATGCCTTGGGAATTGAGGTAAATGCACCATCATACTTTAAGTATGGCCCAAATCTTCCAATACCAACAAGAATATCAGTTTGAGTCTCTGGATGCTTGCCAACGATTGCTGGCATTGAACCTAGTTTAACTGCTTGTTCAACAGTAACTGTGAATGGGTCAAATCCTGGTGGTATGCTAACACGTTTTGGTTTTTTGACATCCTTTTCTTCCCATTGTAGATATGGTCCATAGGGACCTTTGCGAAGGGTAATATCTACATTCAAGTTAGGGTCTTGGCCTAGAACAATTACTTCACTAACTTCTTGCATGCTATCATCTTGTGACTGAGAGCCGCTTAAGGACTTGGTATATTTACATTCAGGATAACGATTACACCCAAGAAACGGTCCAAATTTACTAAGTTTTAAATGCAGCTCACCCTCTTTACATGTTGGGCATTCTTTAGGATTTTCTTTGGTCATATCAAAAAGAGAAGCTTCCAAATCTTTTTGCATGTTTTCTAAAACTTCAGCAATTCTCAACGGCTCAGCTTGTTTTACGGTCTCATTGAACGGTTGCCAAAAAGTTTTCATAACTTCAAGCCAGCCGATGCGCCCGCCTGAAATATCATCAAGCTGTTCTTCTAAAGATGCCGTAAAATCATACTGCACATACTTAGAAAAATAGTGGCTTAAAAAGGATGTGACTAGCCTTCCTTTTTGGTCTGGGTGGAACTGGCGCTTTTCTAAACGTACGTAATCACGGTCTTGTAAGGTTTGCAGTAGTGATACGTAAGTGGATGGCCTACCAATGCCAAGTTCTTCAAGTTTCTTTACAAGGCTTGATTCCGTATAACGTGGAGGCGGTTGGGTAAAGTGTTGTTCCGGAATAATAGAATCAATACCAATTACTTCACCTACTTGCAGTGGTGGTAGTATGCGATCATCATCTTCTTGAGCTTTGTCTTCTTTATTTTCGGCATCTTTACCTTCTTGATAAAGCTTTAAAAATCCATCAAAAACAATGGTTGAACCAGTAGCTCGTAAATTTGTTTGTTTGTCGTTTGAAGTGATATCGACACCAACTTGGTCAAACAGGGCATTTTCCATTTGGCTTGCCATTGTGCGCTTCCAGATTAGCTCATAAAGCTTCATTTGGTCGCTATCAAGGTGTGCTTGGACAGATTTAGGGTTACGCACAGCATCAGTTGGACGAATCGCCTCATGACCTTCCTGAGCGTTCTTTGCCTTAGTTTTGTATAGGCGTGGTGCCTCTGGTAAATATTGTTTGCCAAAATCTTTTTCAATTATGGTGCGCAACGTTGTAATGGCGTCGTTTGAAAGAACAACGCTGTCTGTACGCATATAGCTGATTAAACCTATGGTTTCACCATCAAGGTCTACACCTTCATAAAGCTTTTGAGCAATTTGCATGGTCTTTTTGGGGCTGAATCCAAGTTTGCGTGATGCTTCTTGTTGTAAGGTAGATGTAGTAAATGGTGCAGCTGGGTTGCGGCGAACTTGCTTTTTTTCAATATCAGCAACGCTAAAGGCGGAATTCTCAATTGTTTTAACGGCAAGCTTTGCAGCTTCTTCATTTGGCAAGCCAAACTTGTCTAGTTTTTTACCATTTAAAAAATTTAACTTTGCGAAAAAACCTACCTTGGCTGTGTTCAAACATTGAGTCTGTACAGACCAATATTCCTGAGTGCGAAATGCTTCAATTTCTTGTTCACGTTCAACAACTAAGCGAAGTGCAACAGACTGTACGCGACCAGCAGAGCGAGCCCCAGGAAGTTTACGCCATAAGATCGGCGACAAGGTAAAGCCAACTAAATAATCAAGAGCACGTCTTGCCAGATATGCATCCACCAATTCTTGGTTTACTTGGCGTGGCTTCTTTAACGATTCAAGCACAGCTTTTTTTGTGATTTCATTAAAAACAATTCTTTGAACATTCATGCCTTTTGAGGTTTTCATTTCCTCTAAGACTTGCTGAATATGCCATGAAATAGCTTCTCCCTCTCTATCAGGGTCGGTGGCTAGAAATAAATTTTTAGCACCCTTAGTTTGGGCAACAATGTCTTTTACGCGCTTTTGCCCTTTTTCATCAAGCTCCCAAATCATGGCAAAGTTCTCATCAGGTTTTACCGAACCATTTTTTGATGGCAAGTCACGTATGTGACCATAGCTGGCAATAACAGTGTAATCACTACCCAAGTATTTATTGATAGTTTTAGCTTTTGATGGCGACTCTACGATAACGACATTTTGCGACAAGAAAACCTCGGCCTTTGTTTTTAATAAAATTGTACCATGTTAGCTCAGCACTGTAGCAAGACAAACGGCCAATGACAAGCGTACTTTTTGGCATAATAGAATAAATGTTATTAAAAATTGGTTAATTGTGGGAATCTGCTTTGAAAAGTGGTAGAAAAGCCCCACGGCAGTTTGCTATGGGGCTTTTAGAATTTTTTAGTATTTTTAATTAACGAGGGCTTCTTTTTCCTGAAAAGTTGCTTCTAGGACGAGAGTTTCCACCAAACGGAGTGTTTGCAGGACGGTTCCCAGACGGGCGATCACCAAAAGAAGGACGGTCACCGGCCGGACGGTCTCTTGATGGGCGGCCTGAAGAAGAGTCGCCTCCAAATGCAGGCTTATCACCGAATGCACGTTTTTTACCAAAACTAGGCTTGTCACCGAAGGCACGCTTTTCACCAAATGCTGGCTTATCGCCGAATGAAGATCTCTCACCACGTGGTTTGTCGCCAAAAGTAGGTCTATCGCCAAATGCACGTTTTGCCCCAATTTGTCACCAAAAGTTGGCTTATCACCGAATGAAGATCTTTCTCCACGTGGTTTGTCGCCAAATGCACGTCTCTCACCAAAGGCTGGCTTATCGCCGAATGAAGATCTCTCACCGCGGGGTTTGTCACCAAATGAGGATCTTTCTCCACGTGGCTTGTCACCAAATGCACGTCTCTCACCAAAGGCTGGCTTATCGCCGAATGAAGATCTTTCGCCACGAGGCTTATCACCGAACGCACGCTTTTCACCAAATGGAGATCTCTCACCACGTGGCTTGTCGCCATAAGGACTTGATGACCTTGGCCTGCCAGCACCGCTACCAAAACCACCACGGCTTGAACCATTGCCAGAACCTGAGTTGCGGTTATTAGCACCTTCATGGGCTTTTGGATTCATGTAGCGCTCAATCGCGTTCCACTTTTTAGCATCAGCAGAAGTTACGAAACACAATGCAAAACCTTCAGCGCCTGCGCGACCGGTGCGGCCAATTCTGTGGATGTAATCTTCTGGGCATGGAGGAACATCATAGTTGATAACGTGCATAAGATGAGGAATATCCAAACCACGTGCCGCAATATCTGTTGCAACCATGATGCGGCATTTTCCTTGGCTAAATGAACGAATTACTTTCTCACGTTGACGTTGACGCAAATCTCCGTGAATCGCTGAAGCTGAGTGGTCCTCTTTACGAAGTGCTTCTGCTAAACGATCCGCATTCATTTTTGTTTTTACAAATACAAGTACTGTACCATCACGTTGTTCAAGTTCTTGTAATAGGCGCTTATATTTTTCTTTTTCTGCAATGTTAACAATCTCTTGTTTAATTTTTGGTATCGGCAATGTTGATGAACCAACCGCTACGCGCTTAGGATCATTAAGATATTTTGCTGCTAATTTTTCAATTTCAGGAGCAATTGTTGCTGAAAACATTAAAGTTTGGCGCTTAGTTGGAAGTTTACTAATAATATGGTCTAGCTGAATACCAAAACCCATATCAAACATACGGTCAGTTTCATCTAGCACTAAGCACTCAATGTTATTAACTCTTAAGGTGCCACGTTCTAGATGATCAATAATACGTCCTGGTGTACCAATAATAACCCGAGGGTTCGCTTTTAATTGAGAAAGCTGCTTCGGGTAAGGCTCACCACCAATAATTAGAGCGGTTTTAAAATTAGCACCTGTTATGTCGTGCAAAGCACGTAGCACTTGTTGAGCTATTTCCCTGATTGGCGCTAGTACTAGTGCAGTAGCATGTGGGTTTTCCATTAGATGTTTAATCAAAGGCAATGTAAATGCTAGGGTTTTACCGGTTCCAGTTTGGGCTGATCCTAGGATATCCTGCCCAGTTAAAGCCAAAGGAATAGTTTGTGCTTGAATTGCGGTTGGTTTTACCAAACCTAGGCGTGTTAGTGAGTTGACAATTGATTCGGGTAATCCCATTTCATTAAAATTATTCATATTCAGATCCTTTATGTATCTAAAGCGTTAATAAAAGCTACTCCCCACAATGGGCTAATGAGTAACCAGAAATTTATCCATGAAGAGGCTGATCTAGCAGCTTTTTGGTAAGATCAGATAACGCTTTAAAACAGGCTTTTGGAATTTGCCAAATAACATCACCAAACTAGTGGCGGTTGCGAAATCGGAAATGAATTTCAAGGAGCAAGGTAGCCCACTTTCAAAGATAATGCAACAAAAAAATGAAGGTGTGTAATAGTTCGTATTGAATGAGACAAGATTGAGGTCTCAGATAAGGTGTTTTCAATTACGTCATAGCCAGGGCCGAAGCATCATAAGTACTTACGTATGGTAATAAATTTTACTTTGGTTTTTTGAAAACAATAATATGAATATATTAACTAATTATTAACCATAAACATAATATAATTGTAAAAAAACCAGTTTATAATTGTGCAAATTTTATTTTTATTACTGATTTTATTTGTTTTGCCAAGTTCATGGCCAGCATCTGTATGCAAAAATCTAAATGGTGATCTTGAAAAATTAGCCTCCACCTACCATGACTCTATGAAGACTTTATCAGATACATTAATGACCACCGCAAACGTTACAACCAAAATTAATCCAGATATTAACAAAGCGCAAAAGGTTAAAAAGGAAATTAGTGATTTGGTAAAAGGGTGCAAAGACGCCAAAGACGCCGATGTGGATGAAGATGATATATCCGAGAAAATAGAAGCTGTATTGGCTGAAATTAAAGAGCTTGATGCATGCTGATCTTCAAAAAATGGGAACTTTTGATAATGGGGTCGTAAATACAGTCAGAATTAGTGCCATTGAGAAATCTAACAGTTTGATTGCTGTATTACAAAATTCTATTGGGGATAATTCTGCAAAAAAAGATGCTGATGATGATGCTGAAGATGACGAAGAAAATTACAAAGATGCTAAGGATGACGAGGAAGAGGAAAATAAAGATAAAGATGATGAGGAAAATGACGATTCAGACGACAGCAATACTGAAAATGACGACCAAGATAGTGATGAAGAAGAGAGCTAATTAGCCAAAATGGATCACATCCCCCACACAATTAGGATATACCATCCCTACCCTCGACTCATTTATCAACAGTACCCTGCCCCCCTACAATCGCCATTATAGCCAAATCCACATAAAATAAGTATGAAAATGGATTCCATAATCTTTTTAAAGTTATTTAGCTCTATTCAAATTGCGCTAGAGAAATTCCAAGTAAATCTATAGCACCACGAAGATATGGAACTGTTCTTCTTGTATATTCCATATTAGCATTATGAGCAAAGATACCAGCTACAACCTTTCCATCAGCATCTAATAATGCCTTATGAGAACCTCCTGTAGACTCACTAATACTGTCTTTTCCATTAATTGCCTTCCAAAGAGAAGCGAAGTCAGCGTAAGTAACAGGTGTAAATTCTTTCTTATTCATCAGGCTGGAAAGTGTACGGATATGCTTACCAGACAACCCCGTAAAACTTGTACGGAAGGTTTGAGCATGTGAATGAAAAATTCTCATTCCTCTGGGCATTACTCTTTGTACCCCAGCTTCCTTTTCTTCCTTTGAAGAGATTGCAGGAGTTAATTCAAGACCATCTAGCCTAATCTGACTGGCCACCTCAGCATCTTCTTGATCTTCTTGATCATCTTCTTCCTCATCTTCCAAAACTACATCTGCAAGACTATCCCGTCTAGAAACACTGGCAGAACTAGCAGAACTGGCGGCTCTGGCTTGAGTCTTTTCTTTTGGTTTTTCTACACTTCTTTTTGCCCGTTGATTAGTTGGCAAAGGCACTGTAATTTTTACTTTCTTCGCAAGTGCCTCTAGCCATGCTGGATAGGGCAAATCTCTTATCCTTCTGTAATTAGGATCAACCTGACTTCTCTCATATGGGCTGATTTGTATCACCTTTTTTGAGCCTTTCGGTACCCCTAACCCCTTAAGCTCAAATACATAATTTTAACTTTTTTCTTCATAAGTTTTGTGTAAATTAAAATCGCAACCATGTCATATACTACTTTTGTCACCTAGCTTTCCATATACAGCCAAATCTGGATGAGATAATTCTTCAGTTTCTCCCCTTAATAAAGGCCATAAGGCTGGAGAAAGTCTAATTAACCAACGAGTTTTGTAAGAAAGATTTTCAGGTGAAGTGAGGTAATAAATATCAGCAATTAGTTGGTCATAAAATTGACACATAGTAACTTGACTAGCATCTTTTTGCTTCATGCGTTCTGAGCCATCATCAACATATCTACGTGTATGGAATAAAGCTTGGCGAAGATCTAAAATGCGAAATCTACGTTCTAAAAAATGCCGGAGCATTAAATCTACGGATTTTTCATCAATCTCCAATCCATTAATAAATGCTCTTTCTTCAGTTAGATCATGTATGTTGTGATTTATCTCTTCGACGTTATAAAAATATAAACTATCCGATGAACGAGATTCTCTAGCAAAGTCTAAATAATCTTGCTCAAAGTCTAAATACTTTTGAATGTTTTCTAAGGCTTTTCTAGCAGCTAAAGATCCCAATGCATGGTTTGGCTGTGCTTCTAGTGCCGCTGCCGGAACCGCAGGCGCTACAGCATTAAGTTGTAAACTGCACAATAAAAAGATTATACCCAAAAGGCATAGCAAATAATATTTCTTCATATACGTAATTTTAAAAATTGAATAAGTTAATTTTTATGTCGTTGAACGTCAGTTGTCAAGATAGATGTTACATATGTGCGATAATTTATGAAGCAAAACACCTGTTTTACGCAGCATTATTACGAAAATAAGCCGTTATTCCAAGTAAATCTACTGCTGCAAACACATATGTTGTAGCCCATTGATTGAAAATCACAATAGAATCTTATAACAAATTCTCACTTTTTATAATCAATTTAACTTATTATTAATCTATTTCTGGTATTTTAAATTGTATAAACTGTATTTTTATATAACAATGACATATGTACTATTAGTATTCTTGTGTCTCGCAATAAAAATTGGTAATGCCTGTACACAAAAAACCACACAAGAAGATACACAAACATTACAAACCTATAAGACCTTCAAGAGCATGCTTTATAACAAAAAGCTAACAGCTGATTTATCTCTTTTAGAACAAATTACCGATGGTACACGCATAGGTCGGCATACTGAAAAATTAGAGCATTTTGAACCAGTGCAAGATGTCCAAAATTACTTAACTAATCAAGGTGATAACTTTGATGATGAGCTTGATTTGGGTGCTCGCATTAAACAATACTTTAGCGATAAAAAACGCTCAGGAGATGCTCTTTATAGCTATTTCATCTATCAAGATATCCAAAGCTCTGCCTGTAAAGGTATTATTGTTAACTATTATGGTGGATTTTCCAGCGATTTTTTTGACTCTGGTATGTTACGATCTACAGAGAAAACTCTAGTCAAAAATGGCTATATAGTCATTTATTTGCAATCTCGCGATAGTTGGCAAACCATTGATCAAGATGAGCAGTTCAGTAAACCAAAAGGTAAAGAACTACTGCAAGACACCATAATGAGTTTGTTTTTGTTTACAAGTACTGTGAAGGAACAATATCCTTCTTTGCCAGTTTATTATAAGGGGGCAAGTTTTGGTGGTGCCAAAGGCGCACTGGCTAATTTGATTTTGTCAAATAAAGGTAGTCTTACCAAGGTATTTACGCAAAAATATCAAAAATTTGCGAAAGGCTTAGAAAGTGATTTGGCAGAATATGCAATTGATCACGCCTTATTTCAAGGGTATGTGTTACATGATGGATGTTACTCTGATTTTTCAAAACACAACATTTTAAAGAAATACTACACTCATGTACCTATGTTACTTTTGCAAAATTTTGACGATGAACGTGTTACCGTTGACGATGCATTAGACTTTTATAAAAACTTAACTCAGTTTGGTAGCAAGGATGAAACCCTTCGCCTTTTTATTGCTCCTCAAGGAGCCCAGTCCTTTCTACAAAAAGCTGAAATTAGTAGTGAAGGTGATATTTGGTCATCACTTGATGGGCATTATCCAACTGAATTATTAAAATACAGAGCAGATTATGAAGGTAGGATATTAGCATTTCTTGCTGGCCCCAAGGGTGACCGTAGTCTATTGTCTACTTTAAATAAGGTTAGATATACACACTCACAAAGTCTATTTAATAGTAATGATATCCAAAAGACTGCCTTGTATAGATTATACTATGCGATCCTACATACTGAGACGCAAACATCTAATGTGCCTATGCTAGACAGACTAAGTAAAACATTTTCGCAATACGCTAATCACCTTAGTGATAATCCAGCTAGTAATTATAAAGATTTAGTGGAAAAGCATGGCTTATGGCTGATTGAATCGATCATGAATAAAAACAAGATGATGTATCAATATTTTTTCAATCTTGCTAAGGTGAGCGCCAAAGATACTACTAAAAAAACGAGAAAGTACTCTCCAGCGATTGCGCTAGAATCACCTAAACCACAGGCAAGACGTAGTTATGAACATTTTTACCTAACAGAAAATGCGAGGCGCTTCCTAAAATCACAAAATAGTGCTTTGGAACTTATAGAACGTGCTAAAAAGTATAGCATCGCTATTGATCAGCGTGTGTTGAATTTTTTTGTAAATCATAAAGAAGATCCTTCTCTGGCAGACATAGAAACCTTATGGAATTACCGTAATCTCCAGGAAACAGAGAATTTATCTCATCTTTCTAGGTCTTTATCTCTTAGTGTAAAGGCTAGTTCTCTTAATAAGAAAGAGCGTGCTCGTCTTCTTGAAATTATTACGCCCTGGAATCCAGAGGAGATTTTATTAAAACTTGGAAATAAAAATTTAAAGCTAGAGAGTTATGAAAAAATTATGGAGTGTTTACTTGCAAAAAAAGAAGAAAATGAAAAGCAAGAGCTGCTCTCAAATTTTGCGGATATTCTTCCTGCATGTGAGGGAAATGACGATGTTATAGTGTGGGTTTCTAGTCTATCAATGGCAAATAGGCAAAAAATAGTAGATAAATATCTTGTAATCAAAACGCTACTTTCTAAAAATAACCTAGGTACTAAAAAGATCCTTGGCTTGTTTCAGGGATTAAGTGAGCAAGATATGTTAGCCCTATCCTTTGAAAAGGACGTTTCTAAATTTGTAGAAGATATAAAACGATTAAAAAACTTAAGCAAAGATAGAATGCAGAGATCTTTTACCAAAAAAATTTCTGGTTGGATTAAAGTACTTTAAATTGTTTCCTGTGATCATGCCACAGGAAACTTTTCTATACATTACCCTTCAAAATTTGCCTTTAAAAATTCATTCAGCAACCGTACACCATAACCTGTAGCCCCCTTACCGGTTAATGGCTTATCTTTTTTATCCCAAGCCATGCCAGCAATATCTAAATGAGCCCAAGGGGTTTTGTTTACAAACCTTTCTAAAAACTGAGCTGCGGTAATGCTACCTGCGCCACGGCCAGAGCCGACGTTTTTAACATCTGCTACATCTGAATCAACATCTTTATCATAGATTTTACCCATTGGCAGGCGCCACATTGGCTCACCTACTTCTGTTCCAGCCTTGGTAAGCATGTCTGAAAGCTTATCGTTATTACTAAACAACCCAGCGTATTCATAGCCAAGTGCTACAGTAATCGCCCCAGTTAATGTTGCCAAATCAATCATGTATTCAGGCTTGTATTTATCCTGGGTATACCACAAAGCATCAGCCAAAACTAAGCGGCCTTCTGCATCGGTATTCAATATTTCAATAGTTTGTCCTGAAAGTGATGTCACCACATCTGATGGGCGCTGGGCCGAACCTGAAGGCATGTTTTCAGCCAACGCCATAACCCCAACAACATTTACTTTTGCTTTACGCAAAGCTAGTGATTTCATTAAACCAAGCACAACCCCAGATCCTGCCATGTCATACTTCATGTCTTCCATGCCATTAGATGGTTTAATGTTTATACCACCGGTGTCAAAGGTAACTCCCTTACCAACAACAGCAATAGGCTTTTGACCAGAGGCGCCACCAAGCCATTGCATAACCACTAACTTTGATTCCCTTATACTTCCTTGGCCAACTCCCAGTAAAGCGCCAAAGCCAAGTTTTTCCATTTCTTTTTCGCCAAGTACTTCTACTTTCACGCCAATTTTTGAAAGTTCCATGGCATGATTTGCCATTGATTCTGGGTAGATAACATTTGGTGGTTCTGAAACAACAAGCCTAGTTAAATGATTACCTTCTGCTACTGCCAAAAGCTCATCAAACGCTTTTTGTGAAGCGCCAACATCAGGCGTTACAAACACAAGTTCTTCTAATACTGGTATTTCATCCTTCTCACGTTTCGTTTTGTACTTATCAAATTTCCAAGAGCGTATCAAAGCACCAGAAGCTACATAGGCAATCATTTCTGGTGCTGACAGAGTTTTAGTAGACTCAATGTCAGATAAATCAATTGCTGCAGTTTTTACACGTATGCAGCTTAAACCGGGGATTAACTTAGCACCGAGTTTTTCTAAAGCTAAGCTTGTGTGGTCTTTAGCATGGCCAAGTCCTATAAGTAAAAGAGCCCCCTCTAGTCCATTCAAAGTTGGAATTCTCATCATTTTTTCGGACTTTGCTTTGAAATCTACATTGGCAACCGCTGCTTTAATTGCCCCATGAGCAGCCTTATCGAGGCCACCTAAAATAGAACCAAAATCTTTATCTTCATAACAACCTGCAACTAAAAATTTGCTGGCTGGTGCTTTATTCACAAATGTTATTTTCATCTTAATTACCCCTTTGTTGTTTTAAAATTCTCGCCTTTGAAACGGCAATTGCCGCCAAATTAACCAATGTTCGTGGACGCGATGAAGGAGTGCAAATATGTGCAGATTCCTTAATGCCCATAAGAATTGGCCCAATAGTTTGGCCATTAGCCAATACTTTTACTGCATTTAATGTCGCATTCGCCGCATCTATGTTTGGCATTACTAGTAAGTTGGCAGCTCCTTTTAAGAGGTTTCCTGGAAATACTCTAGACCTAATTGTTTCATCAAGCGCTGCATCTGCATGCATTTCACCTTCAACCTCTAATTCTGGAGCCTGTTCGCGAATTAAGGCTAAAGCGTGTCGCATTTTTTTTGCCTGCAAATGGCTAGCTGAACCAAAGTTAGAATAAGAAACCAAAGCAATTTTAGGAACAATACCGAAAAGCTTTACCTGTTCTGCCGCCATTATCGTAATTTCCGCCAATTGTTCCGCTGTAGGATCAAGATTAACATATGGATCGGTTATAAATATAATACCACGTTCAAGTTTTGTATTATCAATAACAAGCGCTGAAACCGCAGCACAACGTTGTTGATTATTTGAGATTCCCAAAACTTCCATAATCGAAACTAAATGACGTGGATAACTTCCCTGGCACCCAGTGATCATGGCATCAGCATCATTAAGACGAAGCATCATTGATGCAATAACTGTGTTATTGGTACGCATAGCAAGCTTAGCATTTTCAGGATTCACTCCTCTTCTTGCCATTAGTTCATGATACTGCTGCCAGTAGGTTTTAAAACGATGATCATCTTGCGGATTTACCACGTCAAAATCCTCAAACATCTTAAGCCTTGAACTTAGTTCGTTTAAACGAATTTGAATAACCTCAGGCCTACCAATCGCAATAACTTTAGCTATTTTTTCGTCACGAATAGTTTGTATTGCTTGCAGTACTCTTTCATCTTCACCTTCAGCAAACGCCAACCTAATATCATCCCCATAAGCTTTGGCTGCCGCAAAAATTGGACGCATTACCATGCCAGAGCGATAAACAGTTTCCTTTAGTTGAGTGTAGTATGCATCCGCCACACCACTAGCAACCGCAGCTTTGGCAACGGCATAGGATAATTCCACAAACAAGCGCTTGTCAAAAGGTTTTGGAATTATATAATTACGACCAAAAGTAAAATTTTCACCACCATAGGCATCGGCTACCTGGTCATTTGTCTCAGCTTTAGCAATAAGCGAAATCGCATTAACACAAGCCACTTGCATTTCGGGGTTTATGCAAGTTGCACCAACATCTAGTGCTCCGCGAAAAATGTATGGAAAACACAAAGCGTTATTCACTTGATTTGGGTAATCCGTACGGCCAGTTG
>JAPLON010000101.1 GCA_026400695.1 Pseudomonadota bacterium
AAATCCGAATGGGATTATTGTAAAGTATGGGCTAATAGGGTAGCTGATAGTTTATTACCAAAAGAGGAATAAAAAACGCGACAAACTTAATAACTAAAAAAGAATGTAAATTATTTTACAGCCAATTTACATTCTTTTTCACATTTATCTAAAAAACCCAAACAGCTTAACAAACCTAAGTGGTTATCGCCAAAACAGACATTGCTCACCATTTTGGTAGATAAACTAAATGAAACTTAGCTGTATCCATACCTAGACAAAGCCTTCTCGTGTTCTATCCAAGCACGCTCGTGTCTGCACAAAATGCCATCGTACATGGACAAAGCATTATCATGCATAGACAAAATACCTCTATAGGTGGATAAAGCGCTGTCATACATGGATAAAACTTTTTTGTATTCGTCTGAAACGCTCTCACATTTGGACAATGTATCAGCTTTAGGATCCTCTATAGTGGTGTGAGTGGTATCTACACCAGTTATCGTCTGAAGGATTCTTGGCAAAGTAAAATGATTAGTAGAGTCAGCATACCAGGAATCCACATCAAAAGCTGCACTTACTGGTAATGTTAACAAAAATAGGCTTAAAATCCTTAACGTGTTAATCATACGATGCCTGATAAATATTTTTAAAATACTCTAAAAAAATATTAACCTAGAACAGGTTAATATTTCGTGAAAGCTGTATAAATTTTATACATATCAGATGGTAAGTATGTTTTGAGAAAATTGGAATAATTATTTCTTTGATTTTTTCTCAAGCTCTAATTTCATAAACTCGTACAATGCACGAATTCTGCCTAAACCATCAAGCGACTTGGGATAAGTATAATACATTGGCATAGTTGGCGTTTGCGCATCTTGGAATAATTCGATTAAATCATCGTGATCTGCTGCCATGAAGTCAGCCAGAATAGCCACACCAACACCACCCATTACTGCTTGTAACATACCATAGGCATTGTTAATCGATAAATATGGCACACGCATAACACCTGGCTTTGCACCAAAACGCAATAACCAACTTGCATTACCAACTGGAGAAATCTCACTTTCTCCAAAAGCAACAATACGGTGGTTATCAAGTTCTTCCGCTACACGCGGGATTCCAAAATTTTGCACATATTCCTTACTGGCATAAACGCCCATACGAATAATTCCCAACTCTTTTTGAACAACATAATCCGTAGGTAGTGCCTGGCGATAATTAATTGCCACATCAGCTTCACGCATCGTAAAGTCAACATCACCATCAGTTAAATGGATATTTAGCTGCAGTTTAGGATAAGTTTGCATAAATCTATTAAGGCGAGAGGCCAACCAAACAGAGCCAATCCCAACGGTCGTAGCAACCTTTAGGCTACCAGATAAGCCATCCTTTGATTCACTAATTACCGTGCTAATTGCATTCACTTGGGCAAAAATTTCCCTAGTGATTTTAAAAAGGTGCTCACCCTGTTCCGTTAGCACTAAACCACGAGCATGCCGGTTAAACAGCATCACGCCAATATTTTTTTCAAGACTACTAACTTGTCTACTAACTGCAGATTGGCTAACACCTAGCGCGTGCCCCGCTTCAGTCAGACTGCCTGCCTGAGCAACTATATGAAAAACCCTTAATCTATCCCAATCCATAACATTACCTCATGTCTTATTTGTTTTGCAGATATATCTAATTTTGCTTGAGGTAGTATACATACCTTAATCACCTTTGTGTGAATTATTTTATAATCATGCATGAGTAATCCTGCGTACCCCACACATTAAAACAACAATAGATCAAAATATCAACTGATTTCAAATATAAATTGCAAATTTAATTTATCGTCTGGCTTTACGTTGCTTTTTTTATAATTCACAATATATAGCTCAACTTAATCTAAAAATTATAAAAAACACAAATCCTGTTAACCAGTTATTAATAATTGACATGTCATAATTGCATCATAACGCAAATTACAGAGGACCAATGTTACACCTTATAGCTATACTAAGCTTTTCAACTCTAATATCTGTTTTAGCTTACCTAGTTCAACATGGCGAACTCGAAGGAACTAAAAATTTTACGGATGCCAATAATCACACAGCAATACAGTCGTCAAATATTCATTATTTACGGACTAACTGAGAAGTTGCCCTGGGGGAATAACCTTTACTAAGGTAATTTGATTACGTTGACGTCGCAAAATTTCAAACCGAAATCCACGCCAATTAAAAATTTGACCAACCGTAGGCAAAATACGAAACTGGTTAATTAAAAGCCCAGCCAGAGTTGCGGCAACATCATCTGGCAAATCCCAATCAAACTGTCGGTTAAGATCACGAATCGTAACATTTCCGTAAATTACAAAACTTCCATCTACCTGCGGACGAACACCACGCACAGTAACATCATGCTCATCGGCTATGTCGCCGACTATTTCTTCTAAAATGTCTTCCAAAGTAACGATACCCATTAAGGAACCATACTCATCAACCACTAAAGAAAAATGCTCTCTACGCTGTCGAAAGGCATGCAATTGCTCTAAAAGATCAGTACTCTCAGGAGTAAACCACGGCTTATGAGCTATATCAATTATGTTTAAATCATCCAAAGATCCAGAATGAGCACGAACAGCTCGCAATAATGCCTTAGTGTTAATAATACCAACTATGTTATCTGCATTACCCTGCCACAAAGGTAAACGAGTGTATGGACAAGCTAAAACCTGATCAACTATTTCTGTTGGAGAATCGTCTGCGTTAACCATTGTAACATTTTGACGATGCACCATAATTTCAGAAACCTGAACTGAACCTAGATCAAGAATGCTCTTGAGCATTGCCTTTTCATGAGGAGTATCCTGACCAGGGCCATCGTGCATATCAATTGCTCCACGTAATTCCTCTACGCTTGCATGCTGATCAATTGGAGTTACCTTTATTCTGATAATTTTAAGAAAGTAAGAGATGAAAAAAGAAAGTGCCTTATTAATTGGCAAAAATAAATAGTAGAAAAACTTTATAGCAGGTGCTGCAAACATTAAAAAACGAGTGGAGTCTTGAATGGCAAGAGTTTTTGGCATCATTTCAGCAAAAACTAAAATTACTGTTCCTACAAAAATTGATGTTCCAACTGCAGCAATGGTAGAGGTGTCACCCAAAAAATCAAAAATCAAGTTAGATAAAACAGAGGCGATTGCAGCATTTAACAACGTGTTGTAGGCTAAAAGAGCAGTGATAACCATGCTTAGATGGTGCTGCAAATCACGAATTATCTTAGCAGACTTGCTTCCGGCCTTAGCCAGTTGGTGCAGTTTTGGCCTTGAAGCAAATGTCATAGCTGTTTCAGATGCTGCAAAAAAAGATGAAGCTACCAATAAAACAACAAAAACAATTAGCATGGCAAACATTTACCGTTGCTCCTCATCCTGTAATTGACTTGAATCATTAATCATTTTGCGGCGCTTTGCTGCGCGGGTATCGCTTTCCTCTTCCAATCGCTTTTTCTTTAATTCCATTATTTCACGTTGAGAAACCTGTTTAGCAGGACGGTTACAAATGGCAACCCAAGCAGGATCTTCAGATGTCCTTTGACAATAGTCCCTTAAAGGCTCTGGTTCGGGACAGTTCATAAGATTTAACAACTTCTCCATCGCAGCCATATTACAGGCAATCATTTGAATGATTTCCTGCTTTTTCTCAGACCTTTGATCTTCAGAACTTTGCTTATCTAAAACATCTAATAATTCTTTTGTATCACCCGCAAAATCATCAAAAGTATCACCAATAGTCAATGGATCTTTTAAATTTTTTTCCTTTTTTTTGACTAAAGCATCTAAACGCTTAGCGCTTTCCATCAAAAAAGCTTTTGGATTTGTTGCCTCAGCAGCAACCATCCCAGAAATAAACAAAGCAACTATGAGGCACTTTAAAAACATACGTTTATCGTTTAAACGAAAAACATTTAAACAGATTTCAAAACGTAATAATTAGGATACTTGGCCCGAATAAAATCACTCATAGCCTGAATAACCCGGTCAACTGTAGAATTTGTTGGCTCATCTAGCGTTTCTACGTGCACATCTGCCTCTTCAAAAACAGGATAACGTTCCTCTATCAGCTTTTCTAAAACTTCATGGTGATTGGAATCATTAAACATAGGGCGATCAGAACGTCTCGAAACCCTGGCCACCAAGGTATCAATATCCGCCTTTAACCAAACAGAAATTGCTTTTTCCTTAACAATTTCACGCGTTGGCTTATTAGCAAATGAACCTCCACCTGTTGCCAAAACATGGGTAGGTTGGTCAAGCAAACGCTTAATCACCCTTTGCTCACCATCAAGAAACGCCTGTTCCCCAAATATGTCGTAAATTTCTTTTATTGGATAGCCGGCAGCTTGCTCAACTTCAATGTCTGAATCAAAAAAAGAAAGCTCTAACCTTTTTGCTAAACGCTTACCTATGCTAGTTTTACCGCTGCCCATCAAACCAACTAAAACTATCGTTTTTGGTGGCATGAAGCTCACTGTCATTTGTGAGCGGTTGGCTTGGCTAAAATCATCTCTCATGAACTTAATCTAACCATCATTTCTAATTAATACATTACACTCAGCCTATATGGCCACGATCCAGTATACCTAAGCTATAACTAAGATACAAGTATCTCGCGTTTACCCTGATGATTTGCAGGACTAACTACCCCATGCTTTTCCATCAGTTCCACAATTCTTGCCGCCCGGTTATAACCGATTTGAAAATGGCGTTGAATAAAACTAGTTGAAACTTTATTTTCACGTTTAATTAATTCAACAGCTTGTGAATAGATCACATCACCACCATCATTACTATCAACATTAGATAAAAACATATCTTCACTATCTATAGTTACATCATCTACATAGCTAGGCTCGCCTTGCTGTTTCAAAAAAGCAACAACTGCTTCAACTTCCGTATCTTTCATAAACGGCCCATGGACGCGTACTACACGGCCAACTCCACTCATATAAAGCATATCACCCTGCCCCAAGAGCTGTTCAGCACCTTGGTCACCTAAAATAGTACGGCTATCAATCTTGGAGGTAACCTGAAAACTTATTCTAGTTGGGAAATTAGCCTTAATTGTTCCAGTAATCACATCAACAGAAGGTCTCTGCGTTGCCATAATCAAGTGAATACCAGCCGCACGTGCCATCTGCGCTAAACGCTGCACAGCAGCTTCCACCTCTTTGCCCGCAACAATCATTAAATCAGCCATTTCATCAATAACCACTATAATGTAAGGAAGCGGT
>JAPLON010000112.1 GCA_026400695.1 Pseudomonadota bacterium
AGGTGGGCACCTTACCCATGGCTGTAAGTTCAACCTTTCCGGAAAATATTATAACGCCATATCTTATGGTGTAGACGATAATACCCATTTAATTGATTACGATGAAGTTGAATCTTTAGCTTTGCAACACCAACCGAAAATGATTATTGCCGGTGCATCAGCATATCCACGGTTTATTGATTTTCACAAATTTAGGAAGATAGCAGATAAAGTAGGCGCGTATTTAATGGTTGATATGGCACACTATGCTGGCCTAATCGCTGGTGGGGTTTACCCAACGCCATTACCATATGCAGATGTAGTTACTTCTACCACCCACAAAACCTTGCGTGGTGCGCGAGGTGGACTGATTTTAACTAATCGTGAAGATATTGCTAAAAAAATTAACAGCGCCGTGTTTCCAGGGTTGCAAGGTGGGCCATTAATGCATGTGATAGCAGCAAAAGCGGTGGCCTTTGGTGAAGCATTAGAGCCTGAATTTAAAGATTATGCCTTTCAAGTTGTTAAAAATGCCAAGGCCTTGGCAAACGTTTTGCTTGATGCTGGAATAGATCTTTTGTCTGGTGGTACTGATTGCCATATGCTGCTACTTGATTTGCGTTCTTTGGGAATATCTGGAAAAGATGCTGAACATTATTTGGAACAGGCTCACATTACTTGCAATAAAAATGGCATCCCAAAAGATCCACAGCCACCAACAATTACCAGTGGAATTCGTTTGGGAACACCAGCGGCAACTACACGTGGCTTTAAAGAAGATGAATTCCGCCAAGTTGGGCATATGATAGTTAATGTATTAAAGGCACTAGCTAAGGGAAATGCTGATTCAGTGATTGATGCGACGAAAGCGCAGGCAATTGAACTTTGCCAACGCTTTCCTATTTATCCGGAATTACGATATTAGTTTAAGGTGTGCCTTCCAAAAACTATAGTTCCAGGCACATTATCATTGCCTCAGCGCTATCTCCATCAACATAGCCTAGGCAAGTGAAGCCTAATCTCATATAAAAAGGAACTCTGTTTGTTTTAAATCCGTTATCCCAGTGAGCAGCTTCAAGAACAAAACGAGTGAATTCCATATTTTTCCTATAGTGGTTGATAAGTATTGTTAATGCTTTTGTGCCAATTCCTCTATTACGATATTCCTCTTTAACACTAATAAATGCTATTCGCATATAATTGCCAAAGCTCTTGTGTTTTATGTATACTTTGGTCTCTATTTTTCCGACCATTGTAAAGCCATCCGCTTGCTCAAAAGAAATATGAAAATTGGTGCAAGCTGGACCATCCTTTCGAACCCCTGGAACATTTTCATGTGTTAACTTTACTATTAAGGTCTGTTGTGTTGGCAGGTCTGTCTCTTTAAAAAGTTCCGGATCATTTTCTGCATAGCCAGCAAATAGCGCTCCAAAAAGTGATATCAGCAATAGTTTTATTGGTGTTTTTTTTAGTAAAAAATGGAAAAAATTAATCATTCACAAGCTCATAGGTGTATTTTAATGTTACAAATTTATTTTGCAATTTTTCTGATGCATAATTTTCTGTTTAGATTTCAGATTAGTAAGTGATTAGATAAGAACATAAATTTAGTTAAATTGGATTAAATTAATTCAAGAATCGTATCACAGCATTTGCTAAAATACACATAAAATTTGATGTAATTTGAAAAGTATTAATGGAGTTGAATGTTTTTCTATTAACCATATATGTTGTAGGTGAATAGTTCGAAAAAACCGATTCGTTTATATAAGCCAATTCCCTTAGATGATGCGTCCAAAAAGCAATAATCAACTCTTTTTTGATTTACCAGGTTGATGGCAAACTGCACCATTTGCGATGCATAGCCTAATCGTTGGTAATTTGGATGAGTCGCTACATTATCAATGCGTATACAATTATTTAAAAATGTTAGTGTAATGGTAGAAACGGGTACATTTTGTGCGTAGCCTAAAAAGTGTTGCATTAAAATACCATTAGACTTTGCGCGTTCCAGCGCTCGGCAATATTGATTGGTGGTTATATCTGTGCTTTCAAAGCCTGCTTGCAAAACCGCTAACCATTCAATGTGGTTATGTTCTACTGGTCGGATATTTAGAGAAACCTCATTTACCATTTCTGTATTTTGTTCAAAAGAATAGCATAAGGCGGTTGATACTTCTTCAAAAGTAAAGCTATGGTTTTTTAGCGCATTTTGTAGGGCGGCTGATTCTAGATCATTTCTAACTACATAAACCCATTTGTAAACGCCATTTTGATTGAAAAAATGCATTGCTTCATTTATGAGTCGCTCTGGTTCTTGGGTAATTTCACGATGCAGCAAGACATTAAAATGTGGCAAATCAATTCCTGCATAATAGGCTATAGAATTTTCACCAACAGGTAACTTTTTTAAGCTTATTCCGTTAGAAAAATAGTCTTCTAATGTGTGAAATTCAGTTTTAAGACTATTTATCAACTTAAAAATCAGACCGGTTGTCCCTTCATTATTAAAGTAACGCTTCTGGCAGCAACCATAAAACACTCAACTGGCGAAGAACCATCAATAGATAGAGAAAAATTACCACGTAAGTAATCTGGGCCAAACGGCTTACTAAAGTCTAAAGCACCGCTTAACATTGCTCCACCTTTTTTTGTAAATACTGAATCTGGGCATTCACCTGGTTCGAATGCTTCAATTACCATTGCAAAAAATGGACTTCGCTGTTGCCCCTTAGTTTGTAAAACCAACGGTGTATTTCCAATAAAAATAGCATTACAGAAATCAAATCCTTGGGTAGAATCAATTCTTATTGCATCACCTGATGTTTCTCTATTTTGTCCAGAATATACGGTTGTTCCATCGCTAGATGTTTCGGTTACCATTCTAACCCAATCTGTTGTTGAAATATTGGCGGTTAATGGTTCAGATGGCGTATTTCTGCCATAAATTTCCCCCAATCTTTCATGTGAAAGAGCTGAGTTAAAAACTTCCAAAACACCAGCTGAATTCCTTATTCCAACGCATTGCACCTTGTCAGGAACGGGTGGTGGTGTAATGCCAAAATTTTGTTGAGCTGAAAATGTTCTTGCGTCAATTCTGACCGCTTTTCCCGCTAATGGGTCTGGGGTTTTTTCTTCAGCTGCACTTGATGCGATAAGAGAGATTTGTGCGAACACAATAAGCATTAATAATATTTTTTTCATAATTTTTAATCCATCTACGTAATGAGATATGTATAGATATTTTGAGTGACATTTTCAAGAGTCAAATTGATCAATATTTTTCCAC
>JAPLON010000002.1 GCA_026400695.1 Pseudomonadota bacterium
AGTTGATTTTTCAAACCGTATGATGGATGACGATAGCTCCACTGAAATTGTTAGTATTTGTAATACTTTTAAAAATGTGATGCGTTCGACTGAATTGGGTTCTTATCTTGTCAGAGATATATCAATGGTCGATATAAAAAATAAAGGTCTTATTCAATTTATGAAGGGGCATTTGGATCAATTTAAATGCGTCGATGGTGTGCATATTGGCACAGAGTCTGGTTACTTTATTCTGTTAAAAAGGGTTTTACCCGGTTCAGAGTATCGGGGGGGGGCGAAAAAATTTTTACCGAAAAAAGCAGCTTTCGCGGTACGTATTGTTGATCGCACTACAACTAAAATAACTGAGATTTGGTATTATTTAGATGAGTTTGGCAACAAACTTGACGAAGAAGAAATACCAGAATCACAAATAACATACGTGTATAAAAATAGGCCTTGGTACCAAAAGACTGTGCAATCACTTTCAAATACATGGACAGATGTATTTTTTGGTGAGACGGACAAAAAAGCTACTACTGCGTGTGCTGTTCCTTTGTTTTCAGGTGACGGTGAACTGGTGGGAGTAATATCATCTAGTGTCAGGCTTAGTGAAATGTCTAGAGGATTTGTTTCGTATTCAGGTATCTCTATGATCATCAATCAAAAAGGCGAAGTCATTGCCCATCCTACTGAGAAAAAATTTTCTAAAATCATTGATGGTGAACATAAATTAATTACACTTGATGATTTGCAAGATAAAATTGCATCTGTAGCATTTCATGTACGTGCGCAACAGGCTGAAAAGAAATGTTTTTCGTTTAAATTTAATGGTATTGAATATATCGCATTATTTAAGAAGATTAAAACAGAGGGGGTTGCGGATTGGGATTATTTAATGCTTGCTCCTATAGATAATTTTATTGGCGGTGTTAAGGTAGCCCAACGTAATACTTTAATGATTTGTTTAATTATATTAATTCTATCAATTATTGTGATTGTGTTTATTTCTAAGCGAATTTCTACTCCAATTAATAATTTGTCAAAACAAGCAGATAGAATTACTAATTTTGATTTAGGAGCAGTTGATGGCGTAAAATCTGGCATTAAGGAAATTCAAAAATTACAAGATTCAATTTCACGAATGCGCAAAAGCTTAATTTCTTTTGCAAAATTTGTGCCAAAGAATTTAGTTAAAAAATTGTTAGATAAAGGAATTGAGGTAAAGATTGGCGGTACTAAAAAGCAGTTAACAATTTTCTTTTCAGATATTGCAAATTTTACAGCGATTAGCGAAACGTACCCTGCAGAAAAGCTGGTATTGCATTTATCAGAATATTTTGAAGAAATTACAGAAATCCTCAAGCAAAATGATGCTACCATTGACAAATATATAGATGATACAGTGATGGCTTTTTGGGGTGCACCTCAATATGATGCCAATCATGCGCTGCATTGTTGTGTCAGTGCTTTGCTTTGCCAAAGGCGTTTGTTGGATTTGAATCGCAAATGGGAATATGAAAAAAAACCTCAGCTTTTAACAAGGATAGGTATTCACACAGGTGAAGTTATTGTGGGTAATATAGGTTCATCAGAACGGATGAATTATACAATTCTTGGCGATTCGGTGAATTTAGCGGCACGCCTTGAAGGTACAAATAAGTTATATGGAACAAATATTATAGTAAGTGATGCAACAGTTAAGCGCCTTCATGATCATGCTGTGGTAAGACCATTAGATATTGTGGCGGTTAAGGGAAAACAAGAAGGAGTAGCAATTTATGAGCTTGTAGCATTAAAGAATTCAGATCCGTTAGTATTGCCGAGTGATAATCAAGTAAAATTTTGCGGAGAGTTTACAAAAGGATTTAGGTACTATCTTGAGCAGAGGTGGGATGAAGCAATTAATATTTTTCAAAATTTGCAGCTAGATTATGGAAGAGATGTTCCATGTGAGATGTATATAAAAAGATGTGAAGAATATAAAAAAGCTCCACCACCGTCCAATTGGGATGGAGTTTATCACCTAAAATCAAAGTAGCATCTAAAAAGCTGATTTTGACTAACTTTTTAAATATTAATTTTTTTTAGTAACAAATTAACCATATTCCTTCACCATTAAGTAAAACGGGGCAGACTGAGAAATATGGAACTAATTAAGACAGCTTTGAAAAAGTTTTACCAATATTTAGGTGATAAACTTTTTAGAAGTAGGAATCTTAATTTTGACGTGCTTAGTAGTTTTTTTATTTTGCAAGTAATCACTGCTGTTTCAATTGTTTCGTATACCTATATTAATAATTCCAAGACATTAGTTGATTTTTCAAACCGTATGATGGATGACGATAGCTCCACTGAAATTGTTAGTATTTGTAATACTTTTAAAAATGTGATGCGTTCGACTGAATTGGGTTCTTATCTTGTCAGAGATATATCAATGGTCGATATAAAAAA
>JAPLON010000097.1 GCA_026400695.1 Pseudomonadota bacterium
AATTTTTTAAATACCCGGTAAGTATACTCTTTTTCTTTTTCTTGATAATTTTTTAAAAAGAATCTTAAAGCATGAATCTTTTTCAGGAGAGTCTTCATTTTCTAAAAGAGGCAAGTTATTAAATGTCCAAAAATCGTGAGCATGTCTATGGTTAGTGGCGTACTCATATGGAAGCCAAAAATACCCTCTTATGGGGTCGCTTCCGTCTATGGGATTTGTTCCATCGAAACTTGTGCCCCAATTTGGTCCCCAAGAATTTAATATTAAAAAAGATCCGCCATTTATTTCGTCATTGTATCCTGCAAATACTACTGCGTGGCTGCCTTTTGATTTCTCATTTTTTTTTGGCAGATTAACAATCCCAGTCTTTTCAACATTTTTGCTTTCAAGAGATTCGTAGATTTTTATTCCCCCAACGAATGGTGACCCCCTGCTTAGTAAAGTTTTCATGACGAATAGTTTTTGTGAAACAGAACTTATTCTGTTTGTATTTAGCTGATTTCTAAACTTTATTGCATCAATGTATGTATGTTTTGGTGGTCTAACCATATAATTTCTGATTTGATAAGGCCACAAAGATTCACTGCAAACTCCAAATTTTTTTAAAGCCGTAATACTATCTGAAAGGCTGGCACCTGTATCATAGTTTACAGTTCCTTCCAAAAAACGTTCCCAGTAATAAAGGTATAACACAGACTTCATTTCTGGGTTTTCAATTCCTTGCTTTTTCATATCGTAAAACAGTACTGAAATAAGCGCAGATGCTGTGCATGAGCCTAGTATATCTTGGTTAAATGGAGGTGGAAAATCTGGGCTTAAATTTACTTTAGATGGTGTCGTTGCTGTCGCCATCATGTATTTTGAAAAGTGAGCCTCATCAATTTGGTATGGATTTTGTTCCATTAGTGCTTTATAACTAGCTCTTCCCTCATCGGGTAAACATGTGAACTTGTGTTGAGTTGATGGTGTTTCTTGGTCTTCTTTTAAAAGTTCTGACGCTAAATTTGCGCCATTAGAAATTGTAATTCCGAAGATAAGTGTAAATAATATTTGAGGTAAAAATTTCTTTGGCATAAGAACTCCTAATAAAAAGTGAATTCCATAATAATAATGCCAAATATTAGTTAATAATTAGTTAATCATATGCTATAATAATTATTTTTATTATTCAAATTGCAAATTTAAAAATTATTATTTCAATAAGTCAAATCTATTTGTCTAATATACTAAAAAAGGCAGGGTTTACCCTGCCTTAATTTGTTCTTGGAAAAGTCAGCTTGCCGCTGAATCTTTTTTTGTTTTTGCAACTGCTACCATGGCTGGGCGTAGTAGACGTTCGTGAATTTTGTAACCATCTTGTATTACTTGAACTACGGTTCCTGGTTTATGTTCATCGGTTTCTTCTTCAAAAACAGCTTGGTGAGAATGGGGGTCAAATTGTTGACCACCTGCTTCAATGCGTTGAATTCCATGGCGTGTAAAAATGTTGCTTAGGTCTTTTAGAATAAGGTCAACACCTGAAAACAATGCCTCAGAAAGATCTGCCGCATTTTCAGACTTGTTACTAAGTACTCTTTGCAAATTATCTGCTACACCAATAATATCACGCGCTAGATTGGTCACTCCATATTTTAAGGCATCTTCCTTATCCTTCGCGCTGCGACGGCGTGTGTTTTCATTTTCTGCTAATGCACGCAGTAGCTGGTCTTTCAATGAGTTAATTTGTTGATCAGTTTCAGATATTATTTCTTCAATTTTAGGTTCTGCATTTTCTTGTATATCTGAAATATTTTCTGCTGGCACTTCTTGTGTATCCATAATGTTACCCTAACTTAATAATTGACTAACTAACTTTGCCGTGTAATCAACTAATGGAATAATTTTGCCGTAGTTCATACGAGCTGGCCCAACTACTCCAATTGCTCCAATTACTTGGCGTTGTGTGTTTGTGTATGGAGATACTACCATGGAGCACCCTGATAGAGAAAACAAATTATTTTCAGCTCCAATAAAAATTTGCACTCCGTCGGCCTGAATTGAGGCATTAAGTAGTTTTCGTAAGCTTTCTTGAGTGTCTATTACGTCAAACAAGCCGCGGATTTTTTCTAAGTCATCCATTTCTTGGACGTTTTGCAATAAGTTATTTTGG
The DNA here is from genome assembly GCA_026400695.1 of Pseudomonadota bacterium. Lineage (GTDB taxonomy): Bacteria > Pseudomonadota > Alphaproteobacteria > Paracaedibacterales > CAITNM01 > CAITNM01. Next base: position 2,150 of record JAPLON010000097.1, read on the forward strand.
CCGCGCACAATTAAAGATCCGCTATCTTTATCGCCACTCCATACCCCAAGTCCTGCTTCGACAACTCGTTGAGTTAGTAAATCAACTTCTTGTTTGTTCTTATTCATTTGTGAATGTACACGCTGTAATACCTCAGGTAAGGTTGCACCATCGAAATGGGAATTAACATAATTTGTGGCTTGATTAAGGGTTGAAATATCTATTCCTTCAGGAAGTTCGATAATGCGATTTTCAACCATGCCGTCTTGGCTAATAAGAACTACTAGGGTGCGTTGGTTACCGAGGTGCACAAATTCAATATGGCGTAATGGAGCTTGAGATTTTGGTGCCATTACAATTCCGGCACACATGCTTAATCCAGAAAGCATACCTGTTGCTTGTTGTAAAATGTCTTCAACATTTTTGCCGGCAGACTTACAGCGGTTTTCAATTTCAATGCGGTCTGATTCATTAATATCTCCAACCTCTAAAAGACCATGCACAAAAAGTTTTAATCCTTCAGCCGTTGGTAGGCGCCCCGCAGATGTATGGGGTGCATATAATAATCCAGCCTCTTCCAAATCAGCCATGACATTGCGAATTGTTGCTGGTGATAACTGGGTTTTTATACGTCTAGAAAGGGTGCGTGAGCCTACAGGTTCACCGGTTTCTACGTAGGTATCTACAAGTTCTCTGAAAATCTCTAAAGAACGTTGGTTTAAATCGGCTACAGACATATTTTGTTAACGCTTTAATTCTTTGAATCTAAAGTTACCATGAAGACTATTAAAAACCAAATTGGTAAAAGTCAGGTGTCAGCCCCTAATATTTAGTTCATTTTAAAATCGTTCTAATGTAGTCTTAAATGGAAATTAACAAGTTTTTAACAAAGTCACGGGATAAATTATGGAATCTCTGAGTACGGAAATATCAGTTATTTTAATTTCTATTTTTACCTATTTTTTTGCAGCTATTCCTTTTGGGTTATTATTTGCAAAAATAGCTGGTTTGGGAGATATTCGAAATATTGGTTCTGGCAACATTGGTGCGACCAACGTTTTAAGAGCAGGAAATAAAAAAATTGCTGCCTTAACGTTGATTTTTGATGTTTTAAAAGGGGTTGTTGCGGTTTTGATTAGTCGATACTTTATTCCTGGTCATGAATATGGAATTGGTTTTTTGGCTATTTTTGCTCATATTTTCCCGGTCTATTTAAGGTTTAGAGGCGGGAAGGGGGTAGCTACAGCACTTGGGGTGTACTTAAGCTGGGATCCAATATTAGGATTTGCTGTGTTATTAACTTGGTTGTTGAGCGCTAAAATTTTTAAAATTTCATCTATTTCTGCTTTGATTGCCGCAGCTTTGGCACCAGTTTTTGCATATTTTTTAAAAGTTGATCCTGCAATAATGCCTTTTGCAGCACTGATATCCGCTACACTTTTTTGCACGCATCGCGATAACATTCGTAAGCTTTTGAAAAAGCAGGAGTCACTTATTTCATAAATGAGGCTATATGGTAAAAATCACAA
>JAPLON010000004.1 GCA_026400695.1 Pseudomonadota bacterium
CTTAATTTTCCAAGTTTTGCTATTGAACCAGCGCCAATGCCAGAGATGTTAAATAGAGCGCTTGGCTTTATTCCAGTGACTGCAGTTTATAAGGATGATGTCATGTACGTTGTTGTTCTGCCATCGGTACAGGCAGTTAAGGAACTACAGCCAAATATGGCTAAGATTGCTAAATTACCTTGTCGTTCTGTGACAGTGACGGCCTTAAATGAAGGGGAAATTGATGATGATATTGATTTTGTTTCCCGCTATTTTGCGCCTAAGGTTGGTATTCCAGAGGATCCAGTTTGTGGTTCAGCCCACTGCCGCTTAACACCTTTGTGGGCAGAGAAATTAGGAAAATCAACTATGAATGCGTTGCAAGTTTCTGAGCGCACAGGGTTTATTAAGGTAAGTATTGAAAATAATAGGGTAACCCTTACGGCCAAGGCGATTACCGTAATGCAGGGAGAATTATTAGCTGCTGCTTAAGTTGTCAGTGTGGATTCCCTGACTAGGGCTCATACTGCGCCGTGCCAGGGATAACAATGAAAGTTAGTGAATTTAATCTACTTTCTTTTTAGAGTAAGAAAAGGAAAATGATGGAAACCACCAGCTTCCCCAATCCCAGCCAATATATTGGCTATATAATCCATACTCTTTATAGCTAAAATTACGAGAAGGGTAATAATTGGAAACTTGCACAAAGTTTCCGCCATCTTCTAAAACAGAAAAAGCAGCTCTGATTATTTTGTCTTTATCGCTTGCAGAAGCTATTCTGAACGGAATGGTAGAAACAACTGATGAAATATTGCTTTTTTGTTCTTCAGACAAAAAAGTCTCAAGTTTACAAGCATCACCATGAATAATAGTAGCTTTGGGAAATTTGCGCTTAAGTAAGCCAACCATTACGTCATCTTGCTAAACTCATATTAAGAACTCTTCAGGAACGAATTTAACAATTTCTTTTGTGACAACGCCTGTTCCAGCTCCTAATTCTACGACATATTTACCTTTTATTACTCGTGCACCAGAAGCCATTAATTTAGCTGCCGGATCTGCTAGGGGAAAAAAAGATCCCATTTTAAAAGGGGCCCTTAGCCATGCTTTAAAAAAACTAGCATTCTCACTAGAGAGAAGAGAACTCCCCATTTCAAAAGTAGAACTTAAGCATCTTTTAATAAAACCACAGCTTTCAGTTGGTTTTGAACATTTTGATCTAGCTGTGCACTGATTATCGCTTAATAAATCTTTTGATTCTTTTTCTGTTCCACAAACAAAGTTTAATTGTGTGATTAGTAATAAAATAAAAAAATATTTTGATATTTTCATGATGACCCTTCAGTTGTCTTTTGATTTCTATTAACCTTAAAAAGAAGAAGTTAACAAAATGTTAACATGGTGCGTATATCCAAATTCTTAAAACGCATCTGAATATATGGAACAACTACTAATTACAGAACATTTAGCTGCGACTTTTCAAGAGATTATCAAAGGTTTTTAAGGTTTGGGCAGCAAGTGCAAAAATACTTTCTTTTTCAAATGATCCTGTAATTTGGCCATTAGCGTTAATTTTCACTCCTGCTTTAATGCCAGTTATCAGTTCAATTGCTTCATAAACTGTGTCTACTCCCCAAATATGGAAGTCACCATTTCGAATATCTTCAACTACATCTGGCCGCAAAGTTAGATTACATATGTTGGTATTGGGTATTATTACCCCTTGGGTTTTTGTAAAACCACGTTCTTTACACAGGCGGTGAAATCCTTCAATTTTCCAGTGAATACCACCAACAGCTTGGGCATTACCAAATTGGTTTATTGAACCAGTAATGGCTAAATCTTGTCTAATAGGTACATTTGCAAGGGAAGACAGTATTGCAATTAATTCTGCCATTGAAGCACTATCTCCTTCAACATCATTATAATTTTGTTCAAAGGTTAAAGAGCATGAACATGATAATGGGTATTTTTGCGCAAATACTCCGTTTAAAAAACCTTCTAAAATAAGCGCACCTTTTTGCTGTATTGGGCCACCCTGTTCGGTAAGCATTTCTATATTAATAACGCCCTCTTCCCCTATATATGTTCTAGCACTTATAAGAGAAGGCATACCAAACCCTTGGTCACCAATACTAAATACAGTAAGTCCGTTAACTAATCCAACCTTAAAACCATGTGTACTGATTAGTATTTGGTTACGATGAAAATCTTCAATAATGCTATCTTCAAAAAAACTATTACGGTATCGGCGTTGTTCTAAAACTTTTTCAATTATTATTTCATCAATTGGTTTTTTAGAAGAATTTTCGCTGGCAATTGCATCAGCTTCGTCAAGAATGTCATTAATGTATTCAAAGCGTGCTGAAAGTTTTTGCCTATCTTTTGCCCAGCGTGAGCTATATCCGGTTAAGTGGCTAATTGCTGTTGGGGTAATGTCACGTTCTGTTTCTTGTAAACATGTAGTACGAATTAGCTTTTGGTAAATTGTAATATTTTCTGGGGTTACTGGAAAATTTGGATCAATCTCTGCGCGTATTTTAAAGTGTGCAGAAAATTCAGGGTCTTGCTGTAAGAAGCTATAATACAAGAGTGGGGAGGTGATTAAAAATACTTGTAAATCAAGCGGTATTGAAATTGGACTTGGTGCATCATCAAGCTGGGTGGCGTTTTCACGGTATTTTTCACGAATAGTTATTTTGTTATCCCGCAAAGCTGCCTTTAGCATATCCCAGGCATCTTCATATTTGGAAATTTCGTAGGCGCGAAGCACCAATATGCCACCATTTGCTAAGTGCAAAGATCCAGGTCTGATTAATGTGAAATTGGTTTCAAGCCCTCCAGTTGACTGGTTATGACGATACTTTATTGAACCAAATAAGTTTTCATAAGTTGGGTCTGATTCCAACACAACTTGTGCATTTTTTGATTGGCTGTGATCAACCATTAGGTTAATGGTATAGCGTTCAATGGCTTGTTTACTTAGCTTTGCCTTAGGATCTTCTTCATCAAAAAATAGATTTAGATTTTGTAAAACATCTCGTTTAAGGTCATCTATCCAGCTTTTTAAATGTATTCCAAAATATTCTTTATAAGAGGAAAATAAAGGTTTAATTAGGTCACGTGCAGTATTTTGTTTTAAATGTTGAATTTGTTTTTCAATTTTTTGATTGGCTAAATTAACAGATGTATTTAAACGCGCCATAGAGCTTCTTAACAATGACAAATCTTTTTCAGCAGATCCACCAGCTTCAGTTGTCTCATTCTTATTTTCAGCATTCTCTAACAATAACCCGCCTTCTCCATTGATAAGCTCGTAGCCTTTTGTTTTTGCTAATTTTTGTAGATCTTTAGTTTGTTGATCAATTTGCGATTGCAATGCGTTACTAAGAGAATCTGCTTGTTTACGAAACTGACTAGATGTAAAAATTTTTCGAATGACTGTATTAATATCCTGCAATAATTCTGTAGTTTGATCGCGAAGTTGTATCCCCAAACCTTGTGGCAATTTAAAAGGGATGGGTTTGTGACTTTCAACAAAATTATTAACATAAACCCAGTCAAAAGGTGGTGGTAATTTTTTTATGTACTCGTTTAGGTAAGACATAGTAGTCGATACGCAACCACTTCTGTTCTCTCCAATTACGAAAATATGAAAATTTTTCTTTCGCATTTTAAGGCCAAATTTAATAGCTTCTTTGGCACGATGATGAGATGAAAGATCGAAGAGTCGTAATTTATTTTCTTTTAATATTTTTTTAGGCAAAAGGACTTCTGCGCTGCAGGGAAACAACGGAATTCCTAATTGATCTATTGGCACAGGCTTTTTCATAACCTTAGTGTGCCAGGAAAACTCTTAAAGTTAGGTTAACGTGAGTGTTGATGGTAGGGAGACCTAGATAATTCCAAAATCTACTTTGTGCAGATAAAGGGAAAATCTAGGTTATATATTTCTACGCTAACAAGGCACTCCTTACTGCAATTAGCATATCTACTGCTTCTGCTTTTCTTTTTTCCATTAAAGCTTTAGTTAAGGTAAGTGCGTGATTAATTTGTGTGCTTACTTCTTCTTTAGTGGCCATAAAATTACTTGGAAAATCTGGACCCTTTAAAAAATTAAAGATTAATTGTTCATTTGGACGATAATAATCGCTCCTCGAAAGAGATGATTCCCTTTTTAAAACCAAATAACTTTTTAGTGCTTTCAAAAGTTCATAGCAAACTGTTTGTGGTTCTGTTAATTCACCTGGCAGCGCACTAGGAAGTTGCGTGTTTTGCAAAAGATCATATAAACCTTTTATCAGATTATATTGGTCTAATTTTATTCCAGCAAAACTTGCAAAATCAGCGCCTAAAAGTTCCACACCTGCAAGGGCACCAAACTGATTATGTACTGCGTTTACTAGCTCTATCTCAGCAACCTTTGCAGGAAGAGCACCAAGTGTTCTGCTGGCTGTTACTAATCTTTGTGCAAAATTGCCAGAAACGTCGCTAAACTGTGTTTCTGGCATTTCTATTCCTTTACTTATTTCACGATAACGCTTTGTAACAAAAACTCGTAATGCTGAAGATGTAAATCCCCCACTTTTCAAAAGAGAATCTGTATTTAAATAAATGGCAAAAAAGTTTCCACCGGGCAATTTTAATCTGACAGAAGCTAGATGTTGATGAGCTTTTTTAGCACCATTGGTATAATGAACAACGCTATTTGTCCAGTCTTTACACACAGAAGCACAGGGCCTACGCATGAAGAATTTTCTTGACAGATGAGGTGAGGTATTTGAAGGACATAGCATTTTTGCGCATGAGCGATTTAATTGACTGTTCTGGC
>JAPLON010000137.1 GCA_026400695.1 Pseudomonadota bacterium
ACCTACAGCAATGAAGTTGATTTTGCCTGATGATAAAGTAAAACCTGAAGAGCAAAACAAAGCAAAGGAATCAGGTGCTTTAACCATCTTAATGGGTGCAGACAACCATATATATTATTACGAAGGACAATTGAAACCTGATGCTTCGAATTTTTTATCTGCTTCGTACAATGGAGAAAATTCCATTCGTGACATCATCTTGAAAAAGAAAGAGTATGTAAGAAGTATCGCACAAGATCCAACGAATCCAGAAAAGGATTTAGTTATTGTGATTAAGCCAAGTTCAAATTGTACTTACAAAAACGTAATTGATATTTTAGATGAAATGTCAATTAACGTAGTAAAAAAATATGCACTAGTAGATATTTTTGACATTGAAGAGCAATTGGTTAAAAAATCCGATGAGGCCGCAAAATCTTCTAGCAATTAAAAGCATTAAAAAATGGACATAAACAAAATATTAAACGCCGATATTCTAGACCTCATTTTTGAGGGAAGGTTTAAGGAATATGGCGCTTATGAATTAAGAAAAACCTACAATGATCGTCTTAAGAAGGCGTTGATTGGAATGGTAACTGTTACCGTTTTATTGGCTGGTGCTGCAATTTGGTCAAATAGCGCTAAGAAATCGAAAACTGAAATTATAGTAACGGATGTTTCCTTAACAGACGTAACTCAAGAGAAAAAACCACCTCCACCTCCCCCTCCTCCACCAAAAGTGCAAACACCAAAAGTGGAAATGGCGAAATTTACACCTCCTAAAATTGTAAAAGATGAAGAGGTGAAAAAAGAGGATGAGGTAAAAGAAGTAGAAAAGCTAGAAGACGTAAAAATTGGAGCTACCGATCAGAAAGGTATTAAAGATGATGGCTTAGTAGCACCAACAGAATCAGCAGTAGCACCACCAGCAGAAGAAGAAACCGATAAAATCTTTACGGTGGTACAAATACCAGCTGAGTTCCCAGGGGGCACACAAGGTTGGATTCGTTACCTAGAAAGAACTTTAAACAGAGACTTGCCAGTTGAAAATGGCGCTCCTGCTGGAAAATATTCAGTAGTGGTATCTTTCATTGTATCTAGAGATGGTTCTATTAGTGATGTAAAAGCAGAGAACGATCCTGGATATGGTACTAAAGATGAAGCGGTTCGTGTAATTACAAGAGGTCCAAAATGGAAGCCCGCAGTTCAAAATGGACGTAATGTAATTTATCGTCACCGTCAAGCCATTGTATTCGTAGTTTCTGAAGATTAGTTGTAAAACTTTCTTTAAACCTATTAAAATCCCTTCCGAGCATTCGGGGGGGATTTTTGTTTTCTAGGTCATTATAATAAATACTTCATAAAGTTTACCTTTGTACTATGCGCGAAAATTTAAGCTCCTGGAACGATACCGTAGTGGCTCTTGCCACACCACCTGGTTTGGGCGCCATTGCAGTGATTCGTTTAAGTGGACCAACTTCCATTGCCATCACTAGTGCTGTTTTTTCAAAACAAGGATTAAATAGTAATGCTTCGCATACCGTTCATTTTGGAAAAATCATCAATGGTAAAGAAGTGTTAGATGAAGTGGTAGTTACTATTTACAAAGCTCCAAAATCTTATACCGGCGAAGAAGTGGTAGAAATTTCTTGTCATGGCTCGCCCTTTATACAAGATTCAATTTTACAATTGTTCCAAGCCAAAGGTGCCCGATTGGCCAAGCCTGGTGAATTTACACAGCGTGCTTTTTTAAATGGCAAATTAGATTTAACACAAGCCGAAGCAGTAGCGGATTTAATTGCTAGTAATACCGAAGCAGCGCGTAAAACGGCATTGTATAATTTAAAAGGAGGATTTTCTTCCGACTTACAAGTGATGCGCGAAAAGCTGATTAAATTTTCTGCATTAATAGAATTGGAATTAGATTTTTCACAAGAAGATGTTGCTTTTGCCAATAAAAAATCATTGGAATTATTAGTACATGAGTTGAAAGAAAAAACAACTGCCTTATTGCTCTCCTTTCAATTAGGCAATGTAATAAAGCATGGAGTGCAAGTAGCCATTGTAGGTAAACCGAATGCAGGGAAATCTACGCTATTAAATACCTTGTTAAATGAAAATAGGGCTTTGGTGAGTGAAATACCTGGCACTAC
>JAPLON010000021.1:0-917 GCA_026400695.1 Pseudomonadota bacterium
AATATGGGATCACCTAGAGAGCTCCTTAAGGACCTTAAGTTGGTCCTTAAAGAATATTATTAGGTGTCAGCCCCTTAAATTATAAATAAAATGACAACAATTATTTTATTAGAGTGATTTTTTCTTGCGAAACCACATTATGTTTATGCTTGTGTTAATAATATTTTAATATATTCAAACATATAATGGTAATTATATGTTTGAATATGGATGGTGTTATGAAAAATTTTTCTATTAGCTTTTACGCTTTAGTAGTGTTTGGCTTAAGTGCGACAGCACTTCTTGCTTCAACAACAAATCCAGTAGATCCAGAAAATGGTTCAGATGCTAGGGTTACACCAGCTGTTATTCCAGTGCAATGCGTTTTTGATTTTTCACCTGAAAAAACTAAAAGCTCGATGTTAAAAATGGCTGCATATCTAGTCTCTAATGGTGGGGTTGTAACTGATGATAGTCCCAACACTTTATACAATGTTGATATGACATATCTAATGTTTGAATCAGTTGCGGCGTTAGTGCGTAAAAACTCTCCAGATTTTCCTAAATTATTTGAACTTTTCTCGGATACATCTTCCGTTTATAAGGCATTTAATCAATTAATTACTGAGATAGATGATTTTGAGGACGATTTAAGCACTCTAGCTGACCTTAAAACTTGCCAAGAATATGTAAATTATATGCTAGAAAATGATTTACCACTTCTTATAGATGTGTTGCGCCAAAGTGTTCCGTTGGTCTTAGTTCCTGCTGTTGCATTAGCTGAGTCTCACGAGGCTGAAATTATTAAATTTGCAAAAATATTCACGCCGAAAATTGCTGATCTATTAAATTCTTCATACATTGGAGTGTCTAAAATAGCACAAACTGTTTCAAATGATGTTCCTGACGTGATTAAAAATAATTACAAGTATTTACCT
>JAPLON010000021.1:957-6950 GCA_026400695.1 Pseudomonadota bacterium
GCAGTTGGTCTATTCGTAGCAATGTTACGTGGTTTTGGAGTTTCATCTTCTGGTTCTGTTAAAAAATAGAACGTGCACTTTGCGTTATCTAACGCTGTGAGCGAGTTTTTCAAAAAACCTTTGATTTACCCAGCTTAGTGTATTTCGACGTCCCGCAGCGCAGGCCGCGGGACGTCGGTTATCGTTGTGGGAGTTAAATTAAAACCCGCACACTGCGTTATGTAATAAAAACAACTAAAAATCTTGAGGGGGTAGGTAGTGCTTCCTTAAGATTTTTTCCATTTAGTAATAACTTGTATCAATAAATCATCTAGAATATAAATCAAATATTCATGTTGTTACATTAAGTATTAATTAACAATTCGATTGTAATGTAAGATTGTAACAACTTTTACTTAGGATATATTATGAATAACTCTAAATTAAACTATAAAATTCTACTTACATTTTTATGTGCAATTTCCCTTAATTTTGATGGAAATTGTGCGGAAAAAATGGAAGACGTGGAGTTGGGTGTAGTAAAAAAGAAAATGGTTACACCTTTAGGTGTTATTGAAAGTGTGTTTCCGGAAGATATGCATAAAGCTCTTAGACGAGAGATAGTGAGTGAAAGTACAAGAAAAGCTATACCTAATATGACTGGTTTTATCTCTTTAATGTGTGGTGATTTAACAGTTTTGGAATCGCTCAGTGTAGAGGGTATTAAAGTAATTGGTACTACAGGTTGCTGTATTAATTTATTAGGAGCAGCTTCTAATCTATATAATTGGTATAAGGACCGTGACGGTATAAAAGGAGTAGCACACAACACCTTGAATGGATTGGTTGTTTTATCTAATGTTGCCTCTGCATCGCTAGGTTTTGCATCGCTATATGGTACCAATGATCCATACGAAAAAAATGCTTGTGGTGTAGCTTCTCTTATTGTCGGTGCCAGTGGTCTGTTTTTCAAAGGAATAGATCTATTCCTAACAACGTCTCCTGCTGACGATCATAAATGTAAAATGGCGCGTCGGAATAGTAGTACAAATGTATTAACCACAATCTCGAATTAGGGTTATTAAGCTAAATAATAACCAACCTTTTAAACAAACCACGGGGGGCAATCTCCGTGGAGTTTTACTTTCACAAAACACTCGATAATATTGTGTTTCATTTTAGAGCATGCCAGGTACCTTAATTGTTTATTAATAAGATTGCGTGAGAATCTAGATAGCACGATTATAAATAAGTGTTTTATGTTAAAAATTTTTTATTTAGTACCTAGTATTTTAGTAGCTGGAAAACTTATAGCTTCGCATCCACAATACCCTCCTATTAATGATGATCTTTCGCTAGGTAACCCTACGGTGAGAATAGCTGGTGCCACAACGCAACAACCTGAGCTAACCACAGGAATAACTAAAGTAAAATACCCTCTGCAAAATGATCAGGCTGTCGTATTGAATCCTGTGGATGATTCGCTAGGTGTGGCTAAGCCATTACCGATAGTGGTAATCCCCCCTGCAAATATAGATGGTCTTGGAGTTAAGCTCGTTCCTCCGGAGGAGAAACCGAAATATAATGGCTTGTCTAACGTGCCGCCAACTATTCCAAGTGATCCTCCTAAGGTGTCTAAAAGCAGTTACACATTTTGGCCTTACGTAGCATTAGGGGTTGGAGCAGTTGGATTGTTTGTGGTTATTCTGCGCTCAGGTATTTTTTCTGCTGCCCGTAAGAAGTAACCTAAAATTTGGGGGGCAAGTTACCCCTCCAAAGTTTTCTCCATTTCACCCCATTCACGAGCAGTCAATCCGCTATTTTCCTTTGTGACAAGTTCACCACTTAAGCGTCGTTTTAAAACACTTAGCATTTTGGATGAAAAAGTCGCAGCGCCGACCCGGTAGTCCATAAATGCATCGTAAGCAAAGGGCACCCAGCGTTTTAGAACATCTATCATAACGTCTGCGTAGGCTTGAATTTCGTATTGGGCATGGGCATCGGCCCTAAGGCGTAGGAAATGCATTAGGTTATGCAAGTCAATTTTCCAGTACCATTGTGTGTAATAATTAACCGGCAAATTCATTCTGGCTAATTCACGGGCTAACCCAGGCCGTGATTCATCACCATTGCTGTTTAATAGGTATTCATACGTGTCATAAGTTTGCATAGAATCACGCTTTAATAATTCAAGCACTTCTTGGGCATACTTGCCTTCTAGAACCTCACCGCGTCCTTGATTATTAATCGTTGACTGCGCAGCCAAATGTTCAAGTTTTGGTAGGTAAAACTCTTTATCTAAAATCGAATAGCGTGCTGAATATTCATTAACATTAGCGGTGCGGTGGCGAATCCACTGGCGGGCTACAAAAATGGGCAGCTTTATATGAAATTTGATTTCACACATTTCAAACGGGGTGGTGTGCCAATGGCGCATTAAATAATTAATTAAGCCACGGTCTTCTGTAACTTTTTTAGTGCCCTTACCATAAGAAACGCGGGCTGACTGCACAATCGCTGAATCGTCCCCCATATAGTCTACCACTCTAACAAAGCCGTGGTCTAACACAGGTAGCGGTTTGTACAAAATTTCTTCTAGATTTGCAACTGTGGCACGTTTAGTTTGAAAGGTTTCTTGTGCTTGATCATCAAGCTCTTGTTGCTGGGTAGCATTTAAACTAACCGTGGCGGCCATTGGGGTCTATTTTTAACAATTGAATCATGGTTATAATAAAAAACATTCGGTAAAAATCCAAGGAAAAAGACATGATTCCCAGCGATAAATTAATCAAAATGCGTGCGATCGATGAGAGTGACCTAAATCATATCGCTGAACAATTGCGAGATGGCATTTGCCCGCTTGTAGCAATGGTTTATGAAAAAGATAGTTTTACCTTATTGGTGAACCGGTTTTGCTGGAACCATCAAGATGTGGTAGGTGGTAAACCAATGTATTACCGCTCTCACATGGGGCTGTTGTTTTTGCATGTTAAAAACGTTCAACGCAAAGGTTTTGAACAACACGGTGACAAGCGCATTTTAAACCTTTTACATATTCATACTGAATCAACAAGTGACTCTAACTGGGTGCATTTAATCTTTTCAGGAGATCATGAAATTCGTCTAGAGGTTGAAAAACTTGAAACCTACCTAAGCGATTTGCATGACCCGTGGCCAACCCGTTCAAAGCCAACTCACCTGCATGAACATTTAGAAGAGTTTGTTGCCTAGTGGTACTAATTTTTAATATTGTGTTGTTAACTGTTTTTTAATTCAGTTTGTGTTCTAATAAATTATATTAATTAAATAGGAAATAAATTATGAAAAATACAATTTTTGTAACACGTATAGCTTTGGGACTTTTAATAGCCTTAGGAATGACCCCGAGTGTAATGGCAGCTAATGCTACTTTGGAAGAAGAAGAAGCAGATGCATGGGCACAGAAAGAGGCTGTGGCTGTAAAGAAAAAGGCTGCAGTTGCAAAGAAAAAAGAGGCTGCGGCTGCACAGAAAAAAGCAGATGAAAAGGCAAAGAAAAAGGCTGCAGATGCAAGGAAAGCTGCAAGGGAAGCTGCAGATGCAAAGAAAGCTGCAAGGGAAGCTGAGAAAAAATCTTCCGCAGAGCCTACTCAGTAGTAAAAGACATGAAAAAAGGGAACGGCTGTTAGCGTAATTAGTTGACAAGTTGTTATGGTGAGGTTTTGTATTAATACTAACCTTATTTGAATTAATTGGGTTTCTGGTACTTCTGTAGAATTCTGATCAGTTGCAGTAAGTAAAGCTGCATGACACAATATTGCGATTACTAATATTTTTTTCATGGTTGAATCTGAAAAAGTGTCCTTGTAATGCGGACAATTTCAAGGGGGAGCTAAAGATATAGCTAACATATAGCAAAAACTATATACAATGAGCATGAAAAATGGATTTCCGTTTTCACGGGAATGACGCTAAAAGTGGTTGTAAAACTACTGTTTTTTTGTCATCCCCTCGAAGGAGGGGATCCATTTGTATGCTACTATCTACGTTATTACTTTCTCTTACACCATGATGAAAAATATTCACACCAAGATACTCTCTTCTTAACCACGATTGGGGCAACAGCAGCATCTGATGCAGCTGCCACCGGTGCTGTTGTAGTCGCAGTTCTTGCTGTTGTATCGACGTTAAGTTGAGCCATTGGCTTTAGTCCTGAAACAGAAGCTGCGTAGACACCCCCACCAGTACGTGTTTTTTGCCAAACATCTGGTCCTATGTTAGTAGCAGCATGTACCGCAGATGCACTTACAACAATTGCTAATAAAGCAAAATTTTTCTTGATAACATTATTCATAATACTTCTCCATTACAAAGTTAAAACAGGATCATAAGACCCAATTAATAGTTTGTAAAAAAAGTATTAACATAACGTTAATAAATAATAAAAAGTCTACTTTTAGTTATAAAGCTGTTATTTTTGTTGTAGTATAAAACATTTACACTACGCATCGTGCACTTAAATCTTACTTTTTTAAAGGGTGGATTTTATAACTTAGCACAGTAGCTAAAATCAAAACTAATTGACACTTCAAAGAAGTTCCTCTAGAAAGAGACACTCAAACAACAAAGCAAAACTATTTTTATGAAAAAAACTCTTTACTACTTACTCAGTGCATTTTTACTGTGTATTTCTTCAATGCAGGGGTTGAATGCTTCTCTTAGTGCAGAAAATCTTGTCGATGAACAAATTAGAACGGCGGTAAGCTCTCTTCACCCGAGTGTACAAGCTGAAGCTTTGAAACATACAAAACGGCTTTATGCTAACCAACCAGAAGAATTGGAACTAATTTTAAACTTATTGGCAGAGTTAAAAAACGTTGAATCTTCCAGTCAACCATTCGTTGTGATTCATGTAGCGCGTGTAAATAATGCGTCGGATATGGAAGACGTGGTCACTTCATGGTGTCAAATAAACAGTATTGAAAATGCAGCGTTACGGGAACTCGCAATAACTTGGATGAAAAAAACAAAATCTGTAGAAGACATTAATAATTTAGGAAATGCCTTGGACACTCTAGATAGAATTCAAAACCCTGCAATAAAATTAGAAGCCATTAAAAAAATGCTTGCAACAAGATCTACAAAGAGAATGAATAAAATTGCTGAAAAAGCGGCGGATGAGGATGATGAGTTAAACGAAATATCAGATAATTAAAGCGCATAATCACGAATGCGTTAACAATACAAAAGGGCTGACATTGCGTCAGCCTTTTTTCTTTTAGCAATATTAAAATAGCTTAATTCATAATAATTCTCTATTAAACCCTACGCGGCTTTTTTTGAAGTAAATTTTTGCCATGCAGACAAATTACTTGGCATGATGTTCTTAATTTTCTCAAGTTTTGCGAAGTAGTTAATTCCCCATAAAAAACAAAAAATAATTGGGAACGAAATAGCCCAAATACCATAATATCCAAACCACTCTGTTAGATATACTAGACTAAATGATGTAATCACGTACATCACAGCTCGTGAAAGTGCATAAACAAAGCTAGCTATAGTAAACCTTCTTAAAACAGGGAAATGCGTAATAAATACAGCACCTGCAGGTTCTGCTACCATTGAAAAAACTAAAAGGCTAGCTTGAATCAAAAAAATCTGAATATTGCTACTTGCATAATCAACGCTGAATGGTAACAAAAGGGTTAGTACTAAAAGCACTATACCTCTTCCTCTCAGTATAATTAATGGATGAATTTTGCGACATAAAATTATCCATAGAACAGTAGAAAGAGACATTACAACAGATAAATAAAAATTATGCACAATAATATCTTCGACCGAATAGTCAAAATTGCTTTTTAAAAGTGGATTAAAGTACATATAGCTTAAGTAACTCACCTTACGCAGTGAGTTGCGATATTTGAGGAAAAGCAGTAGATAGAAGTTATCTAACGTATTCACATGAGTTGAGTATTTATGGATACAAGATTGTGCGATATTTATACAGACTACCTTATCTGTCAAAATAAGTAC
>JAPLON010000038.1 GCA_026400695.1 Pseudomonadota bacterium
CAACTAAATCAGCTGCTGTTCTGGCAGGAGTTCCTGCAACAAAATATTCTAACAGTCTTAACTGCTCTGAACGTGACAGCTTGCAATGCTTTACATACATTCTTACATCCTAACTTCTTAAAAGTCAGGTGTCAGCCCCTACTTTTAATGTTGTTTTCAAAAGTGCTCACACAAACTAACAAATTCTTGATTCATACACTGATAAGTTAGGACAGAGTTGTAGAGATTGCTATTATTTTTCTTGACTATTTAGTAAACTTGCATACTATATGTATAGATATTATGGAGGTAAATATGTGGACAAAAACCTATAGCAAAACATTTCAAGGCATCAAAAAGGAAGATGTGTGGTCTGTATGGATAGATGTAAATAACTGGCCAAAATGGCATGGTGATTTGGATTACTGCAAAATGGATGGTCCTTTTGAAGTTGGCAATTACTTCATGCTAAAGCCAAAGGGAGTTAGGGAGGTAAAGATTTATTTGACTGAAATAGAGGAAGGTCACAAATTTACTGATTGCACTACTTTTTTTGGTGCAAAAATGTATGACACTCACGTCTTAGAAGAAACGCCTGAAGGCTTAAAATTAACCAACACTCTAATGGTGAAAGGACCACTTAAGTGGCTGTGGATCAAATTAGTGGCTCAAAACGTTGCTGATACCGTACCACAAGAAATGGAAGCTTTGGTAAATCTTGCAAAGGGTTTACATGGATAAATTGCCCTTTAGTTTTGACAGACCGGAAGATAGCCCAGGTTTTTTACTTTGGCAAACAACAATGGTTTGGCAGAGACAGATTAAAAAGGCACTGGAGGTGTATGATATTTCCCATTCTCAGTTTGTGATTATGGCAACGCTTCTTTGGTTTGAAGCGCATGGCTATGATACAACGCAAATCTTAATTGTAAATTGGTCAAAGCTTGATAAGATGACCGTATCTAAATCACTTAAAAAGCTTGTGGCTATGGGGCTCGTAAATCGCATAGAGCATGAAACAGACACACGTGCCAAAAGTGTCTCTCTTACTTATAACGGAAAAAAACTTGTTCATAAGCTTGTGCCAATTATTGAAGGAATTGATGGTAGATTTTTTAGTAAGGTTCCTGATGCTGAACAAAAAAATCTTATTCAAATTTTAAGCAGGCTAACGGTGGATGAGCATGGTTGATAGTGCAATATGAGACAATCAAAACTTTCTCTTTGCATGAAACAGCGCCTGTAATGCAATAGATTCTTAATATTAAAAATGCTAGCATTTTTATAGAGGCGCGTAAAAATATGTGCCACGGGTTTTTTGCTAATTTTTAAAGTTTGAGGATTGTTCATAATGCTTGTTGCTATTAATTTTGTTACTTATTTTGGATTAGCCATCTTACTAACGTTGATTTTCACCTATTTATATGAATGGGTTACTCCATATAATGGTTTTGAATTAATGAAGCATCATAATATGTCTGCTGTGGTAAGTTTTGCAGGTGCCTTGCTGGGATTTGTTATTCCTCTAGCAAGTATTATTACAAATAGTCAGTCCATTGGTGATGTAACCATCTGGGGGATCGTTGCTATGGTTATTCAGTTGATGGTTTATGTTTTAGCGCGTATTTTGATTCCTGAGTTAAAAAGGAATGTCACAGAGAACAATATCGCAGGATCATTTTATTTAGCGATTATATCTTTGATAATTGGCATTTTAAATGCAGCATGCATGACATATTGAAAATGAAAAGATCTCAACGCATATCTTTATATCTGATCAGTAGTGCTGTGTTGGTTAGCTGCGATGATAAGCCATCTAGCACTTATCAAGATGTAAAAAGCTGTTCAAATACACTACCTGAATCTGTTTGCCATAGTGCTTACGCCAAAGCTAAGAAGAAAGATGAATCAAAAAGCGCAAAACCATTGGATGAATGTAATAGGTTATATTATCGATGTGAGCCATGGAAATCAGGGTATGCACCTATTATGCAGGGATTCACTGTCCATTTGCCAGATAATGGCGAACCTTACTATGAAAAAAAATCAACTTCAAGAAGAAGGGGGCATATTTGGAATGATTGGGGCTCAAAGCCACGCTTTGGCGGATTTGGTAATCATGGAAGTGGTTTTGGTGGGTAAAAAATGGAACGTAGACTGATTACACCACGTCATAACTGGCAAGAAAAAGTAGAAAGTTTAGGGTTTGATTTTCATACAATAGATGGATCTATTTATTGGGATGAATCAGCTTATTATCATTTCACAGCAAGTCAAGTTGATGAGCTTGAACAGGCAACAGAATCATTGCAAATAATGTGTAATCAAGCAGTTGCTGCTGTTATTCAAGAAGGCAAATACGAAGGTTTTGGTTTTTCTGAGTTAGAGATTTCTTTAATTGAAAAAAGTTATCAACAAAAAAGTCCAAGTCTCTATGGACGTTTTGATCTGGCTTACGACGGTATCAATCCTCCCAAAATGCTTGAGTATAATGCTGATACCCCTACTGCTCTTTTTGAGGCAAGTGTCATTCAATGGGAGTGGCTAGAATCATTAAAAGTTGGAGTTGATCAGTTCAATAGTATTCATGAAAAACTCTTAGAGGCCTGGCGCAATTTGATACCTTCTGGTGCCTGGCTACATTTAAGCGGTTTTCTAGATAACGCAGAAGACTACGGAACAATTGCTTATTTAGCAGATACTGCACTGCAAGTAACTAAAAAAGTTAAAGTTATTGGTTTGCATGATATCGGCCTAAAGGATGGCTTTTTCAAAAAAAGATTCTGCGATGAAGACTCAATAAACATTAAGTATCTGTTTAAGCTTTACCCCTGGGAATGGATGATAAAAGACGAATTTGCAGATTATTTGTTAAATTCAGAAATGATGATTCTTGAACCAGCATGGCGAATGATTTTGCAAAATAAAAATATCCTCGCCGTTCTTTGGGAAATGTTTCCTGATAGTCCACATCTTTTGCCTGCTTATCATTCTTCTTCAGAATTCTCATCACCTTTTGTAGCTAAACCAAAATGGGGACGAGAGGGTGAATACGTTACTCTTTACCAACCTAGATCTTCCGTTGTGCTACCTGAAGGTGCAGAAGAATCAGATTTTATTTACCAAGAATGGTTCAATGTGCCTAGCTATGATGGTAACTTTCCCACAATAGGAAGTTGGGTTATTCAAGGAAAATCAGCTGGTATTGGTATTCGTGAAGATTTATCTCCTATTTTGAAACAGTCAAGCCGATTTATTCCCCATTGTTTTTCATGAAACAAATTATTAAACCATCTAAAAAATACTGTGGTAGAATCAGATAGCCCATAATGATCGAATAAAAAATGCGCAAAATATTGATTGATTTGCCTGAGATTATAGAAACGCCTCGCATAAAATTGCAGATGCCGTGTGCTGGTTTTGGTGAGAAATTACATGGTGCAATGCAAGATGGTTTTGCTGACTATGTCAAATGGCTTAATTGGCAGGAACACCTGCCAAGCGCAAAGATGATTGAAGAAGAATGTAGAAAACATCATGCGGAGTTTATACTTAGGGATTCTATTCGCTACTTGATTATAGATAAATTAACGGATGATGTTATTGGCAGGTGTGCCTTTCCACCTTTTCAGGCAAGCTGGGATGTTCCACAATTTGGTATTTCATACTTTATACGTAAAAGTTACCGTTCAAATGATTATGCATCTGAGGCTACACATGCCATGGCGATTATTGCATTCAAAATTTTAGGAGCCAGGAAATTAGAAATTCATTGTGATTCTGAAAATATAGCTTCCAACAAAATTCCTTTAAAGCTTGGTTTTAAAATGGAATATGCAAGAATTGGCGGATACCCAAGACAAGATGGCAAGCTTGCCCTACTACAAACTTATTCAATTTTTTCAGAAAGTGATCTGCCTAGTTTGCAAGTTGTATGGTAATAGGTAATAAATTAACACATAAATTTTTGGCACAAAGCAATTACAGTTAAGCTAATGGCAAATAGGATGCACATTCAATTTTAATCTTTTGTTAGAGTTTCTAGCTATACAATAGCTATTGGGTAGAAACAGACCTTACCTTACGAAATTGTCAGCGATTGGGAAATATTGAAGTGTTAACAGATGTGATTAATCCAGAAAACAAAACAAAATGGTTCTATTTGGTTGGTCTTAATTTTGGAGCCGCCTATTCACTATTTTTTATTTTGGGATCTCTAATAGGTGGGAGGGATGCTGGAAGCTTTTTTATACCAGGGCAGGGATCAGCGGGAATATTCATTCTGGCAGTTGGAGTTGTTTTTGCTTGGATGGCGGCCCCATGTTGGATAGAACTCGTTCTTATGTACCCCAATCGTGTTGGCGGAATTGTTGCATTTTGCCAAGAGGCATTTCAAAAATATTGTCCCGTTCTTACTCCTATTTTAGGCTTAGGTTATGCAATGGGTGGAGCTCTTGGTTGCGGTATGGGAGCTGTGTTTATTGGTAATTTGATTCAAAGTCGGTATTTCCCCGAAATATCATCTACTATTATTGCAGCTATTCTTGTTTTTATGGCATTTTTGTGTAGTCTTTGCAGATTGAAGACGATAAGTCGTTTAATTTTTCCAGTGGTACTACTAACTTTTGCTTTAGCACTTTTAAGTTGCTTTATTCCTGTTATAAGCGGAACTGTTGATTGGCAAACTGCTACTGATTTTCATCTTAATACTTCTTTTGACGGGGCATTTGGAAGTCTAACTTCTTTTATGGCAGGTTTTTTATTGGTTAATCTTACTGTTCCTTCGTATGAAAAATTTTTTTGTTACGCCAATTACGTGGAAAATCCTGAAAAAGATATTCCGCGTGCTGTTGTCGTTATGTGTATTATTGCTGGCTTTTATTTTATTTTAATGCCTATTGTTTGGCTTGGAAGTATGGGGGAAATAGCATTAACTAAGGATCTTTCTTTTAGTTTGATACCAACTTTTTCTCCTGTTTTTGGATATTTTGCTAAAGTGCTTAGCTTTGCTTTTTTAATTTTAAGATTTCTAGTTTCTTGTCTAACAGTTACTATGTTTTCATCTAGAGTACTTTTTCAATTATCTAAAGATGGTTTGTTTCCAGTGTGTTTTTCATGGGAATTTCCCAAAACACAAGTGCCTTGGTTTGCTTCTTGTGCTTCAGTGATTGTGAGTTTTCTATTCGTCTTTTGGTTAAAAAATGAATTGTGGCTTATTAATTCAATTGCCTATACAAACATTTTAAGCCTTTGTGCGCCAGCTGTAGCAGTATGGATTATGCGACATGATTTTCCTGAAAAACATCGCCCATACAAAGCTCCTAAATATTCTATTTACCTGGGGCTTATTTCTGCATTTGCTTGGTTACTAAGTATTATTTTTGGATTTCAGCAATATGGCCTTGTAACAATTTTAACTGGTTTTTTTATCTCCTTTTTGGGGATGGGATTATATGCCTGGCGCACTTGTTCTGACCGTAGGGCAAAAGGCTTGCCTATTATGTCAAGCGGTCTTCATGTCAAGTTAACTGGGGTGATGATTTTAGTCTTAATTTTAGATGGTAGCGGTTATATTTTTGCGGTTGGAAATATGGCAGATCGTAATTCGTCTTTGGTTGTAGTCTTGGAAGATATATTTGTTGTAGTCGCACTTTTGACAATTAGCGTTGGCATTATTGTGCCAAGTATTGTTGTAGAAACAGCCACGGAAATATCTAGTGCCGCTCAAAAGATTGCTAAAGATGTTGTGAAGGAATTTTCAAAGGCATTACGCGCTTTAGGTAAGGGAGATCTCGAGGGTGCTAAACTTTCAGTTCAACCAATTCCTGTTTTAGTACGTTCTCATGATGAGCTGGGAGAAATGGCTGAAAGTTTTAATGACTTGCAAACGGAATTATTCTTAGCTGTAGATGGTTTGAATGAAACAAGAGAAGAATTAAGAACAGCGTATAATTCTTTAAAAAAGTTAAATATTTCACTTGAAAGGCGTGTAGAAGAAAGAACGAAAGAACTTAACTTAGCAAACAAAGAAGTTTCTGTAGCATTAGAGGAGCTTAAGAAAACTCAATCTCAAATGGTGCATGCTGAAAAATTGGCTGGATTAGGTCAATTAGTAGCGGGGGTGAGTCATGAGATTAATACGCCTGCTGGTGCTATTGCTAATGCTATCCTAGAGATTAAGAATGATTATGTTCATATATTAAATGGTCTCATGCATATTGCACTTAATCTAGATGCAAATATTCAACCTGCTTATGTTAAGGCCTGTGAATTTGTTTTATCTAGTGTTAAGGAAATCAGCACGGAAGATACCCGGCAAATCGCGAGAAGTTTAGAAAAAATTATTGACCAGGAAAATATTAATAATTCGGATACCTTATCTCGAAAATTAGCGCCACTTGGATTTACTTCAGAAAATATAAACATTCTCTTCCCGATATTGAGATCTCAGCATCAAGACATCGTGGTGGAATCTTTATTTAAGATGGGTATGAGCCAAGTACATGTAAGGAATATTGAGATAGCCATTGGTAGGGTTGTTAATATAGTGAAAGCACTAAAAATTTATTCCCGATCAGGAAATGAAGGCTTGTCTACTGCAAATTTAAGAGAGGACATTGAAAATACTTTAGTGATTCTTAATAACCGCTTAAAAAGAGGAATCACAGTTTACACAAATTATGAGGATGTACCAACTATTGAGTGTTACGCAGATCAACTTAATCAAGTTTGGACTAACCTGATAAATAATTCTATCGAAGCTATGAAAGGTGAAGGCAAGATATGGATTAGTCTAAAAAAATCTTCAGATGATTACGTTTCAGTAGAGATTGAAGACAATGGTCCAGGAATACCTCAGGATATTATTTCAAAGATATTTGAACCATATTTTACGACAAAACCAAAAGGAGAAGGAACTGGCCTGGGGCTTTCAATAATTAAAGATATTATTCATAAGCATCATGGAAAAATTGATTTAACTAGTGTTCCAGGCTGCACGAAATTTACAGTTTCGATACCAATTGTAATTATTAACGGAGAAAAAAAATGACAAAGAAACCAGTTATTCTTTGTGTTGATGATGAAAAGTTTATTCTTGATACGTTATTAACGCAGCTTAGGCGACGTTTTGGAGATGCTTATGTTTATGAATCTGCAGAAAGTGGAGAAGAGGCAGTAAAACTTATAAAAGATCTAGCTGAGAATAACCAAGAAGTTCGTTTAGTAATCTCAGATCAGATTATGCCCGGCATGAAAGGTGATGAGTTGCTTGCTTACATTAATGAGCAAAACAGAGAAACAGTGAAAATTTTGATGACAGGTCAGGCATCGCTTGATTCAGCCGTTAATGCCATAAATTATGCAGATTTATTTCGCTATATGACAAAACCATGGTTGGAAAATGATTTATTGCTAACCGTTGATAAAGGTCTTGAGAAGTATTCTTTGCAAGCGGAAATGGTTGAACAGATTAAAATTTTTAGTTGCTTTGTTCCAAAGCAGTTTTTTGACGCACTTTCTATAAATTCTATTCTAGATGTTAAGTTGGGGAAAAGTGTGGAAAGAAACATGACGGTAATGTTTTC
>JAPLON010000148.1:0-9094 GCA_026400695.1 Pseudomonadota bacterium
GCTTAAGTTCATTGGTGTTTTTATTTAGAAAGCGGAGCTTGATCATGTTCCTTGTTAGCATTGCTTAATTTTAAGCCCCCCCTGACATCATCAAGATTAGCTATCGTTCCTTCTTCTTTCGAACCGCGCGCTTCTCCATGAGAAAGCATAAATCTTATTGGTTCCCTCTCAGCATTAACAAAGGCATTGGCGAACCCAACTATAGATGCAATAGAATAAACCTGAGGACCAACAAGGCAGTGTCCTGCATCTGTGGCAACTAAAACCTCAACAGAAGTATTGTTCCATTTTCCTGCCATCTGCCCTTTGCACAGTATAGGGTTCACCCAGTAAACGACCGCACCCTCAAGTGTCACTACTGCATGGGAAGAAAAACCAGTTGCTATCCAACTAGTAAGAATTCTTGATAGGTGAGCACCGTCATCCGTTCCGTTGTATCTGGATAAAACAACAGTATCAAAAGGAACTAAAATCTCTGTACCTGTAGCTTTAGGTCTTAGTGGAGCATAATTTGCTTCAGTTTTTCCTGCTGCTTTGGGATAATCAGCCACAACAAAGACACGATCAGCAAAAGCCCCAGAACCTTTGTAAAAGTCAACCAAGCTCTTGTGGAAAGGATTTCCTGATTCTTTTAAAGCAGCTAAAGATTGAACTCTAAATCCAGCCTCTTTAAATCCAGGTAAATCTACCCCCGAATCAGCAGCAAATCCATGACAAGAAAAAACACTTATGATCATTACGCAAAACGTTAAATATATAGACTTACTTTTCATTTTATTCTCCTATCTCCAAATTAATGATTAACTCCACTCCAAACGCAAAACTTAAGTTTCTTTTTCAAAAACCCCATATGCGCCCCATCAGTACATCATTTTTTCAAAAATGTAAATAATCAACACATTACAAAAACTCTTTAAAATCAAGGCAATTTTTATGGACGCAGATGACGCATTTATGATAACTTTCCACATGTATGTATTATTGTCTTTAAAGGAGACTTGTTATTAGCCGTTTTCCTAATGATGGCGTGGTAGGCCGAGATTCGCGAAACCATGAAGGCCCCAGAGTAAACACCGAAATTCACGCCCCGAAGGTTCGTTTGATCGATGAAAAAGGTGAAATGATTGGAGTACTGACAAAATCAGAGGCACTAAGAATGGCACAAG
Organism: Pseudomonadota bacterium; assembly: GCA_026400695.1. GTDB lineage: Bacteria > Pseudomonadota > Alphaproteobacteria > Paracaedibacterales > CAITNM01 > CAITNM01. Next base: position 1,167 of record JAPLON010000148.1, read on the forward strand.
ATGTCGGCCTTGATTTGGTAGAGGTTTCCCCAAATGCTGAGCCGCCAGTCTGCAAAATTCTTGATTTCGGCAAATACAAGTACGAGTTACAAAAAAAGAAAGCAGAAGCAAAAAAAAAGCAAACTGTAGTTTTGGTCAAAGAAATACAAATGCGCCCAATGATAGATCCTCACGATTTTGAAATTAAGTGCAAGGCCATTAAACGCTTTTTAGAAGAAGGCAACAAAGTTAAAATTTTGCTACGTTTTCGCGGACGCGAATTATCACACCAAGAAATTGGCGTAGAAATTTTAAATAAAGTTCGCAAAATGTTTGAGGAGGTGTGCAAAATTGACCACAACCCCAAGCTTGAAGGCAAGCAAATGATCATGATAATTAGCCCTAAATAAACAATTGAGGATTTTATGGATACCCTATTAATAGTACAAATTTTTATAACTTTAGCTCTTATTGGCGTGATACTGATACAACGCAGTGAAGGCGGTGGTTTAGGCATGGGCGGTGGTAATAGCAGCTCTAGCATGTTTACAGCCCGCGGATCAGCTAACTTGTTGACCAGAGTTACAGGTGTGTTGGCAGCATTGTTTATGGGAAACTGTTTACTAATGACTGTTCTTAATAGTCAAGCTATTAAAAACCAAACGAAGATTGTTGATTCAACTCCAAGCAAAAAATAGGCCATGGCCAAGTTTATTTTTACAACCGGAGGAGTTAGCTCATCCCTAGGAAAGGGTTTGGCGTGCGCAGCCCTAGGCGCCATATTACAAACACGTGGTTTGAAAGTTCGATTGCGCAAACTTGATCCATACCTGAATGTTGACCCTGGAACCATGAATCCTTATCAACATGGGGAAGTTTTTGTAACCAGTGATGGTGCTGAAGCTGACCTTGATCTAGGTCACTATGAACGTTTCACCAATCAAGATGCGACTCAATTTGACAGCGTAACTTCTGGAAAAATCTATTCTGCAGTAATTGCAAAAGAACGAAAAGGCGATTATTTAGGCGCAACCGTACAGGTTATTCCCCATATTACCGACGCCATAAAAGAATTTATTCGAAACGGTAGCGAAGATGTTGATGTTATCATTTGCGAAGTTGGTGGCACAGTTGGAGATATTGAAGCTTTACCTTTTTTTGAAGCAATCCGCCAATTACGCAATGAATTAGGCAGCCAAAATAGCTTACTCATGCACGTAACATTGCTACCTTACCTAGCTGCAGCGGGTGAACTTAAAACTAAGCCAACCCAACATTCGGTTCAAGCTTTGCAAACTTTGGGACTCCGCCCTGATATTTTGCTATGTCGCAGCGAACACGAAATCCCAGAAGATGCAAAACAAAAACTTGCCCTATTTTGTAACGTCAACTCTGAAAATGTAATCCGCGCACAAGACGCTAAAAATATTTATGAAATTCCTTTGATCTATCATAATGAAGGCCTAGATGCAGCTGTCGCTAAAGCTTTTGATATAGTTACTGAACCAAAATTAAAGCCTTGGGAAGAACTAATTAACAAGCTTAACTCACCAAGGGCAAAAATAAGAATTGGCATTGTTGGAAAGTATGTTCAATTAAAAGATGCTTATAAATCATTAGATCAAGCAATCACCCACGCAGGAATTGCCGAACAAGTCGAAATTGAGAAACTCTGGATCGATGCTGAAGACGAAGGTTTACTAGCAAAAATTCAAGGTGTTGACGGCATTATTATTCCGGGTGGTTTTGGAGAACGCGGAATAGAAGGCAAAATTCAAACAATTAATTATGCCCGCAAGAATAATGTTCCCATGCTAGGCATTTGCCTTGGCATGCAATTAAGCGTTATTGAGGGTTGCCGCAACGTACTTGGAAAGAAAGATGCTTCCAGTACTGAATTTGGCCCTACAAATACACCTGTGGTGGCTTTGATGACCGAATGGATGAGCGGTGAACAAAAGGAAATTCGCGGAGTATCAGATGATATGGGAGGCACCATGCGCCTAGGATCGTTTGATTGCACGCTTAAAGACGGAACTTTGGCATTTAATTTGTATGGGAACACGCAAATTTCTGAACGCCACCGCCACCGTTATGAAGTTAACCTACAATATAAGCAAGCTTTAGAAGATAAAGGCTACGTATTTTCAGGCATGTCACCGGATGGCTTGTTACCAGAAATAGTGGAATACCACCCTCACCCTTTCTTCATTGCTAGCCAGTTCCACCCGGAATTAAAATCTCGGCCATTTAGCCCTCACCCGCTATTTACCGGATTAGTGCGCGCTTGTTTGCCGATGTAACAATGGCTAAATGATTTATGCATTTTAGTAATTTATTAATAACATCTATGGTACATGTGGAAATGAGAGCAGGCCAATCTCCAGATATTTTTTGCAAGCATCATTTTTTAAAGCCCTTAAAGATGCTACAGGCGGAGCTTATCTGCAGTTTAGGATGGCGCCAAGGCGGGTGGCCCACCCTATTAGGGCGGGGGATGGGGGTGGAATACCTTTATCATCAAAAAGTTAACTTATCGTTAAAATCAGTAAATAAATTTTTCATAGTCTTTTCAAAAAATTTCCAATTTTACTTACCAAACTTTTTTATAAATAGGAATTGTCAATGAGCATAACAAACCACACTAAAACTTTAATTATTGGCGCAGGTCCTGCAGGCTATACCGCAGCCATTTACGCAGCACGCGCTAATTTGAATCCAATTCAATTATTAGGGCCACAGCCAGGTGGTCAACTTACAATTACAACTGATGTTGAAAATTATCCTGGTTTTAAAGATGTGATCCAAGGCCCATGGCTAATGGAGCAAATGCATGCACAAGCGGCCCATGTCGGCACTGACATGCGTTACGAATCTGTTGAAAATGTTGATTTTTCAAAAAAGCCATTTACTGTACAAACCGACTCAGAAGTAACTTACACTGCCGACACAGTAATTATTGCAACCGGTGCCCAAGCCAAATGGTTAGACCTACCTAGTGAATCTCATTTTCGTGGTTATGGGGTTTCTGGTTGTGCTACTTGTGATGGTTTTTTTTTCAAAAATAAAAACGTTGCAGTTATTGGTGGTGGCAATTCTGCGGTTGAAGAAGCAATTTATTTAACCAATCACTGTGCCCACGTTACCCTAATCCATAGGCGCGATAGTTTAAGGGCCGAAAAAATTGCCCAGGATCGATTGCTTAATAACCCCAAAATTTCCGTAATTTGGGATAGCGCAGTTGAAGAATTTTTAGGAACAGAACAACCAGTACGTAGCTTAACTGGATTACGCCTTAAAAATATTAAAACCAATGCTATAACTAATCATGATTTTGATGGTGCATTCGTTGCAATTGGCCACACTCCTATGAGCAGCATTTTTCCTCAATTATCACATGATGCAGAAGGCTATATTGTAACCACCCCAGGTAGCACAGCCACATCTATACACGGTGTGTTTGCAGCAGGTGACGTACAAGACAAAGTCTTCCGCCAAGCAGTAACCGCAGCCGGGCAAGGTTGTATGGCAGCTCTTGAAGCAGAAAAATTATTATCACATTAAAAGTAGTGTAATCAATCATTCGTCCTCATCACCATGAACTAAGGCAGATACAATACTATATCTTCCGTGCCTAAAGCAGTATCAGGTTTATTAGCAATTTTGCGAATGAGATTGTTATAGGTGTCTGCTACGTAAAGGTTGTCATATATGTCACAAGCTATGCCATACGGCGAGAAAAATTTTGCTTTCAAGCTAATGGCTGAATCAGAGAAGTCAAAACTACCATCACCAGCAATTGTCGTTACTCCACCAAAGGTATCAATTTTTCGAATACGGTTATTAACTTTATCGGCAACGTAAAGATTTCCTGCGCTATCACAAGTAATACCATATGGGTATTCAAATTTTGCTTTTAACCCATTCTTACGGCTATCTACATACCCAGGTGTACTGCCAGCAATCGTGGTTACCCCACCAGATCTATCAATTTTACGGACGCAATGGTTATTAGTATCTGTTACGTAAAGATTTCCCGCGCTATCACAAGTAATACCGGCAGGATAATGAAACTGAGCTTTTAACCCATCATCAAAGCTATCCACCAATCCAGTTTTACCATTACCTGCAATAGTCAAAACTTGCCAGGTCTTACCATCTTTTTCCAAAAAAAGTTTACGAATTCGTTGATTAAGTTTATCGACAACATAAAGATTGTCTTCACTATCACAAGTTATGCCATAAGGGTTCCAAAACTTAGCAACGCTACCAACACCATCAGAAAACCCAAAACTACTGCCAGCTATAGTTGTTACCTCTTCAGAGTAAGCATCAATCTTACAAATACGATTGTTATATGAATCTGCTACATAAATATTGCCTAAGCTATCACAAGTTATTCCGCGCGGATTATTGAACTTTCCAATATCGCCGAACTTAGAATGACCACCATTAATTGTTGTGACCTTCCCAGAATAAGCATCTATTTTGCGTACGCAGTTATTGTAGGTATCAGAAACGTAGACATCTCCTATGATATCGCAAGTTATTCCATGGGGCATTTTAAACTTTGCATTCAACGCAGGACCATCTACAAATCCATCTGTACCGTCACCAGCAATAGTAGAAACTTTTGAATAAACTCCAGAAGCTGTTAGTACGGTAGGAAGCGTCATAGTGACAAACGACAATGTACACAAAATTAATCGCCCAATACAATAACCCATATTCGTACTCAAATAACTAAGGCTAGTTATATTATTGCGCAAAACGGTTAATTATTTATTAACAGCCAATAGGTAAATTTTAACAAGCAAAAACTAGCATAGTATGCTAAATTTTTCCCAATTAGTTTAAAAATTGAGAATCACGTGGGATTTAATTGTGGAATTGTTGGCTTACCAAACGTAGGTAAATCAACTCTATTTAATGCTCTAACTGCAACTGCAGCAGCACAAGCTGCCAACTACCCTTTTTGTACAATTGAACCAAACGTCGGTCGTGTTGGCGTACCTGACGATAGGTTAGATGTTTTGGCACAATTAGCATCATCCCAAAAAATCATTCCAACCCAATTAGAATTTGTAGATATTGCAGGCTTAGTACGCGGTGCCAGCAAAGGTGAAGGTTTAGGTAACCAATTTCTAGGACACATCCGTAGTGTAGATGCTATTTTACATGTTCTACGTTGTTTTGAAGATGATGATATTACCCACGTTGATGGCTCAGTTGATCCAATACGTGACTTAACCACAATTGAAACAGAATTGCTTTTAGCTGACCTTGAATCTTTAGAAAAGCGCGTATCTAATTTAGAAAAGCGTGCCCGCAGTAATGACAAAGAAGCAAAAGAAATATTAGAAATTATCCAAAAAGTTTTGCCACTTCTTCATGAAGGTTTGCCAGCAAAAACATTAGAACTAACGCCCATCGAAAAAAAGACATTTGATGAGTTACAATTATTGACCTCAAAACCAATTTTGTATGTGTGTAATGTGAATGAATCAGAAGCCTCTACAGGCAATGCTTACACTGCACAAGTTATGGAATACGCTAAAAGCAAAGGCGATTCTTCAGTAATTATTTCAGCTGCAATAGAAGCAGAAGTTTCAAGCCTTAATGATCCTTTAGAACAGCAAGAATACTTACAAAGTCTTGGGTTAAAAGAAACTGGCCTACGCCAAGTTATTAGAGCAGGATATGGATTACTTAACCTACTAACCTTTTTTACAATTGGCCCCAAAGAAGCACGTGCCTGGACAGTACACCAAGGTGCAAAAGCTCCCCAAGCCGCTGGTGCTATCCATACAGATTTTGAACGCGGTTTCATTTGTGCTGAAACAATAGCTTACACAGATTACACTGCCAACCAAGGAGAGCAAGGCGCAAAGCTAGCTGGAAAAGTTCGCCAAGAAGGACGTGATTATTTAGTAGCAGATGGAGATATTTTTCACTTTAGGTTCAATGTCTAAGAAAAAGTTGGTACTTTTTAAACGCCATAATTTTTTGGAACTTTATGTCCTTAAATTATGGTCTTTTGATTAGCAAACAAGAACATTTCTAATTTGCTTAAACTGACACTATCAATCCATCATTATACGAGAAATAAAACAACTTGACGTCAGTAATAGTTTATTTAAAATGTACCTCTTAACTAACTTAAGGTAACTGAATTGCACAAAAACAGATTTTTAGCACCTGCCCTATCCATAGCAAACAACACTGTTCCTTTTTCCGTAGCACAATCAAACCAAAATAAAGACTTTTTTATACAAAAAGAAGGTGTGCACTATGCTGGCACCCATTTGATTATTGATCTATGGAAGGCAACAAATCTAGATAATATAAATCTAATAGAACAAGCGTTTAAAGAAGCTATAGACGAAGCAGGTGCAACCTTACTCCACATACATCTTCACCAATTTGAACCTAATGGAGGCATCTCTGGGGTAGCTGTATTGGCCGAATCCCATATAAGTGTGCATACATGGCCAGAAAAAGGCTATGCCGCTTTTGATGTCTTTATGTGCGGTGATGCAAAACCTTATAAGGTATTGCCCGTTTTAAAACGCCATTTCAAACCAGAACACACTCATATTAATGAACAACTTAGAGGGGCAAAAATCCTATGAAAATTGCTTCAAAAACCATTCCACAATCTCAGTGGATAAACGAAAAGCTTCATCCGTCTTGGCAACAAAATTTTGAGGTAGATCAACTTTTAGTTGATACCAAAACTTCTTATCAGCATTTGCAAATTTTTGAGAATGCTACATTTGGAAAAGTAATGATGCTAGATGGTGTCACGCAAACGACAGAACGTGATGAATTTATTTATCATGAAATGTTAGCACACATTCCTATGGTAGCTCACGGCTCAGCAACTTCAGTCCTGGTTATTGGTGGTGGTGATGGCGGTATTATTCGAGAAGTTCTAAAACACCCCAAACTCAGCTCAGTCACCATGGTTGAAATAGATGCTGGCGTTGTCGAATACAGTAAACGCTACATGCCCAGTCTTTCCCAAGGTGCTTTTGAAAATAACAAAGTAAAATTACATATTGCTGATGCAGCCGAATTTGTGAAAACAACAACTGATAAATTCGATGTAATTATTACTGATTCCACTGACCCCATGGGACCAGGAGAGAGTCTTTTCACAGAGAGTTTTTATAGCGATTGCAAAAAGTGTTTGAAACCTGGGGGAATTATGGTCACCCAAAGTGGCGTTCCTTTCATGCAGCCACAAGGGATTAAAAATATGCAAACAATGCTATGTACTTTTTTTGAGTCTGTAAATTTTTACTTAATGCCTGTTCCAACTTATATAGGGGGAACAATGGTTATTGGTTTTGCATGTGACACGCCTGAATATACCCAACAATCTCTTCAGACACTTAACGAAAAAAGTGCCTACCTCAATGAAAAAACAAAATATTACACTCCAAAAATTCACCAATCTAGCTTTTCAATCCCGCCATTTATTCAAAAATTACTTAAATAAACTTCACCAATAATCTAAAAAAACCACCCCGTCAAAAGTGTGGTTTTTTATTACTTTGCATATTGAGAATTTTAATAAAATTTTACTATAATTATACAGTTACTCTATTTTTTTATTGACATGATATTACGCAAACCTTTCAGCAAGCTATGTGAATTGCTTGAAACAAAGTCTGGCCATTTTTTTATTGGCTTTATAGTGATTACAAACGCAATCATTCTAGGAATTCAAACTTTCCAATCAATTCCAGAACCGGTTGAGTTACTCTTACACAAAATAGACAAAGTAATTTTAGCAATATTCGTAGTGGAACTCGGCATCAAACTCGTAGGCAATGGTTTTTCTTTTTTCCGCAGTGGTTGGAACATTTTTGACTTTCTGATTGTTGCAGGATCATTTTTGAACCACCAAGACTTTTTGCCAGTACTGCGTGCCTTTCGCGTAC